>JAIESL010000013.1 GCA_019746095.1 Caulobacteraceae bacterium
CGAACATTTCCAGCCCTTCGATCCGGTCGAAGGGAGCCGGGGCGTCCGAGGCATTGTGCAGGCGTCGGGCGGCGGCCTTGTAGAGGGTCTCGATGGTGAAGGTCGACTTGCCGCCGCCGGACACGCCGGTGATGCAGGTGAAGACGCCGCCCGGAATCTCGCCCGTGACATTCTTCAGATTGTTGCCGGTGGCACCGCTGATGCGCAGCATCTTCTTGCGGTCGATGGGGCGTCGGCCGTCGGCGGGCAGTTCGATCTCGCGCTCGCCGGTCAGGTATTTGGCGGTCAGGGATTTGGCATTGGCCATGACCTCTTCAGGCGTGCCCTGGGCGCAGACCTCGCCGCCGTGGACGCCGGCCGCCGGGCCCATGTCGATGACATAGTCGGCGGTCAGGATCGCTTCCTCGTCATGTTCGACCACGAGGACGGAATTGCCGAGATCGCGCAGGCCTCGGAGGCTTTCCAGCAGGCGGGAGTTGTCGCGCTGGTGCAGGCCGATCGACGGCTCGTCGAGGACGTAGAGGACACCCGTCAGGCCTGAACCAATCTGGGAGGCCAGGCGGATGCGCTGGCTCTCGCCGCCGGACAGGGTCCCCGAGGCGCGCGACAGGCTCAGATAGTCGAGGCCGACATTGTTGAGGAAGCGCAGCCGGTCGGTGATCTCCTTCAGGATGCGCCTGCCGATCTCCATCTGTTTGTCGGTCAGTTTGCCCTCGAGGGCCGTGAACCAGTCGTGGGCGTGTTTGATCGACAGCCAGGAGACCTCGGCGATGTCGGTCGCTGCGACCTTGACCGCCAGGGCCTCTGGCTTGAGGCGTTTGCCGTGGCAGACCTCGCACGGGGTCTCGGACTGGAACCGGCCCAGTTCCTCGCGCACCCAGGCGGAGTCGGTTTCGCGCCAGCGCCGCTCGAGGTTCGGCAGGACGCCCTCGAAGGCCTTGGAGACCTCGTATTTGCGGGCGTTGTCGTCATAGGTGAATTTGATCTTCTCGGAGCCGGTGCCGCGGAGAATGACGGTCTGGGCCTTCTCCGGCAGGTCGCGCCAGGCCACGTCCATCGAGAAGCCGTAGTGGTGGCTGAGCGACTGCAGGGTCTGGGTGTAGAGCGGTGACGGGCCGCGCGACCAAGGGGCGACGGCACCCTTGTGCAGGGTCTTGTCGCGGTCCGGGATGACCAGATCGGCGTCGAAGGCCAGTTTCACCCCCAGGCCGTCGCAGGCCGGGCAGGCCCCGAAGGGGTTGTTGAACGAGAACAGCCGGGGCTCGATCTCGCTGATGGTGAAGCCGGAGACGGGGCAGGCGAATTTCTCGGAGAAGGTCAGGCGGCGCGGCTCCTTCTCGCCGTCCGCGACATTGGCCCATTCCGCCACGGCGATCCCGTCGGCCAGGCTGAGGGCGGTCTGCAGGCTGTCGGCATAGCGGCTTTCCAGCCCGGCCTTGGTGACGATCCGGTCCACGACGATGTCGATGTCGTGCTTGAACTTCTTGTCGAGGGTCGGGGCGTCCTCGATGGCGTAGAACTCGCCGTCGATCTTGACGCGCTGGAAGCCGACGCGCTGCCACTCGGCCATTTCCTTGCGGTATTCGCCCTTGCGGCCGCGGACGACGGGGGCCAGCAGCAGGAGGCGTTCGCCCTCAGGCAGGGCGGTCAGCTTGTCGACCATCATGGAGATGGTCTGGCTCTCGATCGGCAGGCCGGTGGCCGGCGAATAGGGCACGCCGACGCGCGCCCAGAGCAGGCGCATATAGTCGTGGATCTCGGTCACCGTGCCGACGGTCGAGCGCGGGTTCCTGGAGGTCGTCTTCTGCTCGATGGAGATGGCCGGCGACAGGCCCTCGATCAGGTCGACATCCGGCTTGCCCATCAGTTCGAGGAACTGGCGGGCATAGGCGCTCAGGCTCTCGACATAGCGGCGCTGGCCCTCGGCATAGATGGTGTCGAAGGCGAGCGAGGATTTGCCCGAGCCGGACAGGCCGGTCATCACGACCAGCTTCTCACGCGGGATGTCGAGATCGACGCCCTTGAGATTGTGCTCGCGGGCACCGCGCACGCGGATGAAGTTGTGCTTTTCGGTCATGGGGCCTGAAGGCTGGGGAGTCCGGTAACGCGAGGGGGCCAGGGAGGGTCCGGTGCGGTGCCGCTATATGGGGATCAATTCGCGTTTTTCAGCAAGAACAATGTGAGAACATGGGGCGGTGCCCGAAGCCGTCGACTGAGGGGCGGGCCGGTCCCTGTCAGGCAGGTGGCTCCCAGGCCTCAGTATTCCGCAGAAAGCGCTCGCCCTTGGCCAGCAGGACGCCGTTGGCGCCGGCGATCCCCAGTTCGAGGCTTTCGGCGATGCGTCGGGCGCGTTCGATGAAATGGGTGGCGGCGACGGGCGGGCAGATGTCCGCGGCTGTGGCCTCGAACAGGTCGAGCCATCGGTCGAAATGACGGGCGTCAACGGGCAGGGGCAGATGTTTCGGCATCGGCCGCCCGTGATAGGCCCCGCTCATCAGGACGACGGAGGACCAGAACAGCCGCATCTGCTCCAGGTGCGGATCCCAGTCCGTGATCCGGGCGGCGAAGACGGGGCCGAGCAGGGGATCGGCGCGGACGCGGTCATAGAAGGCGTCGACGAGCCGGGCGATCATCGGGGCGTCGATGCCGGTTTCGGCCTCGATCCGCCGCACGGCGGCCTGACGGCGGGCTTCGGGCTCATCGGACGGGGTCATCCGGCCTGAATAGGCCCGTCCGGGGCGGTGCGCCATGGCGGCTGTTCCCCGTCGGCGACGCCGCCCGCTTTGAAGAGTCTGGCCTGCCGAAGGTCAGGGGCTGTCCCGACGCCAGAGAACCCTCCCTGGAAGGCTGGTCGACGGATTGGGGTAATCGCTTGCCATCCACCCGGGCAGACGCCATCTTCGGTCGTCGCTTGAGTTGAGTGGAGATCGGACGATGTTGATCAGCGCCCTGGAAGTCGGTTTCGGCCTTTCCGCCGCCCTGCTCGCGCTCGTCTATGCGCTCAGCCTGCCGCGCCCGAAGCGGGTTCGCGTTCGCGCCCGCCGCGAGACCCGGTCGCGCGGCTGACGATCAGCCCCAGCCGGCCACGGCTCCGCGCCGCCGGGCGGTGACGGGCTCGGGGGCGGTGAGCACCGGCTCGAGGGCCGGACGACCGAACAACCAGCCCTGACCGTAGCCGACACCCAGTTCGCGGATGGCGGCAGCCTGGGCCTCGGTCTCGACCATTTCGGCGATGGTGGTCATCTTCAGGTCGGCGCACATCTCGACCAGATGGGACACCAGGTCGCGGGCCCGCTGGTCCGTGGTGATTTCGCGCACGAAGCGGCCATCGATCTTGACGGTGTCGGCCGGGAGGCGGTGCAGATAGTCGAGCGACGCGGCCCCGACCCCGAAATCGTCCAGGCAGACCCGGATGCCGGCCCGGCGCAGGGCGGTGAGGCGGCGGCCGGCGGCCTCGATGTCGGCGACGGCGGCGGTCTCGGTGACCTCGATCAGGAGCCGGCTGCGGATCTCCGGGGCGGCTGCGGTCAGGCGCAGCAGGCCATCGACATAGCCGTTCTCGCCGAGCGAGGCGCCCGAGACATTGACGGCAATCCGGGTCAGGCCGAAGCCGGGACGACGCAGCTGCATCAAGGCCTTTTCGGCGACGGCGAGGTCGAAGCCCTCGATCAGGCCGAGTTCCTCCGCGAGGCGAATGGAGTCGGCGGGGCCGTGGGACCCGAAGCGGGCCAGGGCCTCGAAATGGTGGGTGACGCCGGTCGAGAGATCGACGATCGGCTGGTATTCGAGGGTGAAGTCGCGCGCCTTGACCATGGCCCGGAAGCGCTCGGCCTCCCTGAGCGTGCGCTTCAGGCTTTCCGAGAAGGCCACCCCGGCCCCGTCGATGCCGCCGTCCTTGATACAGGCCTCGAGGGCGAAGCGAAGAGCCCGGACGCTCGGTCCGGCGGCTCCGCCCGAGAGGGCGGCCTGGGTGGTGCGGGCAGCAAGATCCACGCCCTCGGCAGCACCGGCGTCGCGGACCTGGGCCTCGATATCCAGCGAGCAGTCGGCCGGGCGGACCAGGGCGAACCGTTCCGGTGCCAGACGGGCAGCGGAGGCACCGTCGATCGATGAGGCCTGCAGGACGGCCGCAACGCGCGCCGCAGCGCGCTGATGCGCCTCGTCCGGCGCGTCGAGGCCGGGAATGTCGACGAAGGCCACGGCGACCTCGGACTGACCGGTGGCCAGGGAGCCGCGGACGCGGTTGAGCAGGCCGTCTGCGCTGAGCAGGGTCGGGGCTTCGGGCACGGCGAGGGTGAAGGCCGCGCCTTCATAGCTGATGGCGCAGGATACCGCCGGCGCGAGGTCGGGCAGCTGGAACAGGCGCAGCCGGGCGCGCCGGACGTGGTCGGCATCGCAGACGATCAGGGTGTCGATCGGGGCCGGACGCTCGTTCGGACGGATCGCTGCGAGGGCGTCGGCCAGCGGCTTCTGCCCCGACTTGCCGACCAGGTCGGTCAGACGGAGTCCACTCCAGGCGTCCACCGCAGCCCCCCCGGGGCGCGGACCGGCACCAAGGGTCATGTGGATCCGCCCCTCGGCGTCCAGTTCCAGCAGGGTATCAGCGGCCGCAAAGGCCATGCCGAGGAGTCGCGACTTGGTGTTCATGACTACCGGTTACCCGACGGAGATGAATACCGGCTCGACGAACAGGCTTAACGCGCCATCAAGCCTGACGGTTGAAGGCCACGGCGCGGCCGTCGCCGGCCTGGGCCTTGCCGGAGGCCCCGTAGGCGGAGGGGTTGCCGCGCTGGCCGGTGACCTCGGCGGCGATGGTCCGGACCAGACCCTCGGAAACTGTGCGCGCGGCCTCGACGGTGCGGGCGTGCCGCGAGAGGACGGCTTCGAAGGCCTGGGTGGCGCGGATCAGGGCGGTGCGGTCGGCGACGGGGGCGGCGGCGATCAAGGCCGGACTGGCCTTCACCTGGGCCGACTCGCGGCGGTAGGCATTGGCCAGTTCCTGGGTTCCGGCGAGGGCGGCCGCGGCGTCCTGCGGGCGGTGCGATTCAAAGATCCGGGACTCTTCCGTCAGCCGGGCCGTCAGCCGGGTTGTCAGATCGATCAGCTGGCGGACGCGGGCGGTGGCGTTCAGGGTGACGGCGTCATTCATTGGCCCTGCTCCTGCATCTTCAGCATCTGGGCGACGACCTGATCGGCCAGGCCGATGCCGCCGGCGCGGACGGTCTGTTTGGCCATGGCGTCGACGAGGAAGCCGCGCCAGGTGCCCTCGGCCTCGCCGCCGCCGAACGGCGCCTCGGTCGAGAGGCCCTCGAACATCGGCTTGAGCATCTGCGACAGGAAGGAGGCCTCGAACGCCTCGGCCGTCTCGCGCATGCGGGCGGCGGAGAGGGCGGGGGACGATCCCCCTGCCAGGGGCGGCAGGGTCGCGGGGGAGACGATCGGTTCGTTCATCACATCACCTCGATTTCGGCCTGGAGGGCACCGGCGGCCTTGATGGCCTGCAGGATGCTGATCATGTCGCGCGGGCTGACGCCGAGAGCGTTGAGGCCGTTGACGAGGGTCGACAGGGAGGTCCCGCCGCCGACGATCCGCATCTGGCGACCCAGTTCTTCCTCGACCACGATATCGGTCTGGGGAACCACGACGGTCTCGCCGCCGCGGCTGAAGGGCTCAGGCTGGCTGACCTCGGAACTCTCCTGCACGGAGATGGTCAGATTGCCCTGGGCGATGGCGACGGTGGAAACCCGCACCGCATCACCCATGACGATGACGCCGTTGACCTCGTCGATGATCACCCGGGCCGGGGAGTCGACCATCACCTCGAGGTTCTCGACCCGGCTGATGAAGCCGGCCATGCCCATCTGGCCCGGGGCGCGCAGGGCGACGACGGTGCCGTTCTCGGCCAGGGCGGTGTTCGGATAGACCTGGTTGATCGCGGCGGCCATGCGCTGGGCCGTGGTGAAGTCGGGATTGCGCAGGGTCAGCCGGACCTCGTTCATATTGGCCAGGTGGAAGCCGGTCTCGCGTTCGACCGTTGCGCCCGAGGCGATCCGGCCGGCCGTCGGCACACCGCGCGTCACGGAGGAGCCTGAGGCCCCGCCGCCCGAGACGGCCCCGGTCTGAACCGAGCCCTGGGCGACCGCATAGACCTGGCCGTCCGCGCCCTGCAGGCTGGTGACCAGGAGGGTGCCGCCCAGCAGGCTCTTGGCGTCGCACATGGAGGCGACGCTGACGTCGATGCGTGCCCCCGGCGTGGCGAAGGGCGGCAGTTCGGCCGTCACCATGATGGCGGCCATGTTCTTGGAGTTGGCGTTGGCCCCGCGGATGTTCACGCCCAACCGCTCGGTCATGCCCTCAAGGGACTGGCGGGTGAAAGGGCAGTTGCGCAGGGAGTCGCCCGTGCCGTTCAGGCCTACGACCAGGCCGTAGCCGACCAGCTGGTTGGAGCGGACGCCCTCGACCGCGGCGATGTCCTTGATGCGCGACTGGGCCAGGACCGGGGAGGCGGCCCCGGCCAGGACGGCGGCGGTCAGGAGGGAAGCGAGCAGTTTCTGCATAGGCGGGGCGTCCAACGACTGTTGCGTCCCGTCCAATGCGAACACCGTGCCAGAACAAAAGATCAGCAAAAACAGTGCAGGCGCCCGTGCAGGGCTGGTCGGAAGCGGCAGAAACTGCCGGGGCGTTAACCAAACGGTGACGAGGCGCCGACGATGGTCCGGCATGGGCTGGAGTCGCATGCCATGAAGGTTACAGGTCCGTCCGGGCCGTCGTCGTCCCAGGGTCCCCGCGCGGCGAGGGCCAGCGGCGGATTCTCTGTGCCGTCCGCCGGCCCCGCGGCCGGTCCCAGCGCTACCACCTCTGCCTCGGCCCCGTCGGCGGTGACCGATGTCTCGGCGCTGATGGCCCTGCAGGGAGTCGAGGACGTCACCGAAAGGCGGCGGCGCGCGATCCGGCGGGGCGGCGGCCTGCTGGACCGTCTCGAGGAGCTGAAATTGGCCCTGCTGATGGGCGAGGCGGGTGACGGTGCCCTGGATCGGTTGACCCGGACCCTGCGCGAGGAACGCCCTGTCGATGCCGATGCCGGGCTGAACAGCCTGCTGGATCAGATCGATCTGCGGGCCGCGGTGGAGCTGGCCAAGGCTGATTTACGCCGCAGTGCAGCATAAGTTCCCGAATTCCCTTGAAAAAGACGGGTCGGGAAGCCGCGGGTGATGAAGAAATGTCACGCTCGCGAACGGACTGACAGCTTCACCGGTCACGCTCGCGCGAGTGTTGTTGCCGCGACTCCTCCTCCTCCCTATAGGCAGGGCTGCGCCACAGGGGGGCGCTGCTAAAGACCGTGAGTGCGAACTATGACCGCATTGGCGTCTGCGATTGTCGAGCCGGCCGCGTACAGGCCGTCCGACGACGAGCCGTTCATGAGCGAGCGGCAGCTGGCCTATTTCAAGGGCAAGCTGATGGACTGGAAGGATGACATCCTTCGCGAGTCCAAGGGTACCGTCGTCAACCTGAAGGCCGAGACGGAGAATCATCCGGATCTGGTCGACCGGGCATCTTCGGAATCGGACCGGGCGCTGGAACTGCGCACCCGTGATCGCCAGCGCAAGCTGATCTCCAAGATCGACGAGGCGCTGCGCCGGATCGAGGACGGCTCCTATGGCTATTGCGAGGAGACCGGCGAGCCGATCAGCCTCGGACGGCTGGAGGCCCGCCCCACGGCGACGCTGTCCGTCGAGGCCCAGGAGCGGCACGAACGCCGCGAACGGGTGCATCGGGACGACTGATCAGGTCACGACGCCTTGACTTGAGGGATGCGGAGCGCGACCTGTGCGCCCCGCGTTTCCAAGGTCTATCGTATGTCCGTCAAGGTCCGTTTCGCCCCGTCGCCGACGGGTAAGCTGCATGTCGGCAATGTCCGCACCGCTCTCGTGAACTGGATGTTCGCGAAAGGGCAGGGCGGCAAATTCGTGCTGCGCATCGACGACACCGATCTGGCGCGGTCTACACCCGAGTTCGAACAGGGGATCGAGGACGATCTGACCTGGCTGGGGCTGGTCTGGGACGAGCGCTACAACCAGTCGAAGCGGTTCGACCGCTATGAGGAGGCGGCTGCCCGGCTGAAGGCAGCGGGCCGTCTGTACGCCTGCTACGACACCTCCGAGGAGCTGGATCGCCGCCGCAAGGTGCAGCTGTCGCGCGGCCTGCCGCCCGTCTATGACCGCGCGGCCCTGGCGCTGACCGAGGCGGAGAAGGCAGCCTATGAGGCCGAGGGCCGCCGGCCGCACTGGCGTTTCAAGCTGGAAGGCCGTCGGGTGGCCTGGGAAGATCTGGCGCGCGGCCATGCCGAGGTGGACACGACCTCGATGTCGGACCCGGTGCTGATCCGCGAGGACGGCCTGTTCCTCTACACCCTGCCCTCGGTCGTCGATGACATCGACATGGCCATCACCCACGTCATCCGCGGTGAGGACCACGTCACCAATACCGGGGCCCAGATCGAGATCTTCGAGGCCCTGGGCGCGACCGTGCCCGGCTTCGCCCACATGCCGCTGCTGGTCGGGGCCGATGGGCAGGCCCTGTCCAAGCGGCTGGGCTCACTGTCGATCGCCGAGATGCGCGACCAAGGCTATGAGCCGATTGCCATCACCAGCCATCTGGGCCGGATCGGTACCTCGGACCCGCTGGAAGTCGGAACCTCGATCGACGCACTCGGAGCCAGCTTCGCCTTCTCGAAAATGGGCCGCTCGCCGGCGCGTTACGATACCGCCGATCTGGACCGGCTGAACGCCCAGTCCCTGCATGTCATGGACCATGCGACAGCGCGTCCACAGCTCGTCGAACTGGACGCCGATCTGGGGGAGGCCTTCTGGAATTGCGTGCGGGGCAACCTTCAGAAGTTCGCCGATGTCGTTGAAATGGCGATGATCGTGCGCGGACCGGTCACGCCGGTGATCGAGGACGCAGCCTTTGCGGCGGCGGCGCTGGCGGCCTTGCCGGAGATCATCGACGAGACCCTGTGGCCGGTGTGGACGAATGCGGTGAAGGAGGCCACGGGTGCCAAGGGCAAGGCCCTGTTCATGCCGCTGCGGATGATGATCACGGGCCAGTCGCACGGCCCGGACATGGCGACCCTGGCGCCGATGATCGGGCGCGAGCGGATCGTCAAACGGTTGATGGGCGAAGCCGCCTGAACCGCCTCACCGGATCATGAGAAAAAAGGCCGCCCCTCGCAGGGCGGCCTTTGTCGTTCCGGCGATCGGCAGGGATCAGGCGTTGCAGGCCGCGATCTGGTCGGCCGACAGCGTCACGCCCTTGTAGCTGAAGGCCGACACGGCACCGAAGCGGGCCACGACGCGACGGCAGGCGCGGGTCGCAGGCTGGTTGGCACCGCCGGTGGCGGTGCAGGTCGCGCCGGTGCAGGTCCAGGATGCGCCGTCGATGATGGTGCTGGTGGCCGGGGCTCGGGCAGGATCGGCAAGAACGGCGCTGGTGGCCGGGCCTTGGGCCAGGGCGGGGGTGGCGGCGAACAGGGCCGCGGCGATGAGCAGAGCACGCATGGGGAGGTCTCCGGTTAGGCGGGAGCGGTCATCCGTCCCGAGACACCAGTGTCCGTTTTCATACGCAACTGTCAAGGTGCGTCTCTAAAAGAGACTTACGGACACCGGCTGACTAACCAGTGATTACTTATCGGCGATCATGTTGCAAGTGCGGCATGTCGTCGGCGGCCTGCATGGCCGCGATCGCGGCCTCGACCGTGTCGCAGACGACCCAGGCCTGGCGGAAGCTGTCCGGGGTCATCTTCTCGGCGATGCTGTGCTCCATGACCGCCAGAAGCGGCTCCCAGAAGCCATTCAGATTCAGGAAGATGACCGGCTTGGAGTGCAGATCCAGCCGCTTCCAGGACAGGACTTCGATGACCTCTTCCAGCGTGCCGACCCCGCCCGGAGCGACCACGAAGGCGTCGGACTGGTCGTACATGATGGTCTTGCGCTCATGCATCGATGGCACAATCAGGGTCTCGACCTCGTCGAACAGACGTTCGCGGCTGCGAAGAAAGCCCGGCATGACGCCGAGGACCCGGCCGCCGGCCTCATGCGCCGCACGGGCGGAGGCTCCCATCAGGCCGACGCCACCACCGCCGTAGACCAGACGCCAGCCGGCCGCAGCCGTCTGCCGGCCAAAGGCACGGGCCGCCTCGGTATAGGCCGGGTCGGACAGATCGGACGAGCCGCAGAACAGACAGACGGAACGACCGTCGAAGGGCTGGATGGAGACAGGCGAAGACATGGAGCCTCGGGAACGGATGAGAGACAACGACCGGCGCGGTGCGCTATCTGGACCGCTACTCCTAGCGGTCGGATGCACGCGATGAAACGGGCCATGTTCGGCAGGGCGGCGATAGTGGTGCTGTTGTGCGGGGCGGGCGTTGCCTGTTCGCCGTCGGCGGTGCCTTCGGAAAAGCCCGAGGCTCCGGTCGCCGTGGGTGGCTGGACCCGGCCTCCGACGATTCGGGCGGTGCAGCGGGTGCCGGGCGGCCTGGTGTTCACCGGCCAGGCGGAGCCGGGGGCCCGGATCGTCCTGCGCAGCGAGTCCGGCCCGGCCCATGCGACCGTGGCGGACGACCAGGGCCGGTTTGGACTCCGGATCGCTGCAACTACCGGCGACCTGCTTTTGCGGCCGGAGACCCAGCAGGGTCAGGACGCGGCTCCGTCCCCCGAAAGGCTGTTGATCGTGGCCGGCGGCCGCGGCCCCGTGGCCATCCTCCGGTCGGGTGGGGCGACGCAGCGGCTGGACCGGGCTCCGTCCCTCGGGGCGGTCGACAGTGACGGGCGGATGCGGCTGGTTTCGGGGCGCAGCGCGCCGGGCGGGGCCCCGATCAGGCTCGAGGCGGCGGGCGAGGTCGGCCAGGTGAGCCCGGATGCGGCGGGTCGCTGGAGCCTGGTACTGGAACCCTCGACCGGTCCGGATGCAATCCGCGTCGGCGACCGGACCTTCACCTGGCCCGGGGAAGGATCCGGCCCGGGAGCGGAGGGCGCCGAGATGCGGGTCGAGCGGGTGGGGGCCGGATGGCGCGTGTTCTGGCGGGGCCCCGCCGGCGGGCGGCAGACGACCTGGCTGCCGGACGCCGAGTGACGGCGCTTACGATCGATTCATCAATTCACGGCATCCCGGGATGGTCTTCCTTCGTCGAGGACACCCACCATCACCGAACTTCTTCAGCCCGGCGCTCGCGTCGGGCTTTTTTTCGGTCTGACGCTGTGGTGGGAAAGAGTGGCTCCGCGGGTAGGATTCGAACCTACGACCAGCCGATTAACAGTCGGCTGCTCTACCACTGAGCTACCGCGGAACACTTCCTCTCGGGAAGGCGGGCGCTATAGCAGCGCGAGTCAGACTGACGCAACGGGAAATATCCGATCTTGGCCCTGATCCGCATCGACAACCCCGATGATCCCCGTATCGCGGGCTTCCGCGACATCCGCGAAAGGGACCTCACGGGCAGGCAGGGCCTGTTCGTGGCCGAGGGCGAGGTGGTTCTGAATGTGCTGACGTCGGAGCGGTCGCGGTGCCGCCCGGTGGCGCTTTTGTTGGACAGCAAACGGGTCGAGGGCCTGGCTGGAGTGCTGGCGCGGGTCGATGAGGAGACGCCGGTCTATGTCGCGGACCAGCCCGTGCTGGATGCGATCGCCGGATTTCACCTGCATCGCGGCATTCTGGCGCTGGGCCGCAAGCCGGCTCCCCGAAGCCTGGAGGCCTGCCTGGCAGACCTCGGTCCCGAGGCTGTGGTGGTGGCGGCCTGCGGGATCGGCAATCACGACAATATGGGCGGGCTGTTCCGCAATGCCGCGGCCTTCGGTGCCGCGGCGGTGCTGCTGGATGCGCACTGCTGCGATCCCTTCTACCGCAAGGCCATACGGGTGTCGGTGGGGGCCGTCCTGCGCACACCGATGGCCGTCGGGCTGGATCCGGTCGGGATGATCGCGGGTCTGACGGCGGTAGGGTTCCAGGTCTGGGCCCTGACGCCCGGGGCCGGGGTGTCGCTGGAGACGGCACCGCGGGGCGGGCGGGTCGCGATCGTGCTGGGACCCGAGGGGCCGGGGCTGTCAGCCGCGGTCATCGGGCTGTGCCGGCCGCTCGGCATTCCCATGTCGGGGGGCTTCGATTCCCTGAATGTTTCGGTCGCGAGTGGAATTGCGCTCCACCATTTCACCCGATCGGCGTGAATCGATCACGGAATTGCGATTAACGCTTTGTACACCTTGATGAACCGGCAAACCTGTGTCGCTGTGGCGTCGTCCGGGGGAGAGCAATCATGTTCGGTGGCGTTTTCGTCTTCATTCATCGCAATGCGCGGGTCGCGCTGGCGGTCGGTATCGTGGCTGCGGGCGTGAGCATCGCCAGCGTCATCGGCTGGATTACCGCGCCGGTCGCCTGATCCGGGCCTGCGGGTTCAGTCGAGCGTTTCGGCCGCTGACGCCCTGGCGCGTGCCGGCCAGAGGGTGCCGACGATGAGCGACAGCAGGACCGCGTTCCCCCAAGCGTAATAGGCCGTCACATAGGCCCACTGCTCGAGTTCCTGGAAACGGACGAAGGCCAGATGATTGGCCATGAGCAGGAACTGGAAGGCGGCTGCCCAGGCCGTCCAGCGGCGCTTCGAATACAGGGCGAGATACAGCAGGAACAGCATTGTCGCGCCGTCGAGCCCGATGGCGACCCAGGGCGGCTCGGTTCCGCTGAACGGGCTGAGGGTGGTTCCGATCCAGGTCAGGACCAGAACGGCCGCCGTCGCCCGTTCCCAGGGGCCGCCGCGCCAGAGGGCGAGGGCGGCGGTGACGATCAGCAAGGCCAGGGACGTCGCATAGATCGGTGACATTCCCTGGCATCGCCAAATCAGGAAACGAGCGCAAGCCCGTTGGGACGTGGGAGGGGGTCACCCGACTTCTCGAGCCCGCCCATCCGGACGTTGCGGAAGGAGGTGTTCCGCTTCACGTCGGCCAGGGCCTCGTGAAGCGCGACCATCGCCCGCTGGGCCGTGACCTGGGCTGTGATCGCCTCGGCCAGGGCGTCGAAGGCCGGCTGGCCGACGGTGGATGAGAGACCCGCCTCCCGGCGGCTGTGGGTCAGGGACTGGGCCAGCCGGCCGAGGCGACTGACGGCTTCGTCCTGGCTGGCTTCGGCCTGAAACAGGTCGGTCGCCAGGCGCGCGACAACCGTCGCGGCTTGTTCGCTGCGTTTCATTCGCTCACCTATTCTCGATTAGCGACGCGGTTCAGCCGCCGTAGCGGAGGCCTTGAAGAAGGAAGGCGAACCGTTCCGCGCCAATGACGCTCGTCAGGGCCAGGACGGCTACTGCCGCGATGGCGAAGACGAACAGGATTCGGCCGAGGACTTCATGTCCGAATCCGACGGCTGGAAGCCTGAGTCCAGCAAGGCGGCCCCGATGTGCAGGATCTCCCTCAGGGTCGCCTCCGGAGAGAGGAAGGCGGCCTGTTTGCGGGTTCCGCACACCAGATGATTGACCATCATCTGCTTCACCGGCGTGTCGGCCAGGGAGAGGAGCACTGTCTGAAGTTCCTCCCAGCTGACGCTCGGTACCTGTCCATCGGTCTGGTTCATGATCGACCCCTTTCGCCGGGCCAGATGACCTGTCGACGGGGGCGGTGGCGATGGGTGCCGATTCGGATACCGAGTCATTCGGAACAGCCTGCTCGGCCAGCAGCAGCAGGGCTGCATCGACACGACCCGAGGCCTTCAGCTTGCGGGCGGCATTCTCGCAATGGCGATCGACGGTCGAGGGCCGGATGCCGAGGTGCCGGGCGATCTGTTTGGAGTTCATGTGCGCATGGACGAGGCGCAGGCATTCGCGTTCGCGATCGGTCAGGCGGTCAGTACGGTTCGGCATGCCATGGCCCCGGTTCCCCGCACACCATAACCCTGCATGGGGCCTTCCCGATACGGGATTTGCGAGGGGGTGCCGTCATCCGCGCCTGCGGGCCCTGGTCAGGGGCCGACGGGATCCTTTTCGCGATGGAGGCCTGACCGGGAATCGAACCCGGGTGCAAGGATTTGCAGTCCTCTGCGTAACCACTCCGCCATCAGGCCCTGGGCCGTTTGAAACGACCGCGCCATCGCGAGGGGCGTTCGCTATCAGATCGGATTGTCCCCCGCAACGCACAGACCTATAAGCGCGCCAGATTTCCCGGCGCGAGCCGGTCGCCCAGAAACTGCAGGAATTTGCCTCCATGGATTTCGCCGCCGCCCGAAAGGTCATGGTCGACAGTCAGGTTCGCGTGAACGACGTCACCGATCGCGCCCTGCAGGCTGCCCTGCTGGCCGTGCCGCGCGAGCGGTTCCTGCCGGCGGATCGCGCCTGGTCGGCCTATGCGGAGATCGAGCCCGAGATCGTCGGTGGACGACAGATGATGCTGGCGCGCGACCTGTCGAAGCTGCTGATGGCACTGGATGCGCGCGCCGGAGAGTCGGCCCTGGCGCTGGCGGCACCCTATGCGGCAGCGGTGCTGGCGCGGCTGGGTCTTCAGGTGACGGCCCAGGACTCCGAGGCGGCGGTGTTCGACGTCGTCGGAGACGTCCTGGCGGAGGAGGGGGTCCAGACGGTTACGGCTCCCCTGAATGCGCCGGCGGGCGGCGGCTATGACATCATCATCTGCGAAGGCGCGGTTCCCGGCCGGCCGGAGGCCTGGCTGAAGGTCCTGAACGTCGGGGGCCGTCTGGCGCTCGTCGAGCGGACCGGCCCGGTCGGCAAGGCGGTGCTTTATGTGCGCGGTGAGCAGGGGGTCTCGCGCCGTGAACTGTTCAATGCCGCGCCGCCGATGTTGGCTGAACTGGCACCCGACCCCATCTTCGCGCTGTAGGTTTGCATTCGCCGACGGACTTGCCGGACGGGTGCGTGAAAAAAACTTAACTGGCGTGGGCGTAATCCGTACCGCATCAGACCCAGGATATACGAAGGGCGCGCTTCCCCGCGCCAGGCAGGAACAGTCATGCTGAAACGTACGCGCGCGCTCGCATCGGTCGCCGTCATCGCCGTCATTGCCGGCATGGGCGCGCCCGCCTGGGCCGAGACGCTCAAGGATGCCTTGTCGCTGGCCTATCAGACCAATCCGTCGCTGCTGGCCCAGCGGGCCAACCAGCGGGCGCTGGACGAATCCATCGTGCTGGCCCGGGCCGGGCTGCGGCCTTCGGTCGAGGTCAGCGCCAACGCCAACTATGCCCGCGACTACAGCGGGGCCCTGTTCAGCAATCCGGACAGTGACACCGGCGGGGCCAGTGTCGGCCTGTCGCAGGTCCTGTGGTCGGGCGGCCGTATCGGCCACGGCATTTCGGCGGCAGAGGCCAATATCCTGGCCGGCCGCGAAAACCTGCGCGACATCGAACAGCGGGTTCTGTCTTCGGTGATCCAGGCCTATGCCGATGTGATCCGCGACGGCGAGATCCTGGCGATCCGCGAATCCAACCTCGGCGTGCTGCAGCGGCAGCTGGAGGAGGCCTCGGCCCGTTTCGAGGTCGGGGAAATCACCCGGACCGATGTGGCCCAGTCCGAGTCCCGCCTGGCGCAGTCAGAGGCCGATCTGGCCAATGCCCGGGCCCAGCTTTCGGTGTCGCGCGCCGCCTATGCCGCCGTCGTCGGTCAGGCACCGGGCGATCTGGCCCCGATGCCGGTGCTTCCGGGCGTGCCGACCGATTTCGACAATGTCCTGGATGTGGCCCTGGAGGACAATCCCTCCATCCGGTCCGCGGCCTATGCCCTGGCGGCGGCCGAGTCCAATGTCGCCGCGGCCAAGGCGGAATACATGCCGTCGGCACGGCTGACCGCCTCCTACGGCGGCACGACGGGTGATCTGGCAGAGCTCAACGACATCGCCGACAACACCCGCTTTCAGGCCGGGGCCACGATTTCGGTGCCGCTGTTCACGGGCGGTCTGAACCGCTCACGCGTCGCCCAGGCGCTGGAACGGGCCAATGTGGCCCAGATCACGGTCGAGGGTGAGCGCCGCAACACGCTGCAGGCGGTCAGTGCGGCCTATGCCCAGTCGATTTCGTCCCGCGCCACCCTCCAGGCCGGTGAAGAGGCAGTCCGGGCCGCGACCGTCGCCGCCGAGGGCGTGCGTCAGGAAGCCCAGGTCGGTCTGCGCACCACCCTGGATGTGCTGAACCAGGAACTGGAGCTCCGGAACGCCCAGATCGCCCTGGCCAGCGCCCGTCGCAATGAATACGTCGCCCAGGCGAATCTGCTGGCGTCGATGGGTCGGCTGGAAGGTCAGGATCTGGACGCCGCCATGACGGTCTATGACCCCGCCGCCAACTATAACCGGGTCCGCAACCGCGGCGGACTGCCGTGGGACGGGGTCCTCGAGACCATCGACCGCCTGGCCGCGCCGCGGGTCAGCCCGGCGAATGACGCCGCTGACGCGCCGATCGACGCGCAGCTGAAGTCCGAAGTAGTGATGACGGCACCGCGGGATTGATTGTTCGCCAGTCGCCTGTCGCGCGACTGATGGAGGCGTCCGTTAACCAGTGACGCGAAAACGCCCGTTGATTCCAGCGGGCTGAGATGCGACGACACGGTTTGGGAGGGGGCTCCTCTCCCGTGCCGCAATTCGACTTGATCGTGCGCATGCAGCGCGCCCCGGGGTTTCGACATGACCGACCAGACCGCCCAGGAACCGACGATGGAGGAAATCCTGGCGTCGATCCGACGGATCATTTCCGAGGATGACGCCCCGGCGGAAACCGCGCCGGTCGCCGCCGCGCCCGCGCCGGCTCCTGCACCGGCCCCCGAGCCGGTTGTGGCCTATACCCCGGTGGAGGAGGCTCCGGCGCTGGAAGAAGCCCATGCCCCGGAAGAGGATGTGCTGGAACTGACCGAAGCCTATGAGGCTCCGGCTTCCGAGAGCATCGGCGATCTGGACATCTCGACCGCCGAACCCTTTCCGGAAGAGACGGTTTTCGCCGAAGCGCCGGCCCCCGAGCCGGAATATGCGCCGACCCCGGCCCCGGCCTATGAGAGCCTGGTGGGCGACAGTGCCGCGGCCAGCGCCGCCTCGGCCTTTGCCGGCTTCGCCTCCACCATCCGCAAGCCCGATCCCATTGAGACCATGGGCGGCTCCGGCCCGACCGTCGACGAACTGGCCCGCAGCCTGCTGCGGCCGATGCTGAAGGAATGGCTGGACGCCAATCTGCCGGCCATCGTCGAGGCCCAGGTACGCAAGGAAGTCGAACGCATCGCCCGTAACGCCGGCTGACTTCACCCGCGACCCGATCAAGGCTAGATCATTCCGGGGCGGCTCCAGTCGGGGCCGCCCTTTCTCTTTGCCCGAAGACCCTCCCCATGCTCGACAAGACCTTCGACCCGACCGCCGCCGAACCGCGCCTCTATGCGATGTGGGAGGAGAGCGGCCTGTTCGCGCCGCGCGCCGCCACCGCCACCGACGGGGCCGCCGACGCCTATTCGATCGTCATTCCCCCGCCCAATGTGACCGGCTCGCTGCACATCGGCCATGCGCTGAACAACACCCTGCAGGACATCCTCGCCCGCTATCACCGGATGCAGGGCAAGGCCGTGCTGTGGCTGCCGGGCACGGACCACGCCGGCATCGCGACGCAGATGGTGGTCGAGCGCCAGCTGGCCGCCGCCGGCCATGCCAGCCGCCGCGACATGGGCCGTGAGGCCTTCCTGGCCAAGGTCTGGGAGTGGAAGGCCGAGTCGGGCGGGACCATCGTCCAGCAGCTCCGCCGGCTGGGGTCCTCCTGCGACTGGAGCCGGGAACGGTTCACCCTCGATGAGGGGCTGAACGCCGCCGTGCGCAAGGTCTTCGTCCAGCTGCACAAAGACGGGCTGATCTATCGCGACAAGCGGCTGGTCAACTGGGATCCCCATTTCCAGACGGCGATCTCGGACCTCGAGGTCGAGCAGCGCGAGATGGACGGCCACTACTGGCATTTCGCCTATCCGCTGGCCGACGGCGTCACCTATGAGCATCCGGTCGCCTTCGACGAGGACGGCAAGGCTACCGAGTGGGAGACGCGTGACTTCATCGTCGTCGCCACGACCCGGCCCGAGACCATGCTGGGAGATACCGGGGTGGCAGTGCATCCCGAGGATGCGCGCTATGCTGGGCTGGTCGGGAAATTCGTGACCTTGCCGATCGTCGGGCGGCGCATCCCCATCGTGGCTGATGACTATGCCGATCCGGCCAAGGGATCGGGGGCGGTGAAGATCACCCCGGCGCACGACTTCAACGACTTCCAGGTCGGCAAGCGGGCCGGGCTGGCGGCGCTGAACGTCATGGACGCCTTCGGTCGGATCTCGGCCGCTGACACGGCCGATGTGCCGGCTGAATTCGAGGGCATGGACCGTTTCGCTGCGCGCAAGGCCATCGTCGCCCGCGCCGAGGCCGAAGGCTGGCTGAAGGAAATCGAGAAGACCCGCCACGTCATTCCGCACGGCGACCGCTCGGGCGTGGTCATTGAGCCCTGGCTGACGGACCAGTGGTACGTCGACGCCCATACGATGGCCCAGCCGGCCATCAGGGCCGTCGAGCAGGGCGACACCGTCTTTGAGCCGAAGTCCTATGAGAAGATCTATTTCGAATGGCTGCGCAACATCGAGCCCTGGTGCATCTCGCGCCAGCTCTGGTGGGGGCACCGCATCCCGGCCTGGTATGACTCCGACGGCAACATCTATGTCGCCGAGAGCGAGGCCGAGGCGGTCGCCCAGGCCGGCGGCAAGGCACTGACGCAGGACGAGGATGTGCTGGACACCTGGTTCAGCTCGGCCCTTTGGCCGTTCTCGACCATGGGCTGGCCGGAGAAGACCGAGGATCTGAAGCGCTTCTATCCGACCAGTGATCTGGTGACGGCGGCGGACATCATTTTCTTCTGGGTTGCCCGGATGATGATGATGGGACTTCACTTCATGGATGAGGTTCCGTTCAAACGGGTCATCATCAATGGCCTGGTCCGGGACGAGAAGGGCCAGAAGATGAGCAAGTCGAAGGGGAACGTCATCGACCCCCTCGGCATCATCGACGAGCTGGGTGCCGATCCGCTGCGCTTCACCATGGCCATTCTGTCGGGAACGCGCGACATCAAGTTGTCGCGTCAACGCATTGAGGGATATCGGAACTTCGGCACCAAACTGTGGAATTCCGCGCGCTTCTCCCAGATGAATGAGGCGAAGCGGGTCGAGGGCTTTGACCCGGCGACGGTGGACCAGACCATCAACCGCTGGATCCGCGGGGAGCTGACCAAGGCCGAGCGCGGGGTCAGTGAGGCCATCGAGGGCGGCCGTTTCGACGATGCCGCCTCGGCCCTGTACCGGTTCGTCTGGAACGTCTTCTGCGACTGGTATCTGGAACTGGCCAAGCCGGTCTTCATGGGGTCGGACGAGACGGCCAAGGCCGAGACCCGGGCCATGACGGCCTGGACGCTGGACCAGACCCTGAAGCTGATGCACCCGATCATGCCCTTCATCACCGAGGAGCTGTGGGACCAGCTGGCCGGCGAAGGCGCGGCGCGGACGGAGGCGACCCTGATCGGGGCGGCCTGGCCTGTCCTGCCGGACGGCTTCATCGATGCGGCGGCCGAGGCCGAGATCGGCTGGCTGGTCGATCTGGTCACCGAAATCCGCCAGCTGAAGGCCGAGATGAATGTGCCGCAGGGTGCCAAACCCGGCCTGTCCTTCATCGCACCGGACGCGGTCACGGCCGGGCGGATCGCGCGCCATCGCGACCTGATCCTGACCCTGGGCCGGGTGTCGGACCTGTCCACCGTCGAGGCGGCGGCCGAGGGGGCGGTGACCTTTGTTTCCGGCGGCGCGACGGCCGCGCTGTCGCTGGCCGGGATCATCGATCTGACGGCCGAGCGGGCACGGCTGGTCAAGGAAATCGCCGCCTTCGACAGCGACATCGGCCATTTCAACAAGAAGCTCGGCAATCCGAATTTCGTCGATCGCGCCGCGCCCGAGGTGGTCGACGAGCAGCGCCAGAAACTGGCCGAGGCCGAGGCCGGCAAGGCGAAGCTGCAGGCCGCCCTGGCGCGGCTGGACGCGGTGGGGTGAAGACCCGGCTCGATCAGCTGCTGGTCGCGCGCGGACTGGCGGAGAGCCGGGCGCGGGCGAAGGCAGCGATCGAGGCGGGCGGGGTCACGGTGGACGGGGTGCCGGCGAAGGCCGCCTCCCAAGCCGTGGCCGGGAATGCGGTCGTTGTCTATGCTGACGCCCACCGCTGGGTCGGGCGCGGGGCTCTGAAGCTGGACCACGCCCTGTCGCTGTGGCCGGTCGGGGTCGAGGGCCGGACAGTGCTGGATGTCGGGGCCTCCACCGGGGGCTTTACCGAGGTCTGTCTGGCGCGCGGGGCCGCTCGGGTGTTTGCGGTCGACGTCGGTTCGGGTCAGCTGCATGCGCGCGTCGCCGCCGATCCCCGGGTAGTCAATCTGGAACAGACCGACGCGCGCGATCTGACGTCGGTCCTGATCCCCGAGGCCCCCGGGCTGATCGTCTGCGACGCCAGTTTCATCGGCCTGGCCAAGGTCTTGCCCGTGGCCCTGTCGCTGGCGGCACCGGGCGCGGACCTTGTCACGCTGGTCAAGCCGCAGTTCGAGGCGTCCGGGCCGGGCGGGACCAAGAAGGGCGTGGTCCGGGATCCTGATGCCCAGCAGGCGGCGCTGGTCGCGGTCTGCGGCTGGCTGGACGGCGTGGGCTGGTCGGTGCAGGCGACGACGGAGAGCCCGATCACCGGCGGGGACGGGAATGTGGAGTTTCTGCTTTGGGCGAAGTTGAGTGGTTAGTGGCTAGTGGCTGGTGGCTGGCCAACGGTAGTGCGACGGCGCGGACCGCGCCGCCCTTCCGCCGGCAATGAGGCGGCGACCACTAACCACTGGCTACTGGCCGCCAGTTTCTCTCGCGTCCGTCATTATCCTTTCCCAACAAGGAAAAACCCCCGGTGGATCGCTCCACCGGGGGTCTCCGTCACGCCGCCGATCGACAGGGGGGCTGAAAAATAATCGGCGGCGCAATTCTGTCAGCAGGAGGGCTGGTAGCGGGTGACCGTGCGGCCGTAGCTGTCACGGCTGCGGACGGCCACCGGGCGGCAGTCGGAGCGGTAGCCGTAGGAGGGCTGCTGGCCGTAGCCGCGATCATCGTAACCCGACCGCCCGCCATAGGACTGGCTGCTGTAGCCACGATCGTCGTAGCCGTAGCGTGACGGATCGGCGTAGCCGCGGTCGTCATAGCCATACTGGGCCGGCGCGCGGTAGCCGTCGTTGCAGTCGCGGGCCGAGTCGCCTCCGGCGGCCGCACCGAGGGCACCGCCGATCACGGCACCGAGCACACTGCCCTCGGTGCGGCGCCCGCGGGCTCCGAGCTGCGAGCCCAGGACAGCCCCGAAGGTGGCCCCGACGACCGCGCCGGTTCCCTGACGCTGGCGGCGCTCACTGCGGCAGTAGTCCTGGCCGGAGCGGTCCCAGGACTGTCCATAGGATTGGCCGTAGGACTGGCCATAGGAACGGTCGTAGCCGTAGTCGGGCTGACGCTCATAGCCGTAGGACTGGCTGCTGTAGTTGTCATAGGCGCGGGGTGCGCCCTGGTAGCTGTATGCCTGGGCCGAGGCGGTGGCGGGGGCCAGCATCAGGCCGGCCGCGGCGAGGGCGGTGGCGGCGAAGGCGGACTTGAGGGGCACACGGGTGAACATCGGCATGATCCTGGCTGAGGCCTGGGCGCCGGGGTCGACGCCTGTTCCTGTGATGAGAAGGAATAGGCCCCCGAAACTGAACGGGCTTTGATCGAGCCGTTCATCTTCGTTCAGGTTTCGCCGTCGTTCCGGAACCTCTAGAAGCGGCCGATGACGGAGACGCTGACCATCAGCCGCGTGGGCGGGCAGGGCGACGGGATCGCCGAGACGGTGGCCGGGCCGGTGTTCGTTCCCCTGACCCTGCCGGGCGAGACGGTGCGCGGTGAGGTGCGTGACGGGCGGCTGGAGGGGGGAGAGATCCTGACCGCCAGTCCGGAGCGGATCGCACCGGTTTCGCCCCACTATGGCGACTGCGGCGGCTGTTCGCTGCAGCACTGGGCGGCCGGCCCCTATCTGGACTGGAAGCGCGAACAGGTACGGCACGCCCTGGCGCGAGAGCGGATCGAGACCGAGATCGAGGCGACGGTGGCGGTGCCGCCCGGCACGCGCCGGCGGCTGGCCCTGCATGCACGGCGCGGCGAGGACGGGCGGGTCGTCCTGGGCTTCAAGGCGCGCAAGAGCTGGCGACTGGTGGAGGTGACGGCCTGTCCGGTGGCCGATCCCCGGCTGGTCGGGGCCTTTCCGGCCCTGGCGCGGCTGGCGGAGGCTTTTATTGAGCATCCGAAATCGGCCCCGACCCTGCATGTGACGGCGACCTTGACCGGGCTGGACGTCGATGTGACGGGGGTGGAGCGGCGCTCCGGCGGTCTGTCGGCAGACGCCCGGATGCGGGCCATTGCAGCGGCGGCGGGGGCCGGGCTGGCGCGGCTGAGTCTGGCGGGCGAGGTGCTGATGATGGAGCGCCAGCCGAAGGTGGCCTTCGGCCCGGCGACCGTGCCCCTGCCACCCGGCGGCTTCCTTCAGGCCGTGCCCGAGGCCGAGGCAGCCATGGTGGCGCGGGCCGTCGCGGCGGTGAGGGGGGCGAAGAAGATCGCGGACCTGTTCTGCGGTGCGGGGACCTTCACCTTTCCGCTGGCGACCGTGGCACCGGTGCTGGCGGCGGACGGCTCTGCGGCCGGGATTGCAGCGCTGAAGGCGGGGATCGGATCAGGGGCCGGGATGAAGGCGATCACGGCCGAGGCGCGGGACCTGTTCCGGCGGCCGCTGGCTCCCTATGACCTGCGCGGCTGTGACGCCGTGGTGCTGGATCCACCGAGGGCGGGGGCCCTGGAACAGACGCGGCAACTGCCCGGGACGAAGGCCGCGGTCGTGGTCGGGGTCTCGTGCAATCCGGTGACCTTTGCCCGCGACGCCCGGGTGCTGATCGACGCAGGCTTCCGGCTGGAGCGGGTGACCCCGGTGGACCAGTTCCTGTGGTCGGCGCATGTGGAGCTGGTGGGAGTGTTCCGGCGATGACGATGAACGACAACCTGCCCGATGAGGACGGGGGTGGCTTCGATGCCGAGGACTGGACGCGGCTGATCCCGTTTGTCGGGGCCGTGGCGACGCTGGACGATGTTCAGGCGCGCCGGGCGGTGTTTGCCTTGGGCGACACTGACGATCCGCGCCCGATCGCCATGGACCTGCCGCAACCGGTGATCTGGTGGGATGAGGACGGCGAACAGGCGGCCGTGGCGGTCCAGGCAGAGACCCATCTGGGCCCGGACGGCGAGGAGATGGAGGTCCTGGGCCTGATCCTGCCCGACGGTGGCGGGGCAGTGGCCCTGATGGAGGATGTCGATCTGGTCGATGCGACTGATCCGACCTGGCGGGAGCTGGTGACCAACGCCATCGATCCGGCGGCGGTGGATGACTAGGATTGTCGCGCTTCTTCCATTCCCGGAGAAGGCAGATCGAAGAGATCACCCTGAATTCTGGCGCTCGCCGGCACCCGGAACTGAGTCTCATCCAGCGGCGTCCGGGGCGCGTCGAGGCCGTAGCGCTTCACCGCTGCCTTGAACCGGGACGCGATCAGCTCGGCGACCGGGCCGGTGCCTTTCATGCGCTGGGACCAGTCGGCGTCGTAGTCGCGGCCGCCGCGGGTCTGGCGGATCAGGGACATGACCCGGGCGGCACGCTCAGGGCGGGCGTCGGCCAGCCATTCGCGGAACAGGTCCTTGATCTCGAGCGGCAGGCGCAGGGTGACGTACATGGCACCGGTCGCGCCCGCCTTTGACGCTGCCTCGAGCACGGACTCCAGTTCGTGGTCATTGAGGCCGGGGATGACGGGGGCAAAGCCGACGCTGACCGGACAACCGGCGTCGGCCAGGCGCGCGATCGCCTCGAGCCGCCTTGCCGGGGTCGAGGCGCGGGGTTCCATGGCGCGGGCCAGGCCCCGGTCGAGGGTGGTGATGGAGACGCAGGCCGAGGCCAGTCCTGCCTTTCCCATGGGTCCGAGAATGTCGGCGTCCCGCGCGATCAGCACGGATTTGGTGATGACGCTGAAGGGCTGCCGGAACCGCTGCATGACCTCGAGGATCGAGCGGGTTGATCCGAGATCGCGCTCGACCGGCTGATAGGGGTCGGTATTGCCGCCTATATGGATGCGTTTGCAGACGTAGCGCGGCCCTGAGAGCTCCCGCTCCAGCAGACGTGCGGCCTCGGGTTTGAAGAAGAGGCGGCTCTCGAAATCCAGGCCCGGGGATAGGCCCATGAAGGCATGGGACGGACGGGCGTAGCAGTAGATACAGCCATGTTCGCAGCCCTTGTAGGGGTTGATGGACCGGTCGAAACCGATGTCCGGACTGGTGTTCCTCGCGATGATGGTCCGGGCATGCTCCGGCGTCAGGGTGGTGCGCAGGGGCGCAGCCTCGAAGTCGTCGCCGGTCCAGCCGTCATCAAAGGCCTCCGCGGTTTGGGGTTCGAAGCGCCCGCTCGCATTCGACCGCGCGCCTCGTCCCTTTGCCGCCTGAGCCATGGACGAAGGATAGCGGAACGGGAGAACAAAGCAAGAACTCTCTGGGTGTCAAAAAAGCCTGCGGGTAAAGGCAGGCTTTCATGACTGGTGCGGATGAGAGG
>JAIESL010000059.1 GCA_019746095.1 Caulobacteraceae bacterium
GGCCAAATGGACGCCGCTGGTTGGACAGGATGAGACGGTCCGCAGCCAGGCCTTCGGCCTGTTCTTCGGCCTGCCGGGCCGCTGCGAACACGCGGCCCGCCGCCTGCGCGACAACATCACCACCCCACCGGCCACGCCTGCAGAGGTCGGTCTGGAGTAGGGGGCGGCGTCAGGCCCGCTCGAACCCGGCCTGCCAGCCGATCAGTTGGCCCCCGGTATCGGTCAGGTCGCTTTGCGCCGTCAGCACCAGCCCCGCCCGTGCAGCCCGCTGGATGAACAGCTCCCGGCCCGGTCCGTCCAGGGCGGCCTGGGTCTGGCTCTGTTGCCGGTGCCGCCAGGCCGCATTGCCGGCCTCGAACACATCCAGCCGCTCCAGCGCGCTCTTCGGCTCATAGGAGGCGAGTCCCCGCAGCAGGTCGTCGAGGTAGCCGACCATGTAGCGCACCGGCTCAAAGGCCACCGCCGGTTCCAGCCGCGCAGCCGCCTGCTGCACCGCGGCCCGCAAGCCATCCCCGGCCGCGGCGGCCGGCAGGCCCTTGAGCTGGGCGGTATAGGCGCGGCGGGCATGGCGGATCGCGCCGGACTTGCCCAGAACGGCGTCATAGGCCGCGATCTGGTCGGCCGTCTGGCGCGTGATGACGCTGTCGGCATGGTGGATCAGCATCAGGGCCCGGCCACCCGGCTTCAGCACCCGCCCCAGTTCCTGCAACGCCGCCCGGGTGTCGGCATATTCGATCCCGAACTGCGATGAAGCCCCGTCGAAGGCGGCGGCGGCAAAGGGCAGCTTCTCCAGGGCCACCCCGCCCAGCAGCCGGCAGTCTGCGGGCATACGCGCGGCGGCGGCCTCGACGTCGGCATAGTCCACCCCCGTGATGGCGAAGCCCTTGCCGGCGCCGACCCCGCTCGCATAGCCCGCGACCTGACCATTGCCGGTTGCCAGATCCAGCAGCTGCGCGCCGGTGTCGAAGGTGCCGAACCAGCCAGCCCAGACCGGCTGGGTTTCAAAGGCCACCGGCCCTGCTGCCGTCTGCACCGTCATCACGTCGGTGCGGCCGCTCCGCCAGTAGTCGCTCCAGTGCCAGCCGCGTCGCTTCTCGGAAGGCGAGGGGCTCATGCCGGCTCCAGTCAGACCATCAATCGGGACCGCGGCAAACCCTGTTCGTCGCTCCGTCTTCCTAGATCAAGCCGCCGGTCCGGCCAAGCCGCCGGCAGCCCGCATCACGCCGCGTCGCTCCGCGCCACTGCGTCAGGGTCATAGTTCAGGATCGGAGCCAGCCACCGTTCGGCCGTGGCGAGGTCCCAGCCCTTTCGCCGCGCATAGTCCTCGACCTGATCGCGGTCGATCTTGCCGACGCCGAAATAGTGGCTTTCCGCATGGCCGAAATACAGGCCCGACACCGAGGCCGGCGGGGTCATGGCAAAGCTCTCGGTCAGGGCCATTCCTGCATTCGCTTCGGCCTGTAACAGACTGAACAGCGTGGCCTTTTCGGTGTGGTCGGGCTGGGCCGGATAGCCGGGGGCCGGTCGGATGCCGGTGTATTTCTCGGCGATCAGATCCTCGACCGTGGTCTGCTCGTCGGCCGCATGGCCCCACAGTTCGGTCCGGACCCGCTTGTGCAGCGCCTCGGCAAAGGCCTCGGCCAGACGGTCGGCCAGGGCCGTGGCCATGATGGCGGAATAGTCGTCTCCGGCGTCCTTGAACCGCTTTGCGATTTCCAGCTCGCCATGGCCGGCCGTGACGGCAAAGGCCCCGATGTAATCCTGCCCCGCACCGGCGACGAAGTCCGACAGGGCCAGGTTGGACTTGCCGTTCGACTTCTTGATCTGCTGGCGCAGGGTGTGGAAGCGGGCGATCTCGGCGGTCCGGGTCTCGTCGGCCCAGACCACGATGTCGTCACCGTCGGCATTGGCGGGCCAGAAGCCGACCACGCCCTTGGCCGTGAACCATTTCTCGTCGACGATCCGCTTCAGCATCGCCTGCGCATCCCTGAACAGGTCGCGCGCGGCCTCGCCGACGATCTCGTCCTCGAGGATCAGCGGATAGCGGCCGATCAGTTCCCAGCTGGCGAAGAAGGGCGTCCAGTCGATGTGGTCGGCCAGGTCCTTCAGGTCCCAGCTGTCGAAGGCGCGCACGCCGAGGAAGGGCGGCGCGCAGGGCAGGGGTGTCGCCGGGTCGGGCCGGAACCCGTTCTGGCGGGCGGCCGGCAGGGTGGCCCGCGCCTTGACCTCCTGCCCGCGCGCATACTGTTCGCGGATGCGGATGTATTCGTCCCGCGTCAGGGCCTCGTTCTTCGCCCGCTCGGTTTTCGACAGCAGGCCAGAGACCACGCCCACCGCCCGGGAGGCATCGACGACATAGGTGGTCGAACCGCTGCGATAGCCCGGCTCGATCTTCACCGCCGTATGGGTCCGGCTCGTGGTCGCCCCGCCGATCAGCAGGGGGATGTCGAAGCCGCGCCGCTCCATCTCGCGCGCCACGAAGACCATCTCGTCCAGCGAGGGGGTGATCAGGCCTGACAGGCCGATGATGTCGACCTTGTGCTCGACAGCGGCGTCCAGGATCCGGTCGGCAGGGACCATGACGCCCAGGTCGATGACCTCATAGTTGTTACACTGCAGCACGACGCCGACGATGTTCTTGCCGATGTCGTGGACGTCGCCCTTGACCGTGGCCATCAGGATGCGGCCGGCCTGTTCCCTCGGCTTGCCGGCCTTTTCGGCTTCCATGAAGGGTTCCAGCCAGGCCACGGCCTGTTTCATCACCCGCGCCGACTTGACCACCTGCGGCAGGAACATCTTGCCCGAGCCGAAAAGGTCGCCGACGACGTTCATCCCGTCCATCAGCGGGCCCTCGATGACGTGCAGCGGCCGCTCGAACGACAGGCGGGCTTCTTCCGTATCGGCGTCGATGTATTCGGTGATGCCGTTGACCAGGGCATGCTCGATCCGCTTGCCGACGGGGGCGTCGCGCCAGGTCAGATCGACCACCCGGGCCACGCCCTTGTCGCCCTTGTAGTTGGGGGCAATGTCCACCAGCCGCTCGGTGTTGCTGACGTTCGTCCGCTGCGGCCGGTTCAGGATCACATCCTCGACGGCCTCGCGCAGGGTCGGGTCGAGCGTGTCATAGACGGGCAGGTCGCCGGCATTGACGATGCCCATGTCCATGCCCGCCTGGATGGCGTGGTACAGGAAGACACTGTGGATCGCGCGTCGCACCGGCTCATTGCCGCGGAAGCTGAAGCTGACGTTCGACACACCGCCCGACACCCGTGCATGGGGCAGGGTCGCCTTGATCGCCCGCGTCGCCTCGATGAAGTCGACGGCATAGTTGTCGTGTTCCTCGATCCCCGTCGCCACGGCGAAGATATTGGGGTCGAAGATGATGTCCTCGGGCGGAAAACCAACCTCGTCGACGAGGATGCGGTAGGCGCGGGTGCAGATCTCGATCTTGCGCGCGGCGGTATCGGCCTGGCCCACCTCGTCAAAGGCCATGACCACCACGGCGGCCCCGTAGCGCAGGCATTTCACCGCCTGTTCGCGGAACTCGGCCTCGCCCGCCTTCATCGAGATCGAATTGACGATCGGCTTGCCCTGGACGCATTTCAGGCCCGCCTCGATCACCTCCCATTTGGAGCTGTCGATCATCAACGGCACGCGGGCGATGTCGGGCTCGGCCGCGATCAGGTTGAGGAAGGTGACCATGGCCGACTGCGAATCCAGCAGGCCCTCGTCCATATTGATGTCGATGATCGAGGCCCCGGCCTCGACCTGCTGACGCGCGACGGCGAGGGCGGCGGTGTAGTCGCCGTCGATGATCAGCTTCTTGAACCTGGCCGAGCCGGTGACATTGGTCCGCTCACCGACATTGATGAAGGTGGGACGCATCAGAAAGCCGACGGGTGGCGGGAAAGACCGGGCAGTCCGTCGATGGAGCGGGCGTTGCTCTCAAAGCGCCGCTCCTGCCAATCGGCATCAGAGCGATGAGCGGTGTGACGCCGAAGCTGGTCCCGCTCCTCCCTGAAATCCAGGAACGGGACGCCATAGCCACAGCTGTCAGCGATCCGATCAATATGGACTGTGATCACCGAGCGTGCGCGATCGAAATCCGGGAACAGCGCCATCCTTGTGGCGAATCCCGGCTCATTGAAATTCACCGCCTCGCCTCGGCCGTAAAGGCGCAGGATGCTGGCTGGCCCCTCAAAGGCGCAGAACATCAGGGTGATACGGCTGTTCTCGCGGATGTGGGCCAGGGTCTCGATCCCCGAGCCTCCCAGGTCCACATAGGCCACCGTGTTGGGATCGATCACCACCAGGCTGTCGTAACCCTTTGGCGAGACGTTTACCGAGCCCTCGGCCGACAGGGGTGCGGTGGCGACAAAGAAGACCTTCTGAGCCTTGATGAAGGTGATCAGGCGATTATCCAGCGCCTCATAGGTCTTGCCCATTCACCCCTCCAGCTCGAACGGTTCCAGCCCTGACAACCGCATGGCCACCGGCCGCTCCGGGATCACCCGCGTCGGCAGTTTCGACACCGCCTTCGCCGTGTGCCGGATGTGATCCGGCGTCGTGCCACAGCAGCCGCCGACGATGTTGACCAGACCGGAAGCCGCCCATTCCTCGAGGAAATGCGCCGTCTCATGCGGCTGCTCATCGTACTGACCCATGGCGTTGGGCAGGCCGGCGTTGGGATAGGCGGCGACGAGGGTGTCGGCCACGCGGCTGAGCTCGGCGATGAACGGCCGCATCAGCTCGGCCCCCAGGGCGCAGTTGAAGCCGACGGCAAACGGTTTGGCGTGACGCACGCTGTTCCAGAAGGCCTCGGCGGTCTGGCCTGACAGGGTGCGGCCCGAACGGTCGGTAATGGTGCCCGAAATCCAGATGGGCAGGGCCTCCATCCCCTCGTCCTCGAGGTCCTTGATCGCCTTGATACAGGCCTTGCAGTTGAGCGTGTCGGTGATGGTTTCGATCAGATAGAGGTCGACCCCGCCTTCATTCAGCGCCTGCACCTGATGGCGATAGGCCTCATAGACCTGATCGAAGGTCACCAGGCGCGCGCCGGGGTCATTCACGTCCGACGACATCGACAGCATCTTGTTCAGCGGTCCGATCGAGCCGGCGGCGAAGCGTGGCTTGTGCGGCTCCCTGGCGGTCCAGCGATCGGCGGCCGCCCGGGCCAGCCTTGCGCCTTCCAGGTTGATGTCGCGGACCGCCTGTGCGTCGAGGTGGTAGTCGTCCTGGGCAATCGTAGTGGCCGAGAAGGTGTTGGTCTCGGAGATGTCCGCGCCCGCCGCGAAATACTGGTCGTGCAGGCCGGCGATGATGTCGGGCCGTGTCAGGCACAGGATGTCGTTGTTGCCCTTGAGCTGGCCGGGGTGATCCGCGAACCGGTCGCCGCGGAAATCATGTTCGGACAGGTCGCTGCCCTGGATCATCACGCCCCAAGCCCCGTCGAGCACGAGGATGCGGTCCCCGGCCGCGGCGTGAAGGGCCGCGATGCGGTCGGGGCGGGTCACGCCGTCACCGCCTTCGTCTCACGCACGCCCAGCACCCGACAGATCGCATAGACCAGATCGGCCCGGTTCAGGGTGTAGAAGTGGAAGTCCGCAAACCCCTCTTCCTGCAGCCGGGCGCAGGTCTCGGCCGCGACCGAGGCGGCGATCAGCTTGCGGGTCTCGGGGTCGTCGTCCAGCCCCTCGAAATGGGCCGCCAGCCAGTCGGGAACAGCGGTGCCGCAGGCCGCCGACATCCGCTTCAGGCCGTTGAAATTGGTCACCGGCATGACCCCGGGAATGATCGGCACGGTCAAGCCGGCCGACCGCACCCGGTCGCGAAAGCGCAGAAACGCATCGATATCAAAGAAGAACTGACTGATCGCCCGCGTCGCGCCGGCATCGACCTTGGCCTTCAGCACCTCGATGTCATGGGCGATCGACGGGCTCTCGGGATGGCCCTCGGGGTAGCAGCCGACGCTGATGTCGAAGCCGCCCCTGGCCGCGATGGCGGCGGTCAGTTCGGTGGCATTGGCATAGCCGTCCGTATGCGGAACATAGGCCCCGCCGATTCCACCGCCGCCGGGCGGATCGCCGCGCAGGGCCACGATATGGCTCACGCCCGCGGCCTTGTAGCCGTCGATCACCGCCTCCGCCTCCGCCCGGCTGGCCTCGACACAGGTCAGGTGGGCGGCCGGCGTCAGGGTGGTCTCGGCGAGGATGCGCTGCACCGTGCGGTGGGTCCGCTCGCGGGTCGAGCCACCCGCGCCATAGGTCACGGAGACGAACTCAGGGGCCAGCGGAGCCAGACGGGTGACTGCCTTCCACAGACTGGCCTCGGCCTCATCGGACTTGGGCGGAAAGAATTCGAACGAGACGCGCGGGCGCGACAGGTCCTGACCTGCGCGGGCCACGGGTCCGAGAGGTGACAGCAACAGGGCCCGGGCCTCGGCCAGGCTGCGCGGCGCGATACTCACGCCACCTTCTCTGATGCGACGGCCGGGCGTTCGGCGGTCCAGATCGAGACCGTCAAACCGTCCGTGTCAGGGGGCAGGGCGATCGGCGCGCTGGGGGTCAGGCCCGCGCCGGACAGCCAGCGGCTCATCTCGTCATCGGCAAAGCCGAGCCGGCGATGCTGATGCTCTTCGCGCAGATATTCGAGGGTGTGAGGGGCGAAATCGATGATCAACAGCCGCCCGCCGGGCATGACCAGTCGCGCCGCCTCGGCCACGGCCGCCGCCGGATCGGCGAGGTAGTGCAGCACCTGATGCACCAGCACCAGATCGGCGCTCTGCTCCGGCAGGCGGGTGGCGAAGATGTCGCCGTGCCGTAGCTCGACCTTGTCCAGCCCCGCCTTGGTCACATTGGCGCGGGCGATGTTGAGCATGTTCTGGCTGAGATCCAGTCCGACCGACATCTTGGCCTTGCGGCCCAGCAGGGTCAGCATCCGGCCAGAGCCGGTTCCCAGGTCGACGACCCGTTCGAACGGCCCGTCCCCGGCCGCGCGGGTGATGGCCGCCTCGACCGCACTCTCGCAGACGTAGAGCGAGCGGATCCGGTCCCACTGCGGCGCGATCCGTTCGAAATAGGCCCCGGCGGCGATCTCGCGATCGCGTCGCACGGATTCAAGTCTTCCATCGTCCGCCGCGCCCGCTGAAACGTCCAGCAGGTCCAGCACCGTATCGATCAGCCGACGCGCCGGCAGGTCTGACGACAGGCGGTAGAAGACACGGGCTCCGTCGGGAAAGCGCTCGATCAGGCCGGCTTCGGTCATCAGCTTCAGATGGCGCGAAACCCGAGGCTGGCTCTGGTCGAGGATGCCCGAGAGTTCCATCACCGACAGTTCCTCGCCGGCGAGCAGCGACAGCACCCGCAGGCGGGTCGGCTCGCCTGCGGCGCGCAGGGCTTCGACGGTTTGCTCGGCGGTCAACGACATATCGTTATATAAAGATATCCTTATGCGATTTGGCAAGGAAAATTGCTGGTCAGACGCCGGAACCGGGGTCAGTCTGCGTACAACGGCTAACCGTTGTCGTGAGGCTGCCCATGACCCTTCGTTCGATCGCCCTGATCACACCCTTCGTCCTTCTGACCGCGCTCGCCGGAACGGCAGCCGCCCAGACACCGCCCGGTGGTGTCCCCGGTGGCGGCATGGGTGGCGGCATGGGCGGATTTCCGCGCAGCACCGAGGAGGTTCAGCCCTGGGCGGAGCGTCTGTTCGGCCGGTTTGATACAAACCAGGACGGGGCCATCACCGAAGACGAACTGGCCGTTCTCGACAGTCCGAACGCGGCTGCGATGGGCGGGTCACGCTTCCGGACCATGATCCTTGCGGCCGACGCCAACAGCGACGCTCGCGTCTCTTCGGCCGAGTGGACCTCGGCGGCGCAGCAGATGTTCGAGCGGATGAGTGGTGCCGGTGCCGGCCCCGGCCGACCCGGCGCTGCCCCTCCCGGTGCCCCTCCCGGTGCCCCTCCCGGTGCCCCTCCCGGTGCCCCTCCCGGTGCCCCTCCCGGTGCGGGCAGACCCGCTGGTCCCCCCGGCGGCGGTGGCATGGGCGGCGGCGGTGGCGCAGAGATGTTCAGCCCGCCGCGCGCTGCCGACGCCGTGACTCCCTGGGCCGAGCGGCTGTTCACCCGGCTGGACGCCAATCAGGACGCCAGCATCACGGGCAATGAAATGGCCATCCTGGCCAATCCGATGGTCGCCTCCATGGGTGGGTCACGTCTGCGCGCCATGATCGCCCAGTCGGACTCCAGCCGCGATTCCCGCATCAGCCTTGAGGAGATGACCGCCGGGGCCCAGCGGATGTTCAATCGCATGGACACCAACGGCGACGGCCGCCTCAGCGACGCGGAACTGCCCCGGCCCGCGGCTCCGGCACCGCCCGCGTCGGTCAACATCCCGCCGGCTGATTCCAATCCCTTCCCGGACATGCCCGGCGGCGGCTGAGCCGCCGAGGGCCGTCAGGCGACCGGGGTCTTCAACGGCTCTCCGGCGAAGGCCGCCCGAAGGTTCTGGATCAGCAGCATCAGCATGCCCTGCACAGCCTCGGTGGTGGCACCGCCCGTGTGCGGCGTCAGCACCGTGTTCGGCACCTCCGCCCAGCGCGCTGCGTCGGTCGGCTCTTCCTCGAACACGTCCAGGGCCGCCTGGCCCAGGCGGCCGTCCCGCAGGGCGGCGATCAGGGCTGTCTCATCGACCAGCTGACCGCGTGCGACATTGACCAGCAGCCCCTGCGGCCCCAGCGCCTCGATCACAGCGCCCGAGACCAGGCCGCGATTGGTGTCATCGGCCTTGCAGGCGACCACCAGAATATCGCTGTCCCGCGCCAGCTCCAGCAGGGATGCGGCCCGCGGCCAGAGGCTGTCCTTCTCGCGCGGTCCCCACCAGCGGACCGGCATCCGCATGGCCTCCGCGCGCCGGGCCACGGCCTCGCCGATCGACCCCAAGCCGACGATCCCCAGCCTCTGGCCCTTCAGCGAAGGGGTGATCATTTTGGAGTCTGCCGTCCATTCCCCGGCCCGCAGGGCCCGGTCCCCGGCCGCGATCTGTCGCCGCGCCGCCAGGATCAGGCCCAGGGCATGGTCCGCCACATCCTCATGATTGACCCCCGGGGCATGGGTCACGGGAAGACCGCGCGCCCGGCACCAGTCGACGTCGATCCCGTCATAGCCCGAGGTAAAGCAGGCGATGAGCGACAGCGCGGGCAGGCTCTCTATCAGGGCCTTGTCCAGCGGAAACTCCCCCGCCACCACCAGCGCCCGGATCTGCCCCTGCACCTCCGCCGGCGGCCCTTCCCAGAAACGGTAGACGGTGTAGTCGCTCTCAAGAAAGGCGGTCAGCGGCGCCAGATGGCGCTGCATGATGAGGAGGGCAGGGCGATGGGGCATGGTCAGACAATAGTCGACTCTCACGCCCAATGAAAAACGGCCTCCCGGTATTCCCGGAAGGCCGCTTGAACAGGCTTCGGATTAGCGCCCGAATTTCTGGAACTTGATCCGGTGCGGGATCAGGCTCTCGACCCCGAGGCGACGCTTCTTGTCTTCCTCATAGGCTTCGAAATTGCCCTCGAACCATTCGACGTGGCTGTCGCCCTCGAAGGCGAGAATGTGGGTGGCCAGACGGTCGAGGAACCAGCGGTCGTGTGAGATCACCACGGCGCATCCGGCGAAGCCCTCCAGGGCCTCCTCGAGGTTCTGCAGGGTCTCGATGTCGAGGTCGTTGGTCGGTTCATCGAGCAGCAGCAGATTGCCGCCGGTGGCCAGGGTCTTGGCCAGGTGGACGCGGTTGCGCTCACCGCCGGAGAGTTGTCCGACCTTCTTCTGCTGGTCGCCGCCCTTGAAGTTGAAGCTGCCGACATAGGCGCGGGTGTTGATCTCGCGTTTGCCGACCATCATCACATCGGTGCCGCCCGAGATGGCCTGCCAGATGGTCTCCTCTGGTTTCAGATCGTCGCGGCTCTGGTCGACATAGGCCAGTTTGACCGTCTCGCCGAGACGGATGCTGCCGCCGTCGGGCTGTTCCTGACCCGTGATCAGCCGGAACAGGGTGGATTTACCGGCACCGTTCGGGCCGATGATGCCGACGATGCCGTTGGGCGGCAGTTTGAACGACAGGTCCTTGAACAGCAGTTTGTCGCCATAGGACTTCTCCAGCCCTTCGCATTCCAGCACGACATTGCCGAGGCGCGGGCCGGGCGGGATCTGGATGACGGCGTGGGTCTGGGCCCCGCGCATGGACTCCTGCTCGTCGACCATCCGCTCATAGGCGGCCAGACGGGCCTTGGACTTGGCCTGACGGGCCTTGGCGCCTGAACGGACCCATTCCAGTTCGCGGGTGAGGGCGCGCTGGCGGGCTTCGGATTCCGACTGCTCCTGCACCACCCGCTTGGTCTTGGCTTCCAGCCAGGAGGAGTAGTTGCCCTCGTGCGGATGGCCCTTGCCGCGGTCCAGTTCCAGCGTCCATTTGGTGACGAGGTCGAGGAAATAGCGGTCGTGGGTCACCAGGATGACGCAGCCCGGGAAGGCCTCGAGGTGGTGCTGCAGCCAGGCCACGGACTCGGCGTCCAGGTGGTTGGTCGGTTCGTCGAGCAGCAGCATGTCGGGTTTCGACAGGAGCAGCCGCGCCAGGGCCACGCGGCGCTTCTCACCGCCCGAGAGGTTGGTCACCTCCCAGTCGTCGGGCGGGCAGCGCAGGGCGTCCATGGCCATTTCGATGCGCGCGTCGATGTCCCAGACGTCGCCGGCGTCGATCTTTTCCTGCAGGGCCGTCATCTCGGCCATCAGCTCGTCGGTGTATTCCTCGGCCATTTCCATGGCGATGGCGTTGAAGCGGGTGACCCACTGCTTCTCCTCGCACCAGGCCTCGACGTTCTCGCGGACGTTCAGGCTGTCGTCGAGCTGGGGCTCCTGCTCCAGATAGCCGCGCTTGATGCCGTCGGCCGCGCGGGCCTCGCCGTTGAACTCGCTGTCCAGCCCGGCCATGATTTTCAGCAGGGTGGATTTACCCGAGCCGTTGACCCCGACGACGCCGATCTTGGCGTCGTTGTAGAAGCTCAACCAGATGTTCTCGAAGATCTTCTTGCCGCCGGGAAAGGTCTTGGTCAGACCCTGCATCTGGAAAATATATTGCTGCGCCATGAGGTGCGTCGCGCCCTGTCGTTCGGGGATGGTGGGAGGTTGGCGCGGGATGTAGCCGCCGCGCCGCCGTTGGGCAAATGTCTAGCGTCGGGGGAGGGCGGTTTGATGGCGGGGATGGCCCTCAATGATTCTGGATTTCCTTACAGTAAGGAGGTAAGGTCAACTTGTGAGCATCCACTTCGCCAAGATTACCTCGAAAGCGCAAACGACGGTCCCGGTCGAAGTGCGCAAGGCCCTGAACGCCGGGCCTGGCGACACGCTGGCGTACCGTATCGGTCCCGATGGCGTGATGGTGACGAGAGCCGAACCGCTGGACTGGGACTATCTGAGGTCGCTCGAAAAAACCCTCGGCGAGTGGAGTATGGCCGAGGACGCGGCGGCCTTCGATGATCTGTGACGCGGGCGACGTCGCCGTCGTCCCATTTCCTTTCAGTGACCTTCCCGTCGCCAAGCCCAGACCGGCGGTGGTGATTTCTTCAGCCGCGACGAATGCCTTGGAAGGCGAGACGCTGCTGGCGATGGTCACCACGGCGGCGGCTGGAGGCAGGCCGGGGGACACACGTCTAATGGACTGGGCTGACGCCGGCCTAAAGGTGTCATGCGTCGTTCGGTTGAAGCTGTTCACGCTCGACAATCGCCTCATCGCGCGACGGATCGGCGCGCTGTCGGACTTGGATCGAAGCGCGACCCGCATCGCCTTGGCGAGGCTGATCGCTCTGTAGCCTGCCCGCTAAGACTCCGCCTTCGGCGACTGCCGCATCCGGCGGTTCAAATCCTTCAGCTTGGCGACCTGCTGCACCACGACCGGGACCTGGTCCAGCGCCAGGACGAACCGCCAGACGTAGGAGAAGACCGCATAGACGTCGCCGGCCTGGATGGCTTCGCCGAGGCTCAGACGCCACAGCGCCGCGCCGATCAGAACGATGACGCTCAGCTCCATCAGGCCGAAGGCGCGGGCCTCGGAATCCGAGAGACGCACCCGCCATTGCCCCAGCGCCCGGAAATGACGCCGCACCGTCGTAGGGCGACCCCGACCGATCAGGGCGACCTCGGTCTCCAGCCGGTCATTGAGACCGCGGTTCAGGGCCACGGCGCGCCGCCCGAGCGCCAGATTGATGAAGCTCAGCGGCACGATCAGCACCAGACAGGCCGCGCCGACGACCCAGTCCAGCGAGATCAGGACGGTCATGGCGACGGTGAGGCCGATCAGTGCCTGCATTGCGCCCGGCACATCTTTTTCGAAGAAGTCGACGTACTCGCGCGACAGCATGGCCCGGCCCGCGATGACGCCCGGTGCCAGCCCCTGCGCATGGGCGCTGGCGACGAAGCTTTCCGCCAGATCGGCGTGGATTCCGGTGAAGACGCGCGTGTCGTACATCTTCGCCGCCACCTCCAGCCCCATAATGACGAGGTGCCAGACGCCGAGTGCGATGATCGGTCGGAAGTCCCCCGCCAGCACACCGTTGATCGCGATGGCCGTGATCAGCGGATAGAGTTGGCCGGAGGCATGCGCCAGGGCGGTCAGGCTGTAAGCCCGGCCGAGCGTCCACCGATGGGTTCTGGCGAGGTCGGCAATCACCCGAGGCCTCAGGCGTAGTTGAAGCTGACCGATATCCGCTCGGTCTTCGCGGCGTTCGGCGGCACCTCATGGCGTAGCCAGCTTTCCCACATCAGCACCGTCCCGGCCGCCGGGGCCAGATAGACGAACGGCCGCTCGGCTTCGGGGGCGTCGGCGTGGACGCCGGGCCGGGCCATCATCATGGGCAGGCGGGGGTCCTCCAGCTTCAGGGCCGAGGCCCCGTCGGGGACCTCGACATAGACGGTGCCGCTGAGGAAGGCGTGGGGGTGGATGTGGCCGCTGTGGCTGCCGCCGGGCTTGAGGATATTGACCCACAGATTGTCCAGCCGCGGCTTGCGGGCGAGGTCGAAATTCAGCGCCTTCGCATAGGCGACCGCATGCCGGTCCAGATGCCGCTTCAGGTCCGCGAACTCGGGCATCCGGTTCGGCAGGTCGTTGAGCGAGCCATAGGAGGTATAGCCGCGATAGCCGTGCTCGCGGCACCAGGCCCGCCCCGCCTGGTCCTCCACCGCCAGCATGCGGCAGGCCTCGGCCAGGCCGGCGTTGAAGGAGTCGAAGCCGGGCGAGCCGGCCAGCGAGGCCTCATAGACCTGGGTGACGAAGAGGGGGCGCAGGGACATTTGGAAGGCCGGGGGTGCGGAGGAGTGGCTAGTGGCTAGTGGCTAGTGGCTGGCTACCACTTGTGCGAACGCGCGGTCTGTGCCGCCCTTCCGCTGACAGCGAAGCAGCATCCACTAACCACTAACCACTAACCACTAATCACCACCGCAACCACTAGCCACTAGCCACTAGCCACTAGCCACCAACCACCCGCTCACCACCCCAACCCCGCCTCGCCCCTCAATATCGCCTCCGCCTCCGCCGTATGCTTGGCTCCCGACCGGTCGTGCAGCACCAGCGGCGGCAGCAGCCTCAGCGGGGCCTTGCCGGTCTTGATCGCCTGCACCAGCACCCGCTTCGCCGGTTCATCGGCATACGGATGAATACCCCGGACCGCGAACGAACCCGCCGTCTCGCCCAGGAGGGCGAGCAGATCGGCAAGCCGGTCCGCGCGGTGAATGACCACGATGCGGCCGCCCTCGCACACTGACTTGAGCAGAAAGGTCGTCCAGGCCTTCAGCCCGTCATCCGCCATCCAGGCCCCGCGCTTGCCCTCCGCCGGTGCCCGCAAGGCCCCCGGGTCATCGAAGAAGGGCGGGTTGCTGACGGCCCGGTCGAACAGCGGCAGGTCCAGGGCCCGGAACCCCGCCGCGACGTCGCCCGCCAGGATCTGCGCGTCTGCTCCGTTCAACGCGGCATTCTCACGGGCCAGCGCCGCCATGGCAGGATCGCGCTCCAGTCCGGTCAGGGCGACACCCGGACAGCGCGCCGCGATCTGCATCAGCACAGCCCCGGCCCCGCAGCCGGCCTCGATCACCCGGTCGCCCGGTGCAGCCGCCACAGCCGCCGCCAGCAGGGCCGCATCCATGCCCGCCCGATCGCCTTTCGCCGGCTGACGCAGCCGGCCGCGACCGCCCTGCAGGGCGTGTTCGACGATATTGTCTTCGGCAGGCTGGAACGGTGCGACGGTCACGCGGCTTGACCCTTCATGGAGCGATCACCATTGTGCGCCGCATCGTCGCCCGGCAAGGCGACGGCTGTGTTTTCGGGCGCGATTCTCTGCTGCGCCGCCCTGCCGAAGAGTAAGTCGTTGGACGCTGTCACCGTCGCCGAGCCCCGCTCGAAGGGGAATGTCGAGCCGCTCGTGCGGCTGGCGGCGCGCGACATGGCGACCGTCGACGCCCTGATCCTCGACCGGATGCAGTCCCAGGTGCCGGTCATCCCCCTGCTGGCCGAGCATCTGATCTCCGCCGGTGGCAAACGGTTGCGGCCCCTGCTGACCCTCGCCGCGGCCCGGGCGTCCGGCGCGAGCGGCGACATCACCGCTCCGGTCAAGCTGGCTGCTGCGGTCGAGTTCATTCACACCGCCACACTGCTGCACGATGACGTTGTCGACGCGTCCGACCTGCGGCGCGGCAAGGTCGCGGCCCATCTGATCTGGGGCGCGCCGTCCAGCGTGCTGGTCGGCGACTTCCTGTTCGCCCGTGCCTTCGAACTGATGGTCGAGACCGGCCAGATGCGGGCCCTCGGCATCCTCGCCCGCGCCTCCAGCGTCATCGCCGAGGGCGAGGTGCTGCAGCTGACCCGCGCCCACGACCTGAACCTCGATCAGGACACCTATCTGCAGATCATCTCGGCCAAGACGGCCGAACTGTTCGCCGCTGCGGCCGAGGCCGGCTCGGTCGGGGCAGGGGCTGACGAGCCGTCTGTCGAGGCCCTACGCGCCTATGGGCTGAACCTCGGCCTGGCCTTCCAGCTGGCTGATGACGCTCTCGACTACGGCGGCACTTCCGAGGCCCTGGGCAAGAACACCGGCGACGACTTCCGCGAGGGCAAGGTGACCCTGCCCCTGTTGCTGGCTGCGGCCCGCACCCGTGGTCGCGAGGACGCCTTCTGGGACCGGACCATCAACAAGGGCCAGCGCACCGAGGACGATTTCCGGCGCGCCCGCGAACTGGTCGTCGGTACGGGGGCCCTCAACGCCACCCTCGACACGGCCGGCGAATACGCCGACCTCGCCAAGGCGGCCCTGCAGGTTCTACTGGCCAGCGACTGGCGTGAGGCCCTGGAACAGCTGGCCGATTTCGCGGTCAGCCGCGCGGCCTAGCCCTGTGGCCCTCGAGATTCGCAAGATCGAGGGCGGTTACAGTCTTCAGATTTCGCCGCCCCACGGACGGGAGGCGTGGTCCAGCGTTGAACCCCTAAGCTATCAATCGCTTATGCGGATATCCAGCGACCTGGGCGTTCCGGTGCAAGACTTCTGGGATGCAGCCTTGGAGGCCGATCCTGAACTGCGAAATTCCTAGCGCAGCCCCGCGGAGAACCGCTGGATCCGTCGGCACGCTTCTTCCAGCACCGTCTCCGACGTCGCATAACTGATGCGGAAATAGGGGCTCAGGCCGAAGGCCGAGCCCTGCACCACGGCCACGCCCTCGGCATCCAGCAGTTCGGTGGCGAAGGTGTCATCGCTGTCGATCGTCACCCCGCCTTCGGTGGTCTTGCCGATCAGTCCCTCGATCGACGGATAGACATAGAAGGCGCCTTCCGGCACGGCGCAGCGGATGCCCGTGGCCTGGTTGAGCATCGACACCACCAGATCGCGGCGCGCCTCGAAATGCTTCGCCCGTTCGGCGATGAAATCCTGCGGCCCGTTCAGGGCCTCGACCGCCGCCCACTGGCTGATCGAGGACGGGTTGGAGGTCGTCTGCCCCGCCACCTTGCGCATCAGGTCGATCAGCGGCTTCGGCCCGCCACCGTAGCCGATGCGCCAGCCGGTCATGGCATAGGCCTTGGACACGCCGTTCACCGTCAGCGTCCGGTCGTACAGATCGGGTGCCACCTGGGCGATCGTCTTGTAGTCGAAGTCGCCGTAGATCAGGTGCTCATACATGTCGTCGGTCATGATCCAGACCTGCGGATGGCGGCGCAGCACGGCGGCCAGCGCCTCCAGCTCGGCACCCGTGTAGGCCGCGCCGGTGGGGTTCGAGGGCGAGTTCAGGATCAGCCATTTGGTCCGCGACGTGATCGCCGCCTCGAGCGCGGCGGGCTTGAGCTTGAAGCCGTCGGCCTCATGCCCCACCACCCGCACCGGCTCGCCGCCGGCCAGAAGCACCATGTCCGGATAGGAGACCCAGTAGGGGGCGGGCACGATCACCTCGTCGCCCGGGGACAGGGTGGCCAGCAGGGCGTTGTAGATCACCGTCTTGCCGCCCGGGGCGACGTGGATCTGGTTCACCGCATAGGTCAGGCCGTTCTCGCGCGCGAATTTCGCTGCCACCGCCGCCTTCAGCTCGGGCAGGCCGTCGACGTCGGTATATTTGGTCTCTCCGCGCCGGATCGCCGCGATGGCCGCTTCCTTGATGTTCTCCGGCGTGTCGAAGTCCGGCTCGCCGGCACCCAGGCCGATCACATCACGGCCTTCACGCTTCAGCTCGCGGGCCCGGGCGGTCACGGCGAGGGTGGCCGACGGCTTGACGCGGGCAAGGGCGGAGGACTGCAAGCTGGACATGGTGACTCCCGGGGCGGACGGCGTCCATTCCTTACGCAGTTGCGAAAGGACGATCAAATGTCGCGGTCCGCTCCCCCTTCGCTCCGACACGGTTTGCGTCTAGAGAGCCGCTGTGTCCTCCCGTTCTCCCGAGCACTGGTCCCTGACGCGTTCGCTGGCCTTTCTGGCCGCGATCTTCGCCATCGTGTTCTCCACCCTGCTGCCGTCCGCCGTCGCGGCCTCGGCGGCGACGGGCGAGCCGGTCGTGCTCTGCTCGGGCGACCGGATCATGGTCGTCTTCGACACCGACGGGTCATCAGAGCCGGCCTCGATGGACAGTCTGGACTGCGCCGACTGCGTGCTGTCCGCCCTGACCACCCTGCCGCCTCCGCCCGTGATCCGGCCCGTGGCCCCGCCGCGGATCGTCGCGGTCCAGCCTGATCTGCCGCGCGCCGGCCCCTGGCGCGGAGGTCTCCTCCTCGCCGGCCTGCCGCCGCCCTCCACGGCCCCCCCGACTGCCTGAACCGGACGAACCACCCGCGTGCCGACGCATCGTCGGCGCGCGCCTTCTCCTGTTCAGGATTTCAAATCATGTCTCTCAAGACCACTGCAGCGCCGTGCGCGCTGCTGCTTGCCGCCGCCTTCGCCGTCCCTGCCCAAGCCCAGACCGCCCCCGCCTCTCCGGATGTCCAGACGCTGGACACGGTCATCGTCACCGGCGTCCGCAATCCTGAAGACCCTCCCGTCGTCGCCGACGCCCGGGCCCTGCTCAGCCGCACGCCCGGCTCGGTCGCCGTCGTCTCGGCCGAGAGCTATGCGACCCGTTTCGCCCAGGGCTTTTCTGACAGCCTCAGGAACGTCCCCGGCGTCCTCGCCCAGAAGCGCTATGGTGAGGAAAGCCGCCTCTCCATCCGCGGTTCGGGCATCGCCCAGGGCTTCCACCAGCGCGGCGTCCTGTTCGCCCAGGACGGCGTGCCCTTCGCCGACGCGGACGGCTTCTCCGACTTCCAGGGTATCGACCAGCTCAGCGCCCGCTTCATCGAGGTCTACAAGGGCGCCAACACCCTGCGCTTCGGCGGTGCCCAGCTGGGCGGTGCGATCAATATGGTCACACCCACCGGCCGCACCGCCACAGACGATCTGGTGCTGCAGCTCGAAGGCGGCTCCTTCGGCTTCCGCCGTCTGCACGGCGCGTTCGCCGGCGAGCGGGGCGACTGGGATGTCTTCGTGGGCGTCACGGCGATGGAAACCGACGGCTACCGACAGCAGAGCGACCAGAGCCAGGGCCGGTTTATCGCCAGCGTCGGCCGTCGCTTCGGCGAGGACCGGGAAATCCGTCTGATCGCCCAGGCGGCGGACATCCAGCAGTCGGTCCCCGGCGCGCTGAACCTGACCCTCGCCCTGTCGACGCCGCGGATCGCGCCCGCCGTCAACATCACCAATGACTACGCCCGGGACCAGACCCTCAAACGTCTGACCCTGCAGACCCGTTGGCGGTTCGACGACAGCACCCTGTTCGAGGGCGCGATCTGGGGCTGGGAAAAATCGCTCTATCACCCGATCTTCCAGGTCGTGGATCAGGAGAGTGAGACCCGCGGTGCCTTCGCCCGGATCGACTGGACCGGAAAGGTCGGCGGCATGCGCGCCGACGCCTTCTATGGTCTGAGCTATCGCGACGGTCAGATCGACGCCCTGCGCTACGTCAACGTCGGTGGCTTCCGCGGTGCCCTGACCGCCAACGGCTTCCAGGAGGCGGACGGGCTGGACGTGTTCGCCGAAGGCCGTTTGTTTGTCAGTGATCGGCTGGCGCTGGTCGCCGGCGGCTCCTTCGGTCGCGCCACACGTGACTATGTCGATCGCCGGAACGCACTGAACAATGACGGCATTACCTATGAGTGGTTCTCGCCCCGGCTTGGGCTGTTGTGGGAGTCTGAGGACGGTGCCCAAGTCTTCGCCAATGTGACCCGTTCGGTCGAGCCGCCGGCCTATGGTGCACTGGTGCAGGCTCCGCTGGTGGGCTTCACGCCGATCGACATCCAGGACGCCTGGACGGCGGAGGTCGGCACCCGCGGTCGTCGCGGTGCCTTCGCCTGGGATTTCACCGTCTATCGCAGCCAGATCGACGGCGAGATCCTGAACTTCATCGTCGGCCCCGACATCCCGGCGGCGACCTTCAATGCCGACCGGACCATTCACCAGGGGATCGAGGCCGGGCTGGACTGGCGGCTGCCGGTGGAGCTCGCCGACGGCTCGCTACTCCTGCGCCAGACCTATGCCTTCAGCTGCCTTCAGCGACTTCCATTTCGTCGATGATGCGCGCTGGGGCGACAACACCCTGCCGGTCGTGCCCGAGCACCAGTACCGGGCCGAGCTGACCTGGCGGCATCCGTCCGGTCTGTTCGTCACGCCTTCGGTCGAATGGCGCATCTCGGACGTCTGGGTCGACTATGCCAACACGCTGAAGGCACCGTCCTTCGCCCTGCTGGGTGTGAATGCCGGCTTCAAGCTAGGCACCGGCGCGACCGTCTATCTCGACGCCCGCAACCTGACGGATGAGCGCTACGTCGGCGAGTTTTCTGCAGTTACCGACGCCCGCACCGCCTCGACCTCGGTCTTCTTCCCCGGCGAGGGCCGCTCGGCCTTCATCGGCGTTCGACTGACCTACTGATCCGAAACCGGGGCGGGTCGAAAGGTCCGCCCCGACGGAGTTTTTCCATGAAAAGCAACCCTGCTCCCGAACTCCTGTCCGGTGCCTTCCGCGCCGTCTGGCGCTGGCATTTCTACGCCGGCCTGCTGGTGCTGCCCTTCCTGATGCTCATGGCGCTGACCGGTGCCCTCTATCTGTTTACCGACGAGATCGACGGGGCCGTCTATCGTGACCTGTCCCGCGTCGAGCCGCGCGCCGTGGCCGCCTCGCCTGACCGCTGGGTTGCGGCGGCCGAGACCGGCCTCGGCGGCAAGGTCTCCAATGTCCTGCTCCCCGCGCGGCCGGACGAGGCGGTCCGCCTGACCGTCGACCTGCCCGGCGGCCGCCAGCGCACGGCCTTCGTCGACCCCCATGACGCCCGGCTGATCGGCGACACTGACTTCGGCGGGGTGATGGAGGTGGTCAAACAGCTCCACAGCCTCATCCTGCTCGGTTCATGGGCCAACTATGTCGTCGAAATCGTCGCCGGCTGGGCCATCATCCTGGTCGCCACCGGATTGTTCCTGTGGTGGCCGCGCGGCCGGGGTGTCGGCGTGATTTCGGTCCGGGCCGCCGATCCGAAACGGCTTCCCTTCTGGCGCGACGTCCATGCCGTGACGGGTCTGTATGCCGGTGCCGTCATCGCCTTTCTGGTCATCACCGGCATGCCCTGGTCCGCCTTCTGGGGCGACCAGTATATGGCCGCGGTCAAGGCCAACGGTCTGGGTCGGCCGAAGCCGCCGGCCGCCGCCAGCCCCTTTGTTCATGCCGATCATCCCGGGGACGCGCCCGTCGGCGTCGGCTGGATCATGGAAGGGATGGTCATGCCCACACCCCAAACCGGTCCGGCCAGCCTGTCGCGCGTCATCGAGACCGCCGAGACCGGGGGCCTGGCGCGGCCATATATGGTCTCGATCCCGTCGAACCCCGCCCTGGCCTGGACCGCCGCGCGTCAGGTCAAACAGGTCGAGGATACCCGCACCCTCTATGTCGACGCCGCCACCGGCACCGTGCGGGCCGACATCCGCTACGACCAGTTCGGCGTCGGTGCCAAGGCCTTCGAATGGGGGATCGCCGTCCACCAGGGCACACAGTACGGCTGGATCAACCGCTATCTGATGTTGGGCGGCTGTTTCGCCATCTGGCTGCTGGGGATCAGCGGCATCATCATCTGGTGGAAGCGTCGCCCGCCGAGCCTGTCGAAGGGCCGCACCGGGGCGCCCGAGGCCCCGCCCGGACCACGTGTCCGCGCCGCCGTTCTCGGCATCGTCCTGCCACTCGCCATCCTCTACCCCCTCACCGGTCTGAGCCTGATCGCCGCCCTGGCGATCGAGCGGACCGCCACCCTGGTGCGCCGTCGTCTCGATGGCCGCGCCGCAAGGAGCGCCTGATGAAACGCCTGATGATCCCCGCCATCCTGCTGACCCTGGCAGCCTGCAGCCAGGCCCCGGTGCCGGAGGCCCCTGCCGTCGTCACGACCACGGACGCCGTGTGCCGGCCCACGCCGAACGGTCGCCCCATGACCGGCTGCTATCTGACCCTGACCGCCAGCCGCGATGATCGCCTGGTGGCGGTCTCCAGTCCCGTGGCCGGGGAGGGCCAGATCCACGAGATGAAGGTGGCGAACGGCATCATGTCGATGGCCGAGCTGGAGGACGGCCTGGCCCTGCCCGCGGGCGAGGCGGTCGCGCTCCGGCCGGGCGGCAACCACATCATGCTGATCGGTCTGAAGCAGCCGCTGGTCGCGGGCGAACAGGTCTCCCTGACCCTGACCTTCGAGCACGCTCCGGCGATGGGCATCCGCGCGCGGGTCGGTCAGCCTGCGGCGACGGCGGGGCAGGGGGCGGTGCCCGGTTGATGGGGGGCTCTCTCGCCCACGCCTCCGTCACCTGCTAATCCGATGCGGCATGCGCGGTATCCTCGACTTCATCCTCAATATGGAAGGCCGCCGCTGGCGGGCGGTGCTGGCGACGGCCTTGCTGCTCGGGGCGACCCTCGGCCTGCTGTTGCTCGGCAAGAGCCAGTTCGGGCTGGCGGCGGAGGAGAATCTCGAGGCCTGGCTGCAGGGCTATGCCGGCAGCCCCTGGGCCTTCTTCGCCACGGTCGTGCTGTTCATCGCGGCCGCCTTCATCGGTGCGCCGCAGTTCATCCTGATCGCCGCCTGCGTCGTCGCCTTCGGGCCGTCGCTCGGCTTTTTCTACAGCTGGGCTGCGACCGTGGCCTCGGCGGGGGTGACCTACTGGCTGGGGCGGGGACCGACGGCGCGGCTGGTCGACCGTTTCGGCGGTCAGACCATGGGCCGGCTCAAGGGCTTCGTCGGCAAGAACGCCTTCTACGCCAGCTTCATGATCCGCAACGTGCCCTCGGCCCCCTTCATCGTCGTCAACATGGCCTTCGGCGCGACCCGGGCGTCGTTTCCCGCCTTCCTTGCCGGTTGTGCCCTCGGTGTCCTGCCCAAGACCGCCCTGGTAGCCTTCTTCGGCGGAGCCGTGGTGGCGGCGGTCAGCGGCGACGGCGTCTGGACCTCGCTGATCCTGGCGGCTGTGGCCGTCGTCTGGCTTGGACTGATGCTGGGCGTGCGCGAACTGGTGAAACGGCGGGAGAACCGGCTCTCCCCGGATTGATCGGCACAGTCCTTGTTGCGGATAGGGGCGCTGCCTATCTGCAGCGGACCACTGGTCCAACGGGAGCTCCCTCATGCTGAAACTCTTTATTTCGCCGGGGGCCTGCGCCCTCGCTTCGCACATCGCCCTGGCAGAGGCGGGTGCAGATTTCGAGACCCAGGTGGTCGACCTCAGGGCCGGGCAGCAGAGGACGCCCGAGTATCTGGCCGTCAATCCGGCCGGCTCCACCCCGGCGCTTCAGACCGATCGTGGCGTGATCACCCAGAACGCCGCCATCCTCGCCTTCGTCGCCCAGACCCACCCGGACCGGAACCTGGCGCCGATCGACGATCCCCATGCCTTCGCCGCCTTCAACGCCTTCAACGGCTTCCTGTCGTCCTCGCTGCACCCGGCCATCGGCAAGGTGTTGTTCAGCCGCCCGCCGCTGGAGGCGGAGGCCCGGGCAGAGGCCGTTGAACAGGCGCTCGCCAAATACCAGCTGGTCGAGGATCACTGGCTGCAAGGTCCTTGGGTCTTCGGTGAGGGCTTCACCCTGGCGGACGGCTACCTCTCGGTCTTCACGCGCTGGGCGCGATCGGCACAGCTGCTCGACCTCGGGCGTTTCCCCGGGCTGAACGCCCATCTGGACCGGGTCCAGGCCCGACCGGCGGTGTCGCGGGTGCTGGCTGCGGAGGGCCTGAGCGCCGTTTAGGCCCTCAATCCCGGGAACGTGATTGTATCGGGAGGCGACAGTGGCGCTTCCCGGTACATCCGCACGGCTGCCGTCCCCCAAAAGACTTGTAATCGCCCTCGCACACGGGCAAACGAGCGCCAAGGTCGGTCAGGCGATAACGATCAGGAGGCGGCGCGTGGGGATGCGCGACGCCGGGGCGTCGCCGAAGCGGATCGAGACTGACGCAAGCCCCTCCAAGGCCCGAACGAACGGTATCCCGGACCCATGTTCTCCAGCATTTTTGGCGCGATCTCCAACGACATCGCCATCGACCTCGGCACCGCCAACACCCTCATCTATATGAAGGGCAAGGGCATCGTGCTGAACGAGCCGTCCGTGGTTGCCCTGCGCAACGTCGGCGGTCGCAAGATCGTTCACGCCGTGGGCATCGAGGCCAAGCAGATGCTCGGCCGCACGCCGGGCCACATGGAAGCCATCCGTCCCATGCGCGACGGGGTCATCGCCGACTTCGAAGTCGCCGAGGAGATGATCAAGCATTTCATCCGCAAGGTTCATAACCGCAAGGGCTTCGTGAACCCCAAGGTCATCGTCTGCGTGCCGTCCGGTGCCACCGCCGTCGAACGCCGCGCCATCAACGATTCCTGCCTCAACGCCTCGGCTCGCCGTGTCGGCCTGATCGACGAGCCCATGGCCGCGGCCATCGGCGCCGGCCTGCCGATCCATGAGCCGACCGGCTCCATGGTCGTCGACATCGGCGGCGGCACCACCGAGGTGGCCGTCCTGTCGCTTTCCGGCATCGTCTATTCGCGCTCGGTCCGCGTCGGCGGCGACAAGATGGACGAGGCGATCATCTCCTACATGCGCCGCAACCATAACCTTCTGATCGGCGAGACCACCGCCGAGCGCATCAAGAAGGACATCGGCACCGCCCGCATCCCGGCCGACGGCGAAGGCCTGTCGATCGACGTCAAGGGCCGCGACCTGATGCAGGGCGTGCCACGCGAGGTTCGCATCTCCGAACGTCAGGCCGCTGAGGCCCTGGCCGAGCCGGTCTCCCAGATCGTCGAGGCCGTGAAGGTCGCTCTGGAAGCCACCCCGCCCGAACTGGCCGCCGACATCGCCGACAAGGGCATCATGCTCACCGGCGGCGGTGCCCTGCTGCGCGGTCTCGACGCCGAAATCCGTGACCACACCGGCCTGCCGGTCTCGGTCGCCGATGACCCGCTGTCGTGCGTGGCCATCGGTTGCGGCCGGGTGCTGGAGCATCCGCGCTGGATGAAGGGCGTCCTCGACTCGGCCCTTTAGGCCTCCGGTCGAACCACTGCCGCAAATCCCCGTCATCGTAAGCCAGTCGCCGGTATCCAAGCGGCACGGATTTTGCGATAGGCTCGACAAATCGGTCGGGGGCGTCCCGCTGATTCCCATTTTCTGAGGAAGGCGCGCCGTGGCGTTTCGCGACGGACCGTTCGAGAACATCAAGGTGCCGCTGGTCTGGACCGCGGCCGTGACCGTCGTTGTCGCGGCCATTGGTTGCGTCCTGCTGCTGATCAGTGACGCCCGCGCCCAGACCTCGCCCTATCAGCCGGTGCGTGCCGGCGTGGAGGCCGTTGCCGGTCCCGTCGGCGGCATCTTCGCGGCCCCGGTGCGCTGGTTCGGTCATGCCAGCGACTATGTCGGCGGCTATTTCTTCGCGGTCTCCGAGAACCGCCGGCTCAAGCGTGAACTGGCCGAGCTCCAGCCCTGGCGGGACCAGGCCATCGCCCTGAAGAACGTCAACGCCCGCTATGAGACCATGCTCGGCATCCGGCCCGAGCCGCCCGTTGCCATGCAGACAGCCCGCTCGATTCTGGATGCGCGCGGCCCCTTCTCCAAGGCCCGGCTGATCGACGCCGGCTCGGCAAAGGGCGTCAAGGTCGGCAATCCCGTCATCAACGAGCACGGCCTCGTCGGTCGCATCGTCGGCACCTCGCCCGGCATCAGCCGCATGCTGCTCGTCACCGATGTGGCCAGCCAGATCCCGGTGCTGGTCGATCGAACCGATGCCCGCGCCATCCTGAAAGGGGACGGCAGCGACAATCCCCGGCTGGAATTCCTGCGCGGGGTCGGCTCGGTCCAGGTCGGCGACCGTATCCTGTCGTCCGGTGACGGCGGCGGCATGCCGCGCGGCGTCCCCATCGGCGTCGCCGCCCGGGGCATTGACGGAAGCTGGCGGGTCAAGCTGTTCAGCGACCGCGGGGCCATCGACTTCGTGCGCGTCATGCTGTTCGAGGATTTTGGTCAACTGATCGGTGCGGAGGACCTAAACGCCCCGCCGCTGACCGCGCTCGGCACCCTGCCCGAAGCGACGGCCGCCCAGGCATCCGCGATCACCGATGCCGCTGCCCGTCGCGACGCCGCCCGTGTCCAGGCCGAGCAGCGGCGCGTCGACAGCGCTGCGGCCACGGCCGCCGAAGCGGCCCGTCCCCG
>JAIESL010000083.1 GCA_019746095.1 Caulobacteraceae bacterium
GCCCGTGAGGCGGCCCGCAAGGCTCGCGACCTGACCCGGCGCAAGACCTCAATGGACATGGCCTCCCTGCCCGGGAAGCTGGCCGACTGTCAGGAACGCGATCCGGCCAAGTCCGAACTGTTCATCGTCGAGGGCGATTCCGCCGGCGGCTCGGCCAAACAGGCCCGCAACCGCGAGAACCAGGCCGTCCTGCCCCTGCGCGGCAAGATCCTGAACGTCGAGCGCGCCCGCTTCGACCGGATGCTGTCATCGGAGCTGATCGGCACCCTGATCCTGGCGCTGGGCACCGGCATCGGCCGCGACGATTTCAACGCCGACAAGCTGCGCTATCACAAGATCATCCTGATGGCAGACGCCGACGTCGACGGCGCCCACATCCGGACCCTGCTGCTGACCTTCTTCTACCGCCAGATGCCCGAGCTGATCGAGCGCGGCCACGTCTTCATCGCCCAGCCGCCGCTCTACAAGGTCTCCAAGGGCAAGCAGTCGCGCTACCTCAAGGACCAGTCCGAGATGGACTCCTACCTCATCGAGGAGGGCTCATCCGAGGCCGAGCTGGACCTGCCGACCGGCGAGCGCCGCACGGGTCTGGACCTGCAGTCCCTGGTCCGCGAGGCCAAGGCCTTCAAGGCCGGCGTTGATCGACTGTCGCAACGCGCGCCCGCCTTCGCCATCGAGCAGTCGGCCCTGGCGGGCCTGTTCGATGAGGCCGCCGCCGATCCGTCGAAGGCCGCCGCCCGCCTCAACCTCTATGCCGAGGAAGGGGATGGTGACTGGACCGGTTCGCCCGGTGCCCAGGGAGCCGTGATCTTCGAACGCGTTCGACGCGCCGTCTCCGAACGTATCGTGCTGGAAGAGGCCCTGATCCGCTCGCTGGACGCCCGCCGTCTGGCCGAACGTTCGGCCGCCTTCGAGGGCCTGTTCGACAAGCCGGCCATCTTCCGCCGCAAGGACAAGTCGGTCACCGTTCGTGGCCCGCTGGACCTGCTGGAGGCGGTCCTGGATGCCGGCAAGAAGGGCATCGCCATCCAGCGCTACAAGGGCCTGGGCGAGATGAACCCGGAACAGCTGTGGGAGACCACGCTCGACGTCAACGCCCGCACCCTGCTCAAGGTGCAGGTCGAGCATCAGGAGGATGCCTCCGACCTGTTCGCCAAGCTGATGGGCGACGTGGTCGAGCCACGCCGCGAATTCATCCAGGCCAATGCGCTTGATGCGGCGGTGGACGCCTGAGACCGATCAGGCGCCGGGGCCGCGCGCCTCGACAAAGGCGTTGATCGTCGGCCAGTGGGGCGGCGTGGCCCGCACCCCGTCGCAGGCGATCTCTTTCAGGATGCCCGGGATGGTGCCGTTGCGGGCCGTCAGCCAGTCGCTCTCGTCCGGATAGCGGCCGACCTCGGTGCCGTCCGCGCCGAACTCGATCGACAGCGGGCTGCGCCACTGGTTGGCACCGCAGCGGAATTCATAGGTGTCGGTGGTGTGGCTCAGGTCCCCGGCATCGCCCCGCAGCGGCACGATGGCCAGGGTGATGCGGGTGATGTCACCCTCCACCACAATGGCGTCGACGTCGGCCATATAGGCCGAGTTGGCGCTGCGCGAGAACGCATGCCAGGACTCCGCTGCCGCCGGCGTCGCCAGTCCCAGAATTGTCAGCCCCGTCAGTATGGCTTTCATGATGACCTTTCCCAGCTCCTCAAATGCCATGATGCGCCCCGGAACGGCTTTGGCAAGAGCCTCTTCAGCCCGCCCGGCGCAGCCCGGACCCGGCCAGCAGTGGTTCAAGCAACCAGCGCGCGAGATGGCGCACGACGGGCACGGCGACCCCGTCCCCGGTCAGGTGGCAGGCGGCGCTGTAGGAGGCCGGCAGGCGATAGGTTTCGGGCAGCCCCATCAGCCGCGCCGTCTCCCGTGCGGACATGAGACGGGACCGGATTCGGCCCCCCTCCACTACCACCAGCGTCTGGCGGCTTGATCCCCCGCCGGGGGTGCGCAGGCAGCCGGCGATGTCGAACCGCACCTCGGCGCGCTGGACCCGCAGGCCCTCGGCATTGCGCCGCGTCCGCCGGTACAGGCCGCCGACACAGGGCTCGCCGGATCGCCGCGCCGCCTCGACCTTGGCCAGGTTCCGCGGCGACATCAGGGACAGCAGCCGGTTCGTCTCCGCGTCGGAATGCCAGCGGACCCCGCCCGGCTCGGGCTCGATCGCCGAGGCCAGGCCGGCGTGGCCGGTTTCGGGCTCCGGCAGGTGCCACCAGACCATTCGCGCCTGCAGCCCGGCCGGCAGCCGCTCGACGGCCCTTTGCACGGCCGGTGGATGAAACGGCCCATCCGCAAGAGGTGTCGTCAGGGCCGGATCCCATTCCACATCCTCCCGGACCCCGATCACGAACAGCCGGGGCCGCGACTGCGGCAGGAAGCGGTCGGCATTGATGACCAGGGCCCCGCATCGATAGCCCGCCTCGGCATAGGTCCGGCAGATCGCCTCGAAATCGCGACCGTCGTGCGAGGTCAGGGCTCCGCAGACATTTTCGACGGCCACGATCCGCGGCGCCCGCCCCTCGGCCGCCAGTGACCGGGTCAGGTCCCAGAAGGTGTGAAACGTCCCGGAGCGTCTGCCGCCCAGTCCCGCGCCGACCCCCGCCAGCGACAGATCCTGGCAGGGAAAGGACCCCCACATCAGATCGGCGGTGCCCGGCAGGTCGGCGGCGGTCAGGTCCGCGATATCGCCGACCTTCAGGCCCGCCCGGCCCCAATTGGCCTCATAGGCCGCCGCCTTGGCCGGATCGAAATCATTGGCGAACAGGCACTGCCAGGCCTGGCCCAGGCCGGCCCGCACCATGCCCCCGCCGGCGAAGAACTCGTAATAGCCCCCCGGCGAGGAGGGTCTGACGGACGATTCGGCCATGCCGGGACGCTGACGCCGGGGCGGACGGAAGTCTACAGAAGGGCCGCCTGTGGAAATTCCGTCAGGCGCTAAATCTTGTGAAAGGGTCGGCGTGTGATGATCCGCGATCAACCCGGAAACGGTATGCCCGCAGTCAGACTCCTTCTTGTTCTCGTCCTTCTCTTCGGCCTCGGCATCCCGACCGGTGTCGAGGCCGCGACCCAATCCCGTGAGAGCCGGATCGAGCTGGCCCGGCGCGTGGAGGAGCGCGCCGCTGCCACCAGCTTCCCGGCTCTTGAGGCCTTCGGCGAGGCCGCCCGGAACATGCCGGGTCGTGAGGGGCTGAACCGGCTCTATCATGTGATGTGGATCAGCCTGAACCAGGGTGATTTTGAACGGGCGCAGGTCTGGAACGACCGCCTCGCCGCGGCCGCCCTGGCCGGCCAGGACGAGCGGTACCAGATGATCGCGCGGCTGAACGCCCTCGCCATTCGCTACGAGAGCGGCGAACTGGCGGCCTCGGCCGGGATCGATGAGATCGCGCGCACCGCCACGGACTGGTTCGTCAAGGCGCACGCCATGCGGCTCGGTGCGCTGGCTCTCATGGACAGCGACCGGGTCGGCGAGGCGCTGCACCGGCTGACCGCGGCCGACGCCATCATTCCCGAAAACGCACCCTATGCCGACACGGCCCGCGCAGGTCTGTGGGAAGTCACCGGCCTCGCCCTGATGGACCTGAACGACATCGAGGGGGCGACCGCGGCCTTTCGTCGTTTCGAGATCGACCTGTCCAACCCGGCCTATCCGCGCCCCGATTTCGACGCCCTCTACAACCTGACGCGGCTGTCCGTTCAGGTCGGCGACCACGACCTCGCCGCTCGACTTTACGCTGCCCACCACCGCCTGTCCCGCCGGGCGGGGCTCGGCAGCCTGATGGTCTATGACGCCAACCTGTGTGCCATTGTGGCCGATGGTGGCGGTGACTCCCAGGGTGTTCTGAACTGTCTCTCTCCGTATGGGGCCGACCTCGGCGAAGCGGACTTCCTTGCGCCCCAGATGCTGCCCTCCCGCGCCCTCGCCTATGCCCGGACAGGCCAGCTCGGCCTGGCTCGCCGGGATCTTGCCGAGATTCGCCGTCGTGAGGCCGCGGGCCTGTTCCGCGAGGACGGCTTTTCGGAAGTGCCCCGGGTCGAGGCGGCCCTGCTGTTCGCCGAGGGTCGCACCCGCGAGGCCTTCCAGCGGCTCGAGGCCTACCATCGCGCCGAGGAGATCCAGACCGCGCGCCGGTTCAGCGCCGGGATCGGGCAGGTGACGGGAGACATGCAGGAGCAGCTGGCGGAACGCCGCCGTCAGCTGGATACGGCCCGGTCCAACACCCGGCTGCAGAAGGACGTCATCAGCTCCCAGCGCTGGATTGTCGGGATCGCCGTGGTCTTCTTCCTGACCGCGACGGGCCTGCTGTTCTGGCAGTGGCGGTCCGCCGGGCATCTGCGCTTGGCACGGCAGGCCGCTGAGGCCGCGAGCCGGTCCAAGAGCGACTTCCTCGCCAATATGAGCCACGAGATCCGGACCCCTCTGAATGGCGTCGTCGCCATGGCCGACGCCCTGGCCCGGAGCGATCTGGGTCCGCGCGAGCGCGAGATGGTCGACATCGTCCGGGCGTCTGGCGGCACACTCGAGCGGCTCCTGTCCGACATTCTCGACACGGCCAAGATCGAATCCGGCCAGCTCACCATCGAACCGGCCCCCTTCCATCTGGCCGACGTCGTCCGTGAGACGGCCGCCCTGTGGCAGTCCACGGCCGAGGCCAAGGGGGTCGCCCTGGTCATCGGAATTGCGCCGGAAGCCGAACGCCTGGTCCGCGGCGACGTGGTTCGGGTCCGCCAGATCCTCACCAACCTTGTCAGCAACGCGCTCAAATTCACCGCCGAGGGCGAGGTCCGGTTGACCGTGGATGATGTCCGGGAGGGCCATGTCCGGTTTACGGTTTCCGACACGGGTGTGGGGTTCGAGGCCGAGCAGAAGGCCCACATCTTCGGCCGTTTCCATCAGGCCGACGGCTCGATCACGCGCCGCTTCGGCGGCACCGGCCTGGGCCTGGCAATCTCCCGCGAACTCGCCGAACTGATGGGAGGCGGACTGGACTGCGACAGCGAACCGGGTGTGGGCTCGCGCTTCTGGTTCGAACTGCCCCTGCCGCTGGCCGAGGCGGCACCGGCCGTGGCGGCCCCTGTCCCTGATGCCGATGTGGACGGCGCAGCCCTGCGCATTCTGCTGGCCGACGACCATCCCGCCAACCGTAAGGTGATCGAGGTCCTGCTGTCCGGGACCGGTGCCGACCTGCTCTGTGTGGCGGACGGACAGGCAGCCCTGGACGCCTTCCGGGACGGCGGCTTCGATCTGGTACTGATGGACATGCAGATGCCGGTCATGGACGGACTGACCGCGACGGCCGAAATCCGCGCGTTCGAAAGCGGGCAGGGCCGGGGCCGCACGCCGCTGCTCATGCTGACCGCCAATGCCATGCCCGAGCACGTCGAGGCGGGCCGCAAGGCCGGTGCCGACGGTCACCTCGCCAAGCCCGTGACCACAGCCACCCTGTTCGCTGCCATCTCCCAGGCCCTGGCGGATGCCGCGCCGGAACCGGACGCAAAAGCCGCCTGACCGCCCTGCGGCACCCGGGATGCGGGTACCGTCGATCCCCCGGAGTGGCCCCTGGGCTGCGACAGCCCTTGTCTGGCTGGAACCAGGTCCTCCATTCGACCAGAACCCGAAGGGACTCGGCCTCGCCGACATCTGCCTCGATACAGGGCGCTGTCAATCCAACGACAGATCGTCTCTGACAGGCCCGGCAACGGCTGGGGCAACAGGACCCGGCGATTGTCGATGAAGGGTGCGACGGTGCTGCCAGACGAACGATAAACGGTCTCCGATGTCTGTGGCGTAAGCTACTGACAGAGAAGATATTTCGTGAAGTCGCTTTCGTTCAAGCGCCCTTGTTTGTGCGGCCGGAACGGGCCAAGGGTGAGATTTCAGGGCTGACAGTCAGAACGCCGAAATCTCGGCCCGCAAGTAAAGCGGAAGAAAATGGCGCGCCCGGAACGATTCGAACATAGTTCCATAGGCGTCCAAGCCTCTCCACGGCATCAAAAATAATAACATAATAAACAACAAGTTATTTATTTTTGGCGCGATGAGAGTCCACCGTCCTCCATCGGAATGTCCTCCAAGCGCCGATAGTTTTTATGGTTGATCTTATGGTTGGATGATATGAGTGACGGCCATGGCCTCACTTCATCGACTCACGCCCCGCCAGATCGCGTCCTTCTCCAAGGACGGCATCTATGCCGACGGAGGAGGGCTCCATCTGCGGGTACGGGGAGCTGCAAGACACTACCTGTACATCTACCATCTTGAGGGACGACGCCGGGAAATGGGACTGGGCGCGCCACCGGCGGTTTCGCTCAAGGTCGCCAGGGAAAGAGCCCAGGCGGCACGGGAGTTGGTTGCGGCCGGAGGGGATCCTATCGCGGAAAAGCGATCCTTGGTGACGAGGCCAACCTTTGGGGTGTTGGCTGATGCTTGGATCGCGGCCCGGCGCGACTCGGTAAGGAACTCCAAGAGCGTGGATCGATGGCAGCGCGTGTTGGGAGAGCGTGGGTATGCTGCGGCACTGAGGCCCATTCGCGTCGACCACATCGACACTCAGCACGTCCTGTCCGTCCTTCAACCCATCTGGTCTAAAGGGCCCACTGCGACGCTCGCGCGCGGATACCTCGAAGCTGTCCTTGATGCAGCGAGGTCATATGGGCACCGGCCCGGCGATAATCCGGCTCGCTGGAAGGGCCATCTGGAGAACCTTTTGACCAAGCCGGTCAAGTTGGCGCGGGGCCACCACGCGGCCCTTCCCTACGCTGATGTACCAAAGCTCATGAGAGATCTGCGTGGTCGAGACACTGTCACTGCGCGCTATCTCGAGTTTGTAATCCTCACGGCCACGCGTGCCGGCGAAGCCTTGGGCGCGACTTGGAACGAGTTTGATTTCGAAAGGGATACCTGGACTCTTCCGGCAGAGCGCGTGAAGGCAGGAAGGCCCCACATTGTGCCGCTGACTCCGCAAATGAGAGAGTTGCTGGAGTCGTTAGAGCGACCCATGCCGGCATCTTTGGATCAAAGGGTTTTCGCAGTGAGCGGCAAGCTGCTGAGCAATATGGCCGCTCCAATGATGCTGCGGCGTATGGGCCAAGCGACGACGCTACATGGATTTCGGTCGTCGTTCCGGGACTGGGCGGGTGATTGCACCGACTATCCCCGAGAGCTTGCCGAGGCGGCGCTCGCCCATGCGCTCGGCACCGTCGAAGCTGCTTACCGCCGAAGCAGTGCACTGGAAAAACGGCGCGCCATGATGGCTGATTGGAACAACTACTGCTTGGCCGATATCTAGGAACGACATTCGTCGATCGTTCGAGCTCGGATCTCCGGATAATGCTCCAATATGCGCCAGGCGCGGACATTGGCTCACGGTCGGAAACAAGACCTCTGATCACCCGTGGGGCATCGTGCTGGCAAAGACAGGATCACATCCAACGTGTTGCAGATTGCGCTGAAAGGGAAGGCGCACCTGCGGGTTCCGGGCGTCATTGATCTCTGCGAGACGTGATCAGGTCCGGGGCGGCAGAGCTCGAGGTATCGGGCGCACAGACGGGGGAAGCGGGATCGGCTTAAGGTCTTGGCCCACAAGGCCCGCGCGGATATTCAGGTGTTATGATCGCCTGAACGCACCTCTAACCTTCCTTGGCGAGACCGCCAGCGCGCGAACTGTTGCGCTTCTCTAACGGGTGCCGGACGGGCAGAGGGGCAAGAATGTCTCGAACTATTGAACAGCTCATTGAAGCGTTCCCAGATCTTGGGCCCCACGGCGCTCGGGAGGAGGCCCGCCTTACCCGGGAACAGATCGATCCAGGTCTTCTGCTCCGGCTTCAAACTCGTTCGGAAAGTAGATCTTCGGAAGTCGATCGGCTTCTGCGCGCATGGACAAGGAACAGCGATCCCGTCACCCGCTTTCTCCGCACAGCGGAGGCGAAGAGCGAGACATCCGCGTGGGCCGAGGCGTTCGCATCCGCGACCGCCGCCGGCTCAGTCTACGCAGAGGGCGCTGACCTCGACATTTTAGCTAGGGGGAAAGCGGATCTGTATCAGCAGGTCGCGGAACTATTGCGCGATCGCGAGAGGGCCGACGATCTAGGTTGCCTCGCGCTCGGTCGGGGAACGGCTTCCACAACAAAGGTGTTCGAAGCCCGTTTCCGCGTCGGTGAGGTGATTGAATGGCGCGCTCCGCGAGCGTGCTCGGTCAATCTCGATGTCGTCCCACTGTTCTTCGCGTGGAAGTCTTGGGCGAAGGTCGAGGAGGTGCCGGAGCAGAAGACTGCGGTCATTCTGAACATCGGCTGCCTATCCGGACGGCCGGTCTTCGGGCACTGGACCGGCGACATTAACGGGTCTAGCCCGCCGGAAAGCTATGAGTGGCAGTCGGAGGTCGTAACTGCGCCCGGACTGATCTTCGGGATCGTCAGACACGAGCAACTGAAACCGGCCCCATCCCGGGTTGTCCGCGTGACGGCCATACCGGTGAGTTGAGCCGGCTCGCGGGGCGCGAGCTCCGGGGAACGTAGGCGACAGTCTGCGACAGATCCCTCGCTCGTCACAAAAACAGGCGGCCAGCTCATACCTTCGTTGGGACGTCAATCGAAGAGCTGGTCGATCGCCGCGCTGATGACCCGACGCGTGGCACCCTTGCCGACGCCTCGGTCCCACTCTGTGAAAACTCCCGCGAGACCCACCATGCCGCGGGCCAAAGCCAAGCTGTCGATGATCGGACTGCCCGAGAGCCCCCTTGGGAGCGGTGACATGGCAGGTGTTTGCGAGCGGGTAAGCACGCCTTTTCTTGGAAATCTGAACGTCAGAAAACCGCCGTCCACCTCGTTGCCGGGCTGCTGGAAAATGAACGGCTTGGGCCGCAGAATTCCGGATCCCGCGAGCGTCCGTCTGAAGTCGCGTGACAGGAAGCCGTGTACGGTCACCAACGGGGTGTATTCGTGATGTGCGGCCATGGCGCTCTCGGGCAGTGCGTGCTCAAAACGATCGACACACAGCGCAGCGACATCATGATCCCGATCATGCGCGCACTCCGACAACGCCACCTCTCCCAGAGGCCGCAGCAAGCCGTCAACGAAGACGCCCTTGTCGCCGGGGTTCTCCGGTTTGTCCGGGTCTTTTCCAAACAGGCAGTGATGAGACGTGACAAGGACGTCTTGGTTGCCTCGCCGGACGATGAAGCCAGTACCGGACTGAAAAGGGACCGTCGAGCCTTCCTGGGCGTCGTAGATCGCCACTAGAGCCGGGCCGACAAGCCGCTCGCATGCATTCGCGATGTGTTCGGCAATATTGTCTTTTGTGATCATCCGTAATTCGTCTCATTTTTCGATGGAAACAACCCTGCCGCGCCCCGACTTTAACGTACGAACCGATATCAGCAGGCCGTCTCTCAGGGCCGTGTGAAGCTTTAGAGCGCTGCGACAGCAACTGTTCGCGCTCAGGTCTCTCGACCCAGAGGCATTTTAGAACTCATCCCAAGCTAATCAGAGCGGTCGGAGAGCCGCGGCAGAACCTCCGCACTGCCGGGGTCGCGTGCGTGACTACGCTTGCGTACCTCTCCTTGAATGACTTGATCAGGCAGGTGGTCGAATCCCCAGACGATCACCGTTCACATAGTGTCAGTAGCGGACTCGGGCAGAGGTCCGCAAAGGTGACATTCGTCGAGCGATCAGATGATCGTGGAGTAGCGCCCGATTGTGGGAGTGACGCGGACAAACACGCCGTAGGTCAGCAAGGCATGGGTGTTGCAGAAGCTCTCCAGACGAAACTCGCACCGCTGGCCATTGGCGTTTGTCAGTTCGTCGCTGGCATCGAACACCGGGCCGCGGCTTCGACGGCTCGCGTGCCGCTCGACAAGGCCATAGGCCGCCTCCGGCGCGACGCCGCCGAACTGCTCTCGAAAGGCGCGTGAGCGGATGAAATAACGCACGGGCTTACCATCATCTTGGGCACCGATTTCGGGATGATGCGGATGGACCGTCAACAGACCGAATACGGCAACGTCCGGATTGCGGTCTTCGACCATCCGCCACAGCGTGGTGGTCAAGGTGTTCTGGTAGCGGGCGGCCAAGGCCTTGATGGATTTGAAGCTGAGATCGCCGTCACGGGCTTCGCTAGCGAACCGATCCTGCAGGAACAGCAGCTGGGACGCCGAATAGTTCGCCTCGGCCTCGACGATGGCATGGCAGACAGGATCGAGGGTGTATTCGTTGTCCCCGAACAGGAACTCACGATGCCATGGGATAAGGCTATGGCCGACCTCGTGGCCCTCGATCCATCGATGCTTCGGCTTGGGAACATCCTCGTCGATCAGAATGCGTCTGGTCTGAGGCACCCAGAGCGCCGACAGCTTGGCCTTGGTGATCGCCTCGACGAGCAGCATCGGCCGTTCCAGAACCTGTTTGCCGGCCACCTTCATCCGATGGGCCACCTCCTGGAGGAGGGTGGTGTTGGTGCTGCTATAGTAGCCGATATTGAGCTCCAGCAACTGCCGGACCTCCTCCATCCTCAGTGGCGGCTCGGGGTTGCCGAGGTCGCGTAGCACGCGGGCGACGATCTTGCGGATGTCCTCCGCCTCGTATTCGCCGACCCCCTCGCTCATGCGTCAGGTCGCCTGCTCGGCCAGGTATTTGACGTAATCGTTCAGGGCCTTCCGTTCCTCTCGCGTCAGCTTGGACAGATCGTCGGACTTGGCGGCGAAGCGCATCGCCTCCTCCTCGAAATCCTGATCGTGCGTGACGGTGGCACCGGACAGTTTCATCAACGGGCGTTCCGGTAGCTTAAACACTCCGGCGAGCTGATGAACCACCCGCGGCCTGGGCCGGTAATGCGGATCGCGCTCAATCGCCTTCAGATCCTCGATGTCGACGCGGGCTTTTTGGGCCAGTTGGTCGACGGTCCACTGCTGACGGCGGCGTAGCTGCCGCACGAGGACGCCGAACGCCTCTGTCAGGCGGACGACCTTGGCGTCCTCCTGCGCTGTGAGTTCGGCCGGCAGGAACATGCCGATCGATTCCAGCACGCCGATCGGCAGGCCGGCTTCGACATCCAGGTCAGGATCCGTTTCGATCCTGCGCCGGAGCCAGTCTTGGGAAATCAACATCTCCATTGTTCGCTCCTTTCCTGTCTTAGCGAATGAACGCACGAGCCTGAGGCTCGGTCATTTCGAAATAGGTCATGCCGGTCGAGTCCACGCCCAAGTCTGTCATGCCGCAGACGTCGCGATACCAGGACTCGGCCTGGGGGAGGGCGTGAAGCCCGATCCGACCGGCGAACTCCTCGTGCACGCTCAAACTGACGGCAGCACCGAGCAGCAGCTGTCCAACCCCCTTGAATTGGGGTCGCTCCACCAGCCGGGCGCGATTCCACGGTGCCGTCGCCAATAGATCGATATCCACCAACGGCTTGTTGCGTTGGGACGGCTCGCGGGCGAAGCCGTCCAGCCGGGCGAACATCAGCCCTTGGGTGACGCCCTCCGCTTCCACGGCGAAAGACGCCCAAGACAGGCTCTCGCGACGTTCCGCGACCTTGCGGGCCCAATGCCAATGCGCGTCCTGCACATTGTGGTCCGCCGCGATCGCGGCCGTCACCTCGCCCTGGCGCCTGAGTTCGGCCAGCCGGGCGTCGAAGATCGGCTTCCAGCGACCGGCGAAGTCCTGCACATGCCGATCTTCGACGGTGGACCAGATCTCCGCGGGAACCTCGGCACCCGTGCGGCGGTCCTTAAGTCCAAAGACGCCAAGCCGGCTGCCCATCGCGCCCTCCTAGCTCAAGACCATGAGCTCGGCCTTCTCCTTGGTGGTCGGATTCTCGACGAAGACCTTCTCCCCATCGTCCAGCCGCTTGGAAATGGACTGGTAGAGGCGCAGCGCCTGGCGAAGCAAAGCCGTCTTGGATAGCCCCTTTTCCTCGGCGAGGCGCTCGACGACTGCCATCTCCTGCGCGCTGAGGTTCAGCGTCATCGTACGTTTTTCAAACATGGGTTCACCGCTGCGGAGTGCGGCCTTCTAGCGCCGCCAACCGCGTGTGTCAACATATATTAGCTGTGTGATAGCTATTGACTATGGATTGAGTAGCTAATATTTCCATACTCGTTCCTCCCCAAACCCCAAGGATCACGATCATGGACAATCCGCTTCAGGGCCACCGCCCCGACATCACCCCCCACGACGCCGGGGCTCAGGCCTGCGTTCCGCCCGACAGCCGCAAGGTCTCGATCGAGGAGACCCGCACGGTCGAAACCGTCGAGTGCGAGGGCGAGATCATCGTCGACGAGGTCATCGACCTCGAGGTCTATGTGCGCGAGCAGCGTCGCGTTCCGCTGGCGCGGGCCTACCGCATCCGCATCGACAAGACCCACCATGTGGTCGAAGTCCCCATCCTGACCGCCCGGGCCCTGCTCGTCCTGGCCGGGAAGTCGCCCCCGGAGAAATACATCCTGCGCCAGATCATGCGCGGCCAGCCCGTCAAGCTGGACCTGGACGATGACGTGGATTTCCGCACCCCGGGGATCGAGAAGTTCAAGACCATGCTCAAGACCGCCCAGGACGGTGCGCGCTGATGACCAGCCGAGCCTTCCGCCTGCCCGAACTGGACGAAGCCTTTCTCGACACCCTGGGCCTGACCTGGGACACCGTCGAGGAAGGCGGCGTCCAATGGCTCCTGCTGCGGGGCTACCGCCTGCCCCCCGGCTACGATCAGGCCATAGTCGACGTCGCCATCCAGATCAGCGCCGGCTATCCCGCCGCGGCTCTGGACATGGCCTATCTCTCGCCCCCCGTGCGCCGCCTCGACGGCCATCCGATCGCTCAGACCGACGGCCGCAACACCATCGAGGGGCGGATGTGGCAGATGTGGTCGCGGCACCGCACCCACGAGAACCCGTGGATCCACGGCGAAGACGATCTGTCGAGCCACGTCCACTACATGGACGCCTGGCTCGCGGCCGAGTTCGAGAGGGCCTGAGATGACCGCCTCCCTGAGCCTGACCGGCCGTCAGGCCGCGACCCTTCACGCCCATCTGTTCCCCGGCGACGGCCTAGAGGCGGCGGCGATCGCCTTGTGCGGCCGGCGCGCCGGCCCCCGCCACAGGTTGCTGGTCCACACGCTGATCCTGATTCCCCACGACGCCTGCGAGCCCCGTACGGCAACGACGGTCGCCTGGCCGACGGACCTGATCGTTCCGCACCTGATGGAAGCGGATCGCCGCGGCTGGAGCGTCGTCAAATTTCACAGCCATCCGGGCGGCTACAACGCCTTCTCCGAGCAGGACGACGCCTCCGACAGTCTGCTCTTTCCGGCCATCGCAGGCTGGATCGACGACGACGTTCCGCACGCCAGCGTCGTGATGCTGCCCGACGGGGCCCTGTTCGGCCGGCTGGTCGACGCGGACGGCCTGTTCGAACCTCTGGAGACCATCGCCGTCGTGGGACAGCGCTTGAGGATTTGGCGCTACGATGAGGTCACGGGTGCCGGACGTCTGCCCGCCAGCGCTCCGTTCGCTAGGCGTCACGCGCAAGCCTTCGGGGAGCGCACCACTCGTGCTCTGGGCCACCTCTCGGCCGCCGTCATTGGCTGTTCCGGCACCGGCAGCATCGTGATTGAACAGCTGGTGCGCCTGGGCGTCCGCCGGTTGGTGATTGTCGATCCCGACGTCGTCAAGGACCACAACCTGAACCGCATCCTCAACACGACCGCCGCTGACGCCGCCGCCCAGCGGTTCAAAGTCGACGTCCTGCACGCCAAGATCGTGGAGGTTGGGCTCGGGACCGAGGTTCTCCCGCTCGCGCGCAACCTGTTCGACGCCGAGGCGGTACGCGCGGTAGCGGACTGCGACTTGGTGTTCGGATGCGTGGATTCCGCCGAGGGCCGGTTTCTGATCAACCGGATAGCCGCCTTCTACCTCATGCCCTATTTCGATGTTGGGGTGGCGCTCGACGCGGACGACTCCGGCACCATCACCCAAGTCTGCGGCTATCTGCAATACGTCCAGCCGGATCTTTCCAGCCTGGTCAGCCGAGGCGCGGTCTCGATGGAGGATGTCCGCGCCGAGGGCGAACGCCGTCGCAATCCGGACCACTACGCCGTCCTCCGGCGGGCCGGCTACATCAACAACGTCGACGAGGACCGGCCGGCGGTGATCAGCGTCAACACCGTGTTCTCCGGCCTCATCGTCAATGAGATGTTGGCGCGCCTGCACGATTTTCGTGACGAGCCGGGCGACGCCTATGCGACGGTCGGGTTCAGCCTGAGCCAGATGATGCTTTACCCCGAGCCGGAAACTGGGCGGCCCTGCCCCATTTTTTCGCGGCACGTCGGCCGGGGCGATACGGCGCTGCTGCTGGATCTGCCGGAGCTGAGCTCGAGGACGGCCGGATGCTGACGGTCCTCGTCTCCGCCCTCCGGGTTCTGGCCTGGCCGCTTCGATGGCTGGAAGAGGAGATCGCGCGACGCAGGCGGTATCAGATCGTCCATGTCGAGGACCTGCCCGACCGGCTGAAACCTCGAACCCTCTATGTCGTGGGGGAGGCCGGATGCCCGCTCCACGCCTCGATGGCCTGCCCGCTAAAGAAATGCTCGACCGTGCTCAACATGAATCTGGCCCCAGACGAACGGCCCATGTGGTCGCTGGCGCAGGACGCCGAAGGCGCGCCGACACTTCGGCCCTCGGTCTGGCGCCGCACGACCTGCGGATGTCATTTCTTCCTGCGCTGCGGCCGGATCGACTGGTGTTAGGTGTGCCACGACAGGCAGGCAGCTTGATCGCCAACGCTCTCCGCCCAACGTGAAGGGCAGTGTGGAGACCCGCCAGTCCGAGCGTCGACAGGCGCATGCGCGACGCAATGCAGACCCGCTCGTAGTCCGCAGTGAGTCAGCAGGCGACCTAAGCCTTCAGCCCAGAATCAACACATGCAGCGGCTATGACGGGGGGGCATAGCTGACGGAGCACTGCCAACGATCCTCATACAGTGCCGTCAAACCCCGCCCGATAAGGAGCGTGTGCGATCTCACAGCCCCGCCAGCATGTTCGATCTCCAGCGTGATCTGCCGGTCATGAAAATCGTCATCCCGGTTTCGGCGTGGCCGCCGGACCGGCGAGAAGGTGGCACCTTTTCGGGCCGCAGCACTGGTGGCGAAGCGAGCCCCAATGTCACGCCGGGCGCCGGAGTCGTCCGGGTCGTCACCCGCCTCAGGCGCATACTCCACCACGATTGATTTCACGGTGGCCACTTCAGCGAGGTCAGAGGCAAACCGGATCTGAGCCTCCCGAGCGGACGGACTTACGAGCGCATAAGGATCGCTGATCGTCGCTCGTCTGATCAGCTTCCCACGGAAGAGGGCGAGGATTTCCTCCGTAGGCCTGGGCTCATGGGGGGCGCGAAGCCAGACCTTGGCACCGGTCCGCTCAATGACTGCCGGCAGGCTCAGGGTTTGACGTGGCGTCGCCGAGGCCGGTGCCTCGACCATCGGGGTTGCTGCCGGTTTCGCCTCGTCCTGCTGCGAGGTCGCCGGAGATTCGACTTGTCGCTCTGGCGGCAGGGGAGTTTCAGACGCGTTGGAGAGCGAGACATCATCGAACAACCGGGCGAGCTCGGCGTCATTCGCTTCAGGCGGCAGGAACAAGTCTCTCGTGAGCGCCCGCTTCCGCTCCATCAGAGCGTCCAGACGAAGGTCGAAACTGGACTCGCTCAGGGCAGGATCCGGATGAACCGCCAACGGGATGTGTACGAAGACGTCCTTGGTTTGGCCGATCCGGAAGACCCGATCGGTCGCCTGGTCCTCAACAGCGGGGTTCCACCATCTGGAGAGATGCACGACGTGGTTGGCGGCGGTGATCGTCAGGCCGACACCGCCCGCCTTCGGCGAGAGGACCATGACGTCGAAGCGATCAGGCTCGGCCTGAAACTCGTCCACCATCCTTTGCCGGGCATGCCCCGGCACGCCGCCGTTAATCCGCATGGGACGGCGCGGAAGGCCGTATCGCGCCTGAACCACTTCCGCGAAACGGTCTTGCATCGCGAGGTCTTCAACGAAGACGAGGACCTTCTCGTTCTTGAGTCTCGCGGCATCCAGCACTTTGAACGTGCTTTCAATCCGCGCCGACTCGGAAGCGAAGACCGCAAGATCACCGACAGGTTCCTGTGGGCCGCGAGGGTGCAGAGACGTGCCCCGCATGGCCGCCAAGAAGGTCAGCATTCCTCCTTTGCCGAGCGTTCCAGAGGCCTTGGCCGCAGCGGCCCGAACCACGACATCCTTGTAGGCTTGGGCCTGGGCCGCCGGCATATCGACGCGGTAGGGGACGACGGTTTTCTTCGGAAGCCCATCCAGAGCTTCGGATTTCATCCGGCGCAGCATGAAGGCCGGCGTCCTTGCATCACCGTCCATGAGCTGGGCCTTGAGCTCTGCCAAGCCAGCACGATTTTCCGGCGGGTAGCGCTTCTCAAAATCCCGGCTGGATCCAAGTAGCCCCGGCGCGACGACATCCATCAGGGACCAAAGATCCTGCAGACGATTCTCGACAGGGGTCCCGGTCATACCCAGGACAAATGCGGCGTTGAGCGTCTTGGCAGCCCGGGTCATCTGACTGGCGGGGTTCTTCAGCTTCTGGATTTCGTCGTAGACGATGATCCCAAAGCGCGTCCGGGCGAAGCTGAAGTGATAATCTCGCAGCGTCTCGTAGGTGGTCAGCACGACGCCAGCTTGCCGCCATGCCCCACTGTCGAGCGCAGCGCGACCGGTATCAATATCTCTGCCGGAGAGCCCGGACTCTTCTCGTAGCCTCTTCAGGTCACCGCCGAATGCCCGAGCCATGGGCCCCAACCACGGATCTTCCAGATGCTTCTGGATCTCACTCTGCCAGTTTCCCAAGAGACCTGTGGGAGCCACGATGAGCAGGGGCCCGGCAGGCCGCCGCCCGGCTGCGGCTTCGCCTTGCAACCACGCCATAAAGGCGATGGCTTGGAGGGTTTTCCCAAGCCCCATGTCGTCGGCGAGAAGTGCGCCGGGACGCCCGATCGTGGCGCTCCTTGCGAGCCATTCAAACCCTCGGATCTGGTGGGGCTTGAGGCGGGTCCGAAGGCCGTCTGGCTCCATGACCACAGCGGGTTCGACCAAACCGTCGTCGGCGATATTGGTCGTGGCGTATTCGACTTCCTCGAAATTGTCGCGGACGACTAGGAAGAGCTTGCCCTGCGTTTCCGCATCCCAAACTGCCTGCGCCTCAGCCATGCCTTCTGCGCCGCTAGAATCACCTTGCTCTGCGAAGGGGCGAAGGCTTTGGACAGCGGCCAACATCTGGTCATTTACGGGCAGTGACTGCGGAGGGGCGACATTCTCATCCACAGCGGCGAGCAGACCGGCTACGTCCACCGTCGGAGCCTGCGCGGCGTGCGCAGCCTCGACTCTGTCAATCAGGGCTAGTGCCTGATCAGACGGTACCGCGAAATAGTCGTCTCCCACTCGCAGGCCGAAGCGTTCCGGGATCCACTGGTTCTTGCCGAGCGGCGTCAGCCACGGCAGCACGGGTTTACGCCACACATCCACGCCGGCGACCCGCTCAGAGAACTGCTCGGTCTGGACAAACAACCGCTCGAGTCCGATCTGATCGGCGACCGACGAACCAAGACGTTCACGCAACTTGCCCGCGGGATTGAGTACGAACTCGCGCCGTTCAGATTCCGGCGAGCCTTGAAGTCTTCGAATTTCCGCGAGGATCGGGCGGACCGCAGGATCGACGTAGACGTATTCACCCTTGCGCAATACGTAGGCCGACTTCCCGCCATCACTGGCGTAGAACCGGGTCTTGGCGAAGATGCGCTGAGCCGCTTCCGGCAGCAGGCTGTCCAGGTCCTCGTCCAGCGACTGGTCGGCGCTCTCGGCCTCGGTAATCGACCGGGAACCGAACAGCACCGGATCAAAGGTAGTCGAAGTCGGCGTCAGTTGGGTGAGCTTGAGCGATACACCTGACGCGTAGTGAATTCGCAGATCCTGCAGATAGGCATCAGAGCTGACTTGCAGATCAGGGTCTTCCGGCCAGTGCGCCTTCAGATCCGCAATAGCGTTGTATCGTTCAGCGTCATCCGCGATCGGCTCCTTGAGGCGCAGAGCCGCGCTATAGATCGAGAATAGAGGTTCGGGGACCCGTTGCAGGCCGCTCGCGGTCCTGAGCACTGCCCCGCTTTGCTCAACTCTTTCAGGAGCCCCCCCGGGACGCACCCAACGCGTCAGAAGGACGAAATTTTTGTCCTGGATTCCGCCCTTTGGGCTGAGGTCCAGCGCCAATCGGGTGGGCGGAGGAAGGTCGAGGGCGACAGAGACTGAAGCGTCGATGCGAGCCAAGGCAGCCGGGCGTATCCTTAAGGCGGCCTGTTCCACCAATACGCCGGGATCCTCCTCTGACTCGGATAGGGCCCTGAGTTCGGATAGGGCTGCCGAAGCTTCTGGCACTCTTGAGGACCAACGGTCGAAATCGACAGGCCTATCCTGCTCGATCAACTCCAGAAGAAGATCGTCGTTTTCGACACGGCACCGAAAAGATGCGCCGGCAGGATTCTGGCCGCTCCAGCGCTTAGACACGCTTCGGTCTCCAGCTCTTGCGTTCGCTATAGAAGCGCCGCCCCTCGATGATAGCAGCGAATGTCTTCTGCCAGCTGTAGCTGGAAGGCGCGACGTGAGAGTGCTGCTCCTTGGCGCTATAGAGATCGCCTTTCTGGTAGCGGCTTCGATATAGCTCAGGGCGACCGCGCTCGCCCTTGCTCCAGAAGTTGCATTTCGCGTTGTGGCTCCAGTCGACGATCACCAGGTCGCCGATACGCATGATCAGGGCAGCGTGCGTGCTCCCTTTGTCATCTTGGGTGCCAAAAGCCGCGAGGCCTGCCTCGCTATTCTCCCTAGCAGCCTGCCTTGCCAATCGGGCACCATCGCTACCGAAGGCGACCCACGCCTCCTCAATCTCAGGCGCGCCTTCCTCGCCTAGCAAATAGGCGGTCCAGAACCGACGCCGATAGGTCCACATCGTTCTACCGGCGGGGTCGTGCGCGAGGCTACGATCCACGATGTCGAAAAACTGGAAGACCGACGCGCAGGTCAGCCAGCGCATCAAGATCGCGTAAGCTGCAGGGGCCTGCTCACGAACCGCGCGCCAAGCCGCCGGCTTGGTGCGTGGGTCACCGCCGCCCAAGGACTGCAGGACTTCGATCAGGCGGGCGCGGTGATGCTGGGGCGGGTCAACATCTGCCCACGGAACAAGAAGTGCCGACACAGCATCGGGGAATGCGCGGGCGAAGACCATTCGCCCTTCGGCGTCCGTGATCCACTCGATCATGCGATCCTGAAGCGGGATCGCAGAAGCCCCGCGTTTGGCAGCGACAATCTTTGACGCTTCGACGAACGCTGCCTCAGCTAGACCGCCGCGCTGCCGGATTGCTGTGTCGAGGCCGAGCCTGCCAAGTATTTCCAGCGGCGGCCGTTCAGTCCCGAGCACGGCAGCAGCTATGGTTGTCGGTGCCTTCACCGGGTCAAAAAGTCCGATCGACTCGTCGAGCTCGGCCCAAGGTTCGACGGATCGGCCTTTCCATCGCTTGAGCAACTGGCGGAGACGTTGCGCGAACAGCTTGAACGGGTCACCGTCGCGGAAACCATCGACGTATGCTGCAACCAGCGCGAACAGAGCAGACCGCTGTCCCTTGCCCTCGACTCGCCGAAAGATCGCGTCGGCTGTCTTGGCGTTCTCGATCAGAGGCTCAGGGGTATGGAGAAACACCTTGCATGCTTCCCGCAGGTCACGGCCCTTGAGATCTTCGACCCGACCCAGTTCGACCGCTTCGTGAATGCGGCGCTGGAGAGCGCCGGTCTGCTCCGCATCCATCGTCGAACCTGCGACGCCCGGCATGTTCGCGACGGTCCTGTTGAGCACGGTCGGCTCGATCGAACGCACACTGAGACGCGCTGACAGCGCATCAGGCTTGCCGAGAAGTGTCGCAAGCGCGTTCACTTCGCCACCAGCTCCCGCGAAACCGCTTGGATCGCCGCCGTGGAGTCGGGAGCCACCATGATCAGGCGAAGGTCGATGCGACGATTGCTCCGCTTGGCCGCGTCATCGTTGCCGACGACGACCGGTCGTTCGGAGCCGTAGCCGCTGACACTCAATACGGCGGCACATTCAGAGCCCTTTTTTGTGCATCGGCCCGCGATTTCTTGCCGGTGATCAATCAGCGCCCGAAAGGTGTTGGTGGCGCGAAAGGCGGACAGGTCAAGATTATCCCGCATCGCTCCGCCGCCGGACAGGGCGTCCACATCAGTATGTCCCTCAATGTAGACCGACTCGATCCGGTAGGCGGTGTCCGGGCAAGCCGCAGGGCGACTCAGCGCCCCGTCCCGGGCATCGGTGTAACAGGGCAATACTTCAGCGAGGGCATCCGCGAGATGGCCGACGGCAACCAGTCCGTCTGCCTTGAGTTCGGCGCGACCGCTGTCAAACAGAATGGCGTCCGGCAGGCGAAGGACTCCGTTCTGGGTATCGATTGTTACCTCGACGCCCTTTTCCTTGAGGGTCTGTTGGAGTTCCCGGAGGATTTCAGCGCGCTGCCGGTCGGCGCCGGTCATCTGGTCGGTTATGTCCTGAAACTGAAGAGCAAAATACATCAGCATGATGATGAAGATGAAGACGAGCCCCACCATCATGTCAGTCATGGAGACGAAGTAGTTCTCCTCATCGACCTCCGAATCATGTGCGTCATCGAGGATCATTCAGCCGGTTCCCGAACCTTGGCCTGCTGTTCGACATAGTCCCCTAGTGCCTCGGCGTAGTCTTCAATGGGCGACAGGGCGTTGGACAGCTTGCTGACGGCATCCGCCAGTGCGTTGTCCGTCTTTGTAGCGAAGGAGGAGAACTGGGAGAGGCTGTCCCCGAGGGTGGAGGACATCCTTTCGGCCGCAACGGCCAACGACTTGTCGACCTCGGCGAACCGATTGCGATAGTTGACCCAAGCTTCCTCGGCAGCCGCGTAGGTTTCCTTCATCTGCACGGCCAGCGCCTGCATCTGCTCGAGGGCCTGAACGTCTGCGGCCCTTCCGGCCTGGATGGCGGATTGGATTTTGGACACCGCCTCGTCGATGGACTGGGCAGCCCGAACGATCGGAGCGGCGACCGTGCTGAAACCCTGACCGACCTCGGCGATGCTGGACACCAGGGTGTTGGCCTGACTGGTTACCCCAGACAGGGCATCGGCGGAGCGGACAGCTTGCTCTCCACTCCGAACAAATCCGTCCGAAGCGCGGTCTACAGAGCCAGCGGCATCACCCACGGCCTTGGCTAGGCCGAGCACTGTTGCTCGAAGTTCGCCCCCCGATTCCTCAACCGCGCTGGCGAAGGCGCGCTGCCCTTCGGCAACACCGGAGGCCAGTGCGGCCTGGACCTCGGTTTGCATCGTCGCCGCTGCTTCGAGTCCTGCGCTTCGCAGGCCCTCGACAGCGTTGCCCATAGCCTCGGCGGATCTTGCTTGGGCGGCTGACAGCTCTTCCAGCGTGCGCTGCAAGGCATTCCCTTGGGCCTCTGCCGCTGCCTCACTTTGAGCCTGTAGCTTGCCACCCATGCCATCGACTTGGGACGCTAGTCGGTCGAACGCTTCGCGAATATCAGCCGCGGCCTTGGCAAAGTCTGATCCGGCATCACGGATTTGCCGCGCGGCTTCGTCGCCGGAACTGCCGACAGCGGTGCTGATCGATTCAATCTTCAGCCCAAGCGTCGCCAACACTTCACTGAGACCCCGGAGCTGATCGCCGCTGACCTCCTCGATGGCCTTCCTCGCCCCGTCCCCGATACCGGCGGTGACGTCGTTCATGCTTTCCACCATCTGGGAGATAGATGAGGTCATGGGTGCCAGCGCCTGTTGGAACTGTGCTCCAATCCGGTCGCCAAGTTGCATTGCGAAGTCGGTGTTGAAGGTCTTCAGCTGGTCCCGCTGCTCCTTCATGACATCCAGCTGCTCCACCGCCAGACGCTGAGGTGGAACATAGAGCAGGCCGCGCTCCAGCAAGGCCGAGATCTGCTCGGTCACCGATCGAGACTTCTTACTCAGATCGTGTTCGACGAACCTCAGCCAGATCGATGCTACGAGACCGCCAACGGAAGTGAAGAATTTCGCACCCGCGACGGTGAGCAAGCCGGCCAGTGCGGCCTTGGCAGCGCCGACGTCGTCGCCCGACATCCCTTGGGCGGCCTGTCCCAAGGCGACGATCAGCCCGAGAAAGGTCAGGATCAGACCGACTCCGACGAACACATTCGACGCAAAGGTCAGGTAGGCGAGGCGGGGCGCTACACGGCCAAAGAAGACGCTCGGTCGGCCGGTATTGCGGATTGGATCGGCATTCTCATCGACAAAGGTCTCCTGAAACTCTCGCCATGCCTGAACGAGGGCATGCGCGCCCGGCTCTTCGCGGCCCATGGTGGCCGAGAGATCGACAAATCCGGAAGCGAACGACTGCCGTTCAGTGAGCGGGTCACCCGAGTCACCCAGCGCCACCTTGAGGGCTTCCACCCGCGCCTTCGCCGCGGTCAGGTAGGGGGCGACCTCTTTGCGGGACCTCCAGTGCAGGTAGCCAGCCACCGCCAGCATCGCAGGCAGGAGCACGAACGGAACGAACCACTCGTGCACATAGGCCAGGCTCAGGACCCCAAGGACCTTGTGCAAGGCCCCGTTCAATACGTTTTCCACGATGCCCCCGCCCGTTCAATCTGCGCTTCTAGCATTAAACAGGCTTGTTGGTGGGCTGCAATCCGCATCCTGATCAACCAGGAGTATTGTGTCTGGCTAGACCGCAGCGCCACGCCATTCCAGGAGCGAGCCGCCCACCGGTTGCATCACCCTCCCAGCTCCGCCTATCACGGGTGATGCTTGGGGGCTTGGATGGCGGTTGAACGATCTAAAAGCGGCAACGACCTCGGGTTCGAGGGGGAGCTGTTCAAGGCCGCCGACAAGCTGCGCGGCAATCTCGAGCCGTCGGAATACAAGCACGTCGCGCTCGGCCTGATATTCCTTAAGTACATCTCGCAGGCGTTCGAGACCCAGTACGAGAAGCTCCACGGCGAGGCGTACGCCGACCCCGAGGACCCCGAAGAATACCTCGCCGCCAACGTCTTCTGGGTGCCGCCCGAGGCGCGCTGGGCCAATCTGCAGGCCAATGCCAAACGGCCGGAGATCACCTTCACCGACGTCACCACCGGTCGCGAGAAGAAGGGCGACATCGGCGGGCTGATCGACAACGCCATGGAGGCGATCGAGAAGGCCAACATCAAGGTACTGAAGGACGTCCTGCCCAAGATCTACAGCCGGCCGCAGCTGGACAAGACCATGCTGGGCGAGCTGGTCGACCTGTTCTCCAACGTCGACATGAAGGCCCGCAAGGGCGACGCCCAGGACCTGCTGGGCCGGGCCTATGAGTATTTCATCTCGCAATTCGCAGGTGCCGAGGGCAAGCGCGGCGGCGAGTTCTTCACCCCGCGCTCGGTGGTCAACACCATCGTCGAGGTGCTGGAGCCGACCAAGGGCCGCGTCTACGACCCGGCCTGCGGATCGGGCGGCATGTTCGTCCAGTCCGAGCGGTTCATCGAGGACCACCAGGGCCGCCGTTCCGACATCGCCGTCTATGGCCAGGAGCGGAACCATACGACCTGGCGACTGTGCAAGATGAACCTGGCCGTGCGCGGCATCGACGCCGACATCGCCTGGAACAACGAGGGCTCGTTCATCCGCGACGCCTTCCCCCAGTTGAAGTTCGACTATGCGATGGCCAATCCGCCATTCAACATCTCGGATTGGTGGCAGCCGAACCTGGAAGGCGACGCCCGCTGGGCGTTCGGCACGCCGCCCCAGGGCAACGCCAATTTCGCCTGGCTGCAGCACATTTTGCATCACCTGGCACCCCGCGGCACCGCTGGCGTCGTGCTGGCCAACGGCTCCATGTCGTCGCAGCAGTCGGGCGAGGGCGAAATCCGCAAGACCATGATCGAGCGCGACGTGGTTGACTGCATGGTCGCCCTGCCGGGACAGCTGTTCTACTCGACCCAGATCCCCGCCTGTCTGTGGTTCCTGGCCCGCGACAAGGGCGCCAACGGCCACCGCGACCGGCGCGGCGAGATACTGTTCATCGACGCCCGTAAGCTGGGCCACATGGTCGACAGGACGCGGCGGGAATTTTCGCCCGAAGACGTGGCGAAGATCGCGGAGACCTATCACCGCTGGCGCAATCGGCCGGAGACCAACGCGGCGCAGGAGCTAGAGCCCTATGCGGACGAGCCCGGCTTCTGCAAGGCGGCCTCGCTGGCGGACGTGCGGGGTCATGGACATGTGCTGACGCCGGGGCGGTATGTCGGCGCGGCGGATGAGGAGGATGATGGGATAGGTTTCGCGGAGCGATTTGGGGGGCTGAGAGCCAAGTTGGAAGAGCAGTTTGCAGTCAGCCAGCGCTTAGAGGGGCAGATCCGGGCGGCCCTTCAAGGGTGTAGTGCGTGATGCGCGACTGGCCAGACGTCCCGCTTGGCGACGTCGTCGATCTGTTGACCGGCTTCGCCTTCAAGAGTGCGCAATTCTCACCCTCGGGGATCAAGTTGGCGCGTGGCGACAACGTCAAGCGCGGTGAATTTGAATGGGGGGAGAAGACGAGGCACTGGCCCGAGATGACGCCCCAACTCGATCGTTATCTTTTGCTGGAAGGCGACGTCTTGATTGGAATGGACGGCTCTCGTGTAGGCGAGAACTGGGTCAAGGTTCGTTCCACTGACCTTCCCTGCTTGCTTGTTCAACGGGTGGCGCGCTTGAGGGCGACCAAGCGCCTTGATCAGGGTTTCCTTTGGCACCTGATAGCTAGCCCGACCTTCGTTAGACACGTTAAGTCGTGCCAGACAGGCAGTGCGATCCCGCACATTAGTGCCTCGCAGATCAAGTCATTCACCGTACCGCTGCCCCCCGTGCCGGTACAAGCGGGAATCTCAGAGGCTCTCGACTCCCTCGGAGACAAGATCGAGCTGAACCGGCGGATGAACGAGACGCTAGAGGCGATGGCCCAAGCGATCTTCTGCGACTGGTTCGTCGACTTTGGCCCGGTGCGCCGTAAGCTTTCCGGCGAGACCAACCCTGTCGTCATCATGGGCGGCCTAACCCCTGACCCCGCACGCGCGGCCGAAATCGCAGTGCTGTTTCCGGATGGGTTCGACGCTCGCGGGCTGCCGGCTGGGTGGGGCGAAGAGCCTGTGATCGATCAGGCGCACTGGGTGAACGGCGCAGCCTACAAGAAAATGCATTTCGTCCTGCCCGAAGAAGGTCTTCCAGTCATCAAGATCGCCGAGCAGATCGGAAGAGCA
>JAIESL010000091.1 GCA_019746095.1 Caulobacteraceae bacterium
GGTCGGTCGGCGGCGGTGGCGGGGGCGGTGGCGCCGGGATCTCGGCCGGCGGGCCGGGCGGTACCGGAGGATCGGGCGTCGTCTGGCTGGTGGCGGTCGGATGAGCCGCGCGATGAACCCGGCGGAGGGCCGCCCTGACCCCTGGCTGCTGGATGAGGAGGCCTGGGCGTGTCCCGACCGCCTGACCGAGGCCGAGCTGTTCGCCGAGGCCGGAACCCGTCGGCGGCAGGGCGAGCGCAGGCTGGATGATCCGGAGGACGACCGATGACGCCAACCCCCACCTCCGAGCCTGCCGCGCTGGCCGAGGGCCGTTGGCTTTGGCGCCGGCTCTATGTCTTCGCCACCAGCGGCGCGGCCTGGCTGTTGCTGGACCGCCTGATCGTGGCCACGCCGCCGCACGCCGCGCCGCGGCTGGCGCAGGGGCTGATGGCCCTGCTGGCGCTGGTGCTGGTCCTCTATCTGGTTGCCCCCACGGCGCAGCAACTGATCGCGACCCTGGCCGTGCTTCGGCCCCGACCCGGCGAGGGAGGTCGGCCATGAGCTTCCGCCTGTCAGAACGGTCATTGAAGCGACTGGCCGGGGTCCATCCGCGTCTGGTCACGGTGGTGCGGGAGGCGGCGGCCCTGAGTCCGGTGGACTTCATGGTCACCGAGGGACTGCGTACGCCCGAGCGGCAGGCGGCCCTGGTGCGGGCGGGAGCCAGCCGTACGCAGCGGTCACGGCATCTGACCGGCCATGCGGTCGATGTGGCGGCCCTCGTTGACGGTCAGGTACGCTGGGACTGGCCGCTGTACCCGCGGATCGCGGCCGCGTTCAAGGCGGCGGCCGCGCGCCAGGGCACGGCGATCATCTGGGGCGGTGACTGGACGCGCCTGCGGGACGGTCCCCATTTCGAGCTCGATCGGCGGGTGTTCCCATGAGGGGGCTGCCGTGGCTGCGCACACTGACGCCCCGGGGCTGGGCCGTGCTCGTGGGGGCGGCACTGTCCCTGGGCCTGATCGCCCTGCACGGGCTGGGGGTTCGCTGGGATCCGCTGGGGCTGTCGGAGCGCCGGCTGGAAGCCGCTGAAGGCCGGCACGCCATCGCTGTCGCCGATGCCGCCGCCCGACGGCTGGAGGTCGAGGCCGCCGGGGATCAGGCCCGTCGTCTCGACAAGGTTCATCAACAGGGCGTGGCGGTGGCGCGGGCGACCGCGCGCGCCACGACACAGGCCAGGAGTGCCCATGACGCCGATCATCCGCTGGACCCGCTAAGCGCTGCTCGTCTTGCCGATCATGACCGCGAGCTGTGCCGCCTTGCCCCCATCGTCTGTGCGGTCGCCGCGCCTGAGCCTGCCCCAGACGGCGACGACCCCCTGCATCCTGCCCCGACTGCCCGCGGTACCGACCGAGGCCGACCTTGAAGTGGTCTATGGCGAGCGGGGTGCCCGGCTGGTCGCCTGCGAGACTGCGCGGGCGCTGGCGGTCGAGACCCTGCTGGCGGAACGGGCGCTCCAGGACCGGTGGCACCGGGAGAACGAGGCCCCACCGCGGCGAAAGGGCTGGCCCTGGTGAACGAGCGTCCGGATGTCGGGCCGAACGGGGGCGGGTCAGGGCCCTGACCGGCACAACCTGCCGGGTGACACGGCAGTTATTGCCGGGGCCCGGCACAATCTGCCGGGCTTCCGAGGAAATGAACAAGAACTAACGTAACGAATTCAACGACCGGGTGGTTGGCACAGGCCCCGGCCACTTGGTCCCATCCTTGCGACGAGCCTGCCGAGCAAAATGCTCCCGGCTGCCAAAATGGCGTCGGACACCTTGAAACAAGGAATATCGTCATGGCGCTGAACAGCGTTAATACGAACGTCGGCGCGCAAATCGCGCTCCAGAACCTGCAAGTGACCAACAAGGAACTTGCCACGGTTCAAAACCGCATCAACACCGGCAAGATCGTCTCGTCCGCCAAGGACAATGGCGCGGTGTTCGCGATCGCTACCGGCCAGCGCGCTGAAATCGGTGCCCTGAACGCCGTCAAGGACAGCCTGAACCGTGGCCAATCGGCCGTGGACGTCAGCCTGGCCGCCGGCGAATCGGTTGTGGACCTCCTGGGCCAGCTGAAGGAAAAGGCCCTGTCCGCCACGGACAAGAGCCTGACGACTTCGGCGCGTTCGGCCCTGAATGAAGACTTCAAGGCCATTCGCGACCAGATCACGACCGTGGTCGCCAACGCGAAGTTCAACGGCGTCAACCTGCTGGATAACTCGACCGGCACCGGCGGCTTCAAGGCGCTGTCAAATACGTCGGGTTCGACCATCAAGGTGGCGGGTGAAAACCTGTCGCTCGGTGGTACGAACGTGACCGTGGCGGCAACGACCACCATCGGTACCTCGACCCTGGCCACGACCGCTCTCGGTCTGGTCAACGCCTCGATCGACAAGGTCTCCGCTTCCTTGGCTCGCCTGGGCACCGGCGCCAGGGCGTTCGAGACGCACAACACCTTCGTCGGCAAGCTCCAGGACGCCCTGGAAACCGGCGTGGGCAACCTCGTCGACGCCGACCTAGCCAAGGAAAGCGCGCGTCTGCAGTCGCTGCAAACCAAGCAACAGCTGGGTGTGCAGGCTCTGTCGATCGCCAACTCCTCGACCTCCATCCTGCTCGGACTGTTCCGTTAAGTATCGACCGGAAGGGCGGGATCCAGCGGATCCCGCCCGACCGCTCACCTGTACCCTTGAAGAAAGCCGCCGGCCTGGCCGTCGGAAGGAGCCATGCAAGACAATGCGAAGATAGGCCCCGTGCCGTTCCCTGCCGTCCTGCCCGCTGCTGACGGAGCGCCAGCAGGCGGCGAGTTCCGTGGATCCAAAGCCTCGGAAGATGCAGAACGCGCCGCCCGATATCGTCTGGTGATCGAGGAAGGCCCGACCGCGGGCACGTTCATCTACAAGACCCTGGACCGGTTGACCGGCGAAGTGGTCAAGCAACTGCCCCGCGAGCAGGTCGTCAATATGATGCGCGCAGGGGACTACAGCGCCGGCGCGGTCATCGACACCAAGGCCTGACGGGCGCGCCATTACCGACCTATCCGCCGCGCAGGAGCGATCCGCGCGGTTAAAGCACGTGGTTATCGGGCGTTAACCATGTGTGCACCGTTGCCCGCCTAGCGTTGACCAAACATCACAGGGCTGATTCGGATGACAAATAGCGTCCACACCAACACTTCCGCCGCCATCGCGCTGCAGAACCTGACGCGGACCAACGAGCGGCTGAGTGATGTCCAGAGCCGGATTTCCACGGGCCTGAAGGTCCAGGGAGCCAAGGACAATGCTGCAGTCTGGGCTATCGCCCAGGGTCAACGGGCCGATATCGGAGCCCTCAGCTCGGTCAAGCAGAGCCTGGATCGCGCGACCTCGATCGCCGATGTCGCCCTGTCGGCCGGCGAATCCATTTCGGATCTGCTGAACCAGCTCAAGGAAAAGGTGGTCGCGGCGAAGGACACCTCGCTCAAGACGCAGTCGCGCCAGCTTCTCGACGCCGACTTCAAGGCCCTGCTGAAGGCGATCAGCTCACAGATCAGCAACGCCTCCTTCGACGGCGGCAATCTGCTGAACGGCTCGCTGACTTCGGGCATCAAATTCCTGGCCAATGCCGACGCTTCCGGCTTCGTGACCCTGTCGGCCAAGAACCTGACCCTGGGCGGCGCGATCATCGAGCTGTCCATGTCAGACAGTCTGCTGACCCTGACCGGTTCGAACCAGGCGCTGTCGCGTCTGGACGATTCGATCACCCAGCTGAACGCCTCGCTCGGGGCGATCGGGGCCGAGGCCAAACAGATCGAGGCTCACAAGACCTTCGTCACCAAGCTGATCGACACGCTGGAGTCGGGGATCGGAAACCTCGTCGACGCCGATCTGGCCAAGGAAAGCGCGAAACTGCAGGCCTTGCAGGTTCAGCAGCAGCTGGGCGCGCAATCGCTCTCGATCGCCAACCAGGCGCCGCAGATCATCCTGTCGCTGTTCCGCGGCGGTTGATCAGGCCGGCCGGCGAAATCCGGCCGAGCCGATCTGGACGGGTGCCCGACGTCGCCGCGAGGCGTGTCGGGACCCGATCCCGTACAGAGAGAGCAACGATATCAAGGCATTGGTGAAGGCGGTCATCACGGCGTCCTCCTCATCCGGCGCGCCTCTAACGGGCGCAGGAAACCATTGTTCCCTGAGTCGCGTCCGGAGTCGCTCCGGGCGCGGACGTTAAGCCCTCATTACGCTCCCGGCCCTATGCTCGCCGGCAGGAGCCGCGCGTGATCAACAACAGTTATGCCCTGGGGTTGTTCGGCGGGTCGTTCGGCAATTCGTCGACGCCCGCGGCCACCAGTGCTGCGCTGGCGCGGGCCCGGAAGACGCAGCCGACCCCGCCCTGGTCCTCGACGGTTGAAGCGCCCAAGGCTGACGCCCTGGTGCGGGCAGCCATGGGTGGCCGCCGGTTCATCAATGAGGATTCGCCAAGGCTGGATGTCCAGGCCGCCTCGGCTGACTATCGCAAACTGTTCGCCCTCTACCAGGGCCTCGATACCCTGATCGCCCTGACCAATCGCGCGGGCACCAAGGGTGTGAGTGCACTGGAACTGGCCCAGCTGAACCGGCGGTTCGCGGCGGGACTTGCCGAAGTCGGTTCATGGTTGTCGTCGGCGGACCTCGACGGTGTCCGCCTGGCCCAGGGCACGGCGGCCTCGATCAGCAAGACTGCGGCGGGCGTGCCGCGCGACAGTGCCGTATCGGTCACCGGCCCGGTCCATGAAGGCGCGCCGGATTCGGTCAGCCCCGCCTTTTCCGGGGCCGTGGCTTTCGACATCTCGGTCCGGACCACGCTCGGCACCAAGACGGTGGCCATCGACCTTGCGGACATGGGCGCAACGCCGCGCAGCCTGACCGCCGTGCTGGATCACATCAACGGCAAGCTGGAAGCTGCGGGGGTCGCGACCCGGATCGGCCGCGAACAGATCAAGGCCGAGCCGAAGACGATGACCGTCAACGGCAAGCCCGTCACCTTGCCGGCGGGGGCGGACCAATGGGCCCTGGTGGTGCGGGGTGACTCGACCGAGACGGTCAGCTTCGCCGCCGCTGCCCGCGCTGACGCGGTCTATGTGGTCCAGGGGGCCGGGACCGCCGGCGGACACCAGTTGCTGAAGTTCCAGAGCGATACGGGCGGCGCCGCGCCCGCCGCCGTGGCCAGGCCGGGCGAGACCCACTGGGTCGATGGACGGGCGGGGCAAACGGCCCTGCCGCCCGGCGTCGAGACGGTCCGGGCCAGCGCCGCCGGTCCGGACGGCGCATTGTGGCTGGTTGCCGATGTGGATGCGGGTCCGGCCAACCAGCCGATCAAGGGCCAGCGCGATGTGGCCCTGATCAAGCTCGATTCGGCGGGCCGGGTCGTCTCGACCCGGGCACTGGGGGCTGCCTCCACCGCCAGCGGCTATGCCATCGCCATCGACGCCGCGGGCCGGGTCGCCGTGGCCGGCTCGGTGACCGGTGCCCTGGAGGCCGGTCAGAGCGGCGAGGTGGCCACGGTGGCCGACAGTTTCGTCACGGTCTTCGATGCCGAGGGGGCCGAGGTCTGGACCCAGCGCCGGGGCGCGCGGGCGGCCGATGAGGCGACATCCGTGAGTTTCGGACCCAATGGCACGGTCTATGTCGGCGGGCGCTCACAGGGCGCGCTTCCCGGTGCGGCCGGGCAGGGCGGCTGGGACGGCTATGTCCAAGCCTTCAGTGAGAGCCAGGCCCACATCTTTGCTCCCGTGGTCGCAACCAGCGCCGGTGTAGCCCAGTTCGGAACCGCGGCCGAGGACGGGGTCGGTGCCATCGCGGTGGACGGTTCCAACCTGTATTCCGCCGGTGTGGAAGACGGTCGCATGGTCGTCCGCCGCTTTACCCTGGATGCCGCAGGAAAGCCGACCCTGGCCGCGACGCGCGACCTGGGTCTGGCCAGCGGTGAGGTGGCGGGATTGTCCGTCTCCGGCGGTCGGGTGATCCTGAGCGGCACCACCCGCAACGGCGCCCTGGACATCGGGACGATCAACACGGCGCACCAGGGCGGAACCGACGCCTTTGTCGCGGTTCTCGAGGCCGACCTGACGGCTTCGGCGGCTGATCGCTTGACCTATGTCGGTGCCGCCGGGGACGACACGGCCGCTGACGTCAAGGTCGCCAACGGCAAGGTCTGGATCTCGGGCGTGGCTGACCGGGCCCTCGGGGCCAAGGCCACGGATCCGACCCAGGCCTTTCTCGCCCGACTCGATGCCGACACCGGGGCGGTGGAATGGCGTCGCGACTGGCAGGGCAATTCCGGACAGGCCGTTCCCCTGACCCTGGCGGTCGCCGCGAACGGGGCCAGTGTGCTCGACCGGCTGGGCCTGCCGCAGGGCGAGATCGACCAGAGCCGCTCCAAGCTTCTGACCACCGCCACCGCCGCCCGGGTCGGCGACCGGTTCTATATTTCGCCTGCGGACGGCGGGCGCCCGATCGCCGTGACGCTGGACGCCCGCGACACGCTGCAGACCCTGGCGCGCAAGATCGAACAGGCCTCGAACCGGAAGCTCAAGGTGACGATCGCTTCGGACAGCGAGACCGCCGGCAAGCAGGGCGATACGCCCCGGGCTGTCCTCGGTGGCGTCCAGCGGCTGTCGATCTCGGCGCGGGACGGCAAGACCGGCGCAATCCTGACCGCCGGAGAGCCGGGGCGCGACGCCCTGGCCGGACTGGGCCTGTCGCAGGGCTATGTCGGTCCGTCGACCGGCGACGGGACGTTGCGGACCTTCGGCCTCGGCCTGCCGCGCACCCTGACCCTGAATGATGCCGATGCGGTCAAGGCCGCCGGCGAACGGGTGCAGGGGGCCATGAAGGCCGTTCGCGACGCCTATCGCGCCCTGGCTCCCAGCAACACCCAGGCCGGGGCGGGCGGGCCCGTGCCCGCCTATCTGACGGCACAACTGTCCAACTACCAGGCGGCCCTGGCCCGCCTCGGCGGCTAGGGGCCGACCGACGAAGGTCGTTGACGCGGGAGGTCCCGACGGGGTTATTGGAGGCTCCATCCGCGCGAGCCCTTCATGCCCCAGGACAATCGTCTTCTCATCGCCATCGGTGCCGGCCTGGCTGTGGTGGCGGCCGTGGTGATCGCCCTGATCTTCAGTGCGGGGCGCGAGCGGAATCCGGCACCGCCGCCGGCGGCCCAGGGCGGGCTGACCGTCGATGTCGCGGATGCCCCGGAACTGAACACCACGCGTGAACTGCGATGCTTTGTCGATGGCCAGTATGTCGGCATGGCGAACCTGTCTGACTGCGCCCGGCGCAACGGCGTGGCCACGGACGCGCTCGACGTCGGCATTGACGAGACCGGTGCCCTGGCCGCCGCGCCGACCGCCGCCTTCGCCCCGCCGCCCAGCGCCCCCCCGGTCGAGTTGACGGAGGCTGAAAAGCCCCCCCTGACCGCCCCTCAACCGGAAGAGCCCTCGACCCAGCCCGCGGCCGGTGCTGCCTGCCTGCGCCATACCGGTTCGGACTGGCGTTCGCTCTCGTCGAATACGAGCCTGAACGCCTGTGTGCAGACGCTGTATGCCGGCACCTGCGTGCGGCCGGGCGAGGCACTGTATGGCCGCTGGGGCGATCTGACCCTCAGGCTTGTACCCCGCCGGGTCGAGCAATCGCCCGACAACAGCCGATTCCGCACCCTGGCCGAGCAGGATCGCAGTTGCCAGTTTCCGGGACTGCGCTGATGAGATTTGCAGCAATCACAGCCATCGCCGTCGGTGGACTGGCGCTCGCAGCCTGTGAAAAGGCCATTGAGGCCCCGTTCGACCCGGGCGTCTGCTACGCCGTCGAGAGGGGAGACGAGGGCGAGGCACCACGCTTCAACAAGGTGGCCGACAATCAGCCCCAGATCGAATTCTGCGCGGCCCGGCTGGAAGAGGTGCGGCTGCGTTTTCTGCGCATGGGGGGATCGCGGCAGGAGATCACAGGCTCCTACCAGGGCCAGTTCATCTTCATTGATCGCGGCGGCGTCTGGTATTCCCAGACGCTGGACGGGGGGCGGTTCAACGCCATGGCCCGGACCGGCGACGGACGCCTGGCCATGCCCGGTGCGATCCAGCGGGCCATCGACGGCACCCCGATCGCCGTCTCGGCCAACCGCGAGCCGGACCCGACCGCGCCGCCTGCGCCCTAGACGAAACAGAACAAACGTGGAACAAGCAATCTGTGGATTGCGCCACAAAGCGGGCGCGCGCCTGTCGAAAGCGCGCTAGGCCCGGACAACAGGCAATCGGTTCCGAACAGCGCGAAGCGCGGCGGGCCAGAACGAAGAAGGAGCTCGACGATGGCGGGCAGCGTCAACAAGGTCATTCTGGTCGGCAATCTGGGCAAGGACCCGGAGATCCGCACTCTCAACTCGGGCGAGCGGGTGGCCAACCTGTCGCTGGCGACCTCGGAACAGTGGCGCGACAAGGCCACCGGCGAGCGCAAGGAAAAGACCGAGTGGCACCGGGTGGTCATCTTCAACGAGAACATCGTCAAGGTGGCCGAGAACTATCTGAAGAAGGGCTCGACCGTTTACATCGAGGGCTCGCTGCAGACGCGCAAATATGAGCAGGCCGGTGTGGAGAAATACACCACCGAGATCGTTCTGCAGAAATTCCGCGGCGAACTGACCATGCTGGGCGGGCGTAGTGACAGCGCCGGCGGCGGGGGTCCGCGCGGCGACGACGACTATTCCTCGGGCTTCTCGACGGGCGGTGCCAACAAGCCCAGCGGTCCCAAGGAAAGCTACGACCTGAACGACGATATTCCGTTCTAGGTCAGGCCCGCAGCGCCTGAACGCAGGGCGGACAGGGCAGGGACGGGGGAGAATGGGCGATCCCCCGCCTCATCGCCGGCACCATGACGGTGGCCGGAAGGATGGCGACAACCGGATGTTGACCCATCGGACGCCCTCGCCCTGGATCGGCCGCCTGTAGCGTCGGGCTGGCCTTGTGGACCCTGCCCTGCGGCACCTTCGCACTTGCGATGGCGGCGGCTTGCCGCCATAAGCCTGCCACCCGGAAGGTCCGGGCCCCTCTGGCGGCTGAACATGGCCGTGATGTCGGACCTCGGATGCCGTGTTGGCGTCCGATAGCCGACCATTGGGGTAGACATGGACCTGATTGCAGACTTTCTCACCAGCGAGTTCCTGGGCAAGGCCGTATGGCTGTGGCTGAGCTTCCTCGGCATTGTCGGACTCTTGCTCGCCTTCGACCTGGGCGTCCTGCAAAAAGAGAGGAAGGAGATCGGGGTCGCGGAAAGCCTGCGGCTGTCGGCCTTCTACATCTTCATCGCACTGGTGTTCGGCGTCTGGGTCTGGTGGTCCATGGGCCCGACCTCCGGCATGCAGTATTTCACGGGATATGCGCTCGAAAAGGCCTTGTCGATCGACAACGTCTTCGTGATCTCGATGATCTTCGGCTATTTCGCCATCCCCCCCAAATACCAGTACCGGGCCCTCCTCTGGGGCATCCTCGCGGTGCTGGTCCTGCGTGGCATCATGATCGCGGCAGGCGCGGCCCTGATTGAGCAGTATGGGTGGGTGCTCTACATCTTCGGTGCCTTCCTGATCGCCACAGGCATCAAGATGCTCCTCACGGGTGAGAGCGAGCAGGACGTCTCGAAAAACCCCGTCGTGCGCTTTCTTTCGGCGCGCATGCGGATCACGAACGAGCTGCACGGCGAACGCTTTTTCGTCCGCATGGCTGATCCGAAGACCGGGAACCTCGCGCTCTTCGCCACCCCCCTGTTCCTGGCGCTGGTCGTGATCAACATCGCCGATCTGGTGTTCGCGATCGACTCGGTGCCCGCGATCTTCGCCATCACGACCGACACCTATATTGTGTTCACGGCCAATATCATGGCGATCCTGGGCCTCAGAGCGCTCTACTTCGCTCTCGCGGCAATGGTGCATCGCTTCGAGTACCTGAAATACGCACTCGCGATCGTGCTCGTCTTCATCGGTGCCAAGATCTTCTGGAACCAGATCGTCGGCAAGGTCGATCCCGCCATCTCGCTCGGCGTCACACTGTCGATCATTGCGGCCGGGGTATTGATCTCACTGTGGAAGACGCGTGGATCCGCGACTGTCGATGTCGTTGGTGACGGTCCGGCGGCTTCTCCTCATGTCTCCACGGAAGGGCGCCCCGCTGATCGCCGGGCCGGAGAGGAGTGATGACGCCCTCCTCCGCGTTGCGAGGCGGACCGGGCGAAGCGGGTTCGCCGTCCTTGGCACCCCGCCCATCCGCAGATCGGCTGAAGTCCCGAGCAATGTTCACCCCTGAAGTGGAGTCTGTCGGATGAAATTGGATATCCTGGTACCAATCCACACCCACCCGACCGGAACGCCGGTCGAGTTCACAGGTCAGGTCGCGGCCGTCGCGCGATATCTGGACGCCGACGTGCATGCGCTGGTGCTCGATGCCGACTTTCCGCAGGCCGCCAGCGTCCTCGGCAACATGCTCATCGACGTGCCCGCATTGATTGCCGGCGCGAAGGCGAAATGCCGGGAGCATGGCGTCGCTGTTGCGCAGGCGCTGGAAGTGGAAATGGGGACTGCCAGCAGCCGACTTCGAACCACTCACGTGGAAGGCTTCACCGGTACCTTTTCGGGCGTCGTCAGCACGTTCGGCCACTACCACGACCTGGTCCTGATCGGGATCGGCGCAGATGACCTGACGTCGCAGGGCACTGCAGAGGCGGTGATCTTTGGTTCAGGCAAACCGACCTTGCTGGTTCCGCAAGCCGACCCGATCGCAGCCTTCGAACATGTCATGATTGCCTGGGACGGGAGTCGGTTCGCCGCTCGCGCCGTGTCCGATGCGCGGGTCTTCCTCGAGCGCGCCCAAACCGTCACGATTGTCCTTGTGATCGATGAGAAGGCGCTGCCCGACGACAATCCTGGAAAACGGCTGGCCGAGTGCCTCGCGCGCCGGGGAATCGCGGCGACTGTGTCCCAGGTTCAGGGACGGGGTCGTCCCGTTGCCGAAACCCTGCAGGCGCATGCCAGCGAGATTGGTGCCGGGCTGATCATCATGGGTGGCTTCGCGCACTCACGCATGCGGGATTTCGTGTTGGGCGGCGCCACGGCCGGCATCCTGAAGGATCTGCGGCTTCCGGTCCTGCTGTCCCACTAGTCAAGGCCGGGCAGGGCCCTTCTCGCCCTGAAATGCGCGGTTACGAGCTGTGACGCTACGGCCCTGCGATACTGTGACATAGCCGGGCGGTGACTCACGCCGACAAGCCGCACAGCCCGCTCTCCCCCGTCGAGGTCCTCGCCATCGTCGCGGTGGTGGTGATCTGGGGGGTCAATAATGCGGCGGCGAAATTCGGCACCGAGACCCTGCCGCCCCTGCTGATGGCGGCGTTGAGGTTCGCGCTCGCGGCCGCGTGTCTGATCCCGTTCGTGCGGCCCCCGTTCCCCAATTGGAAAAGCATGCTGATCATCGTCGGCTTCGGCGGGCCGGTGCACTACGGGCTGATCTATCTGGCCTTCTGGCTGGCCCATGACGTCAGTCCGGTGTCGGTGGCGGCCCAGCTGTGGGTGCCGTTCACGGCCCTGTTTGCCTTCCTGTTGCTGGGCGAGCGCCTGTCGTTGTTTGCGCTTGTCGGGATGGGTGTGGCCTTCCTCGGGGTCGCCGGAATGACGCTGGATGCCCATGCCATCGCCGACTGGAAGGGTATTGTTGTGGTCATCGGCGCGGCGGCGGCCTGGGCCCTGACCACGGTAGTGGCGCGGCGGACGACCTCCATACCGCCGCTCAAGATGCAGGGCCTGCTTGCGCTGGTGGCCCTGCCGTCGCTGGCCTTTGCCTCGGCCCTGTTTGAACAGGGCCAGTGGGAGGCCGTGAAGCAGGCCGACGCCATGGTGTGGGCCTGTGTGATCTGGGCCGGACTGGTGTCATCGGTGCTGGCGACAACCCTGTTGTTCTGGCTGGTGCAGAAACGCGAGGCGGGTCGGGTCACGCCCTATCTGCTGGCCACCCCGGTGGTCTCCATCCTGATCGGCTGGGGCTTCATGGGCGATGTGTTGACGCCGCAGATCCTGATCGGCGCGGCTGTGACCATGGGCGGGGTGGCCATTGTCGCCCTTGCCGAACGCGGCCTCAGGGCCGGGGCGGCCAAGGCCTGACGCAGGAAAAAGGCCCGGCCGCACTGGCGACCGGGCCTCTTAATGCGGCGTATCCGGTTTCTAGAGGCCGGGAAGCTTGAAGCCCATGTCACGTCGCGGCGCGATGGTGATGCTGCGCTGGCCGCCTGTCGTGGCCTGGGCCCGGGCGTACTCGGAGGCCGCGTCAACCGTGACAGCGCCTTCGGGGGTCTGGATGGTGGTGGGACCCTGGGTGGCCGCATCGTCGCGGCGCCAGAACATGATGCGGTTGGCCCAGCTCTCTTCCTTGTGCGCCAGGTCACCCGACTCATCGTCCATGACGTAGCGGATCAGCGGGTCGGCGCGGTCGCCGCCGGCCAGGCTGACGAACTGCTGCTCGCCGTCCGAGCGGGTCACGGCCTGACGTTGTCCCAGCAGGATCTGACGGGCGGCTGATTCCGGAGCGAGTTCCTGCGGCCGCGGCTGGCCGGGCGAAGGCGGACGCAGGCCGTACTCGGGCGGGACGGTCAGCGGGGCCGTCGACACCGTGAGGAACTCATCCGGCGTGATCTTGCTCAGACCGACTCCCGCGCCGATTCCGGAGCAGGCCCCGAGGGCGAACATCGAGGAGGTGAGGGTCAGGACGGCGACAGTGCGAAGACGCATGTTTGATTTCTCGGTGCGGGGCGGCCGGGCGGACGCGCGCGTAAACCCTGTAGGAAGCGGCTGATTACGACTTTTCGGCGGCGAGGCCAACCTTGGCTTCCTGCTCCGCCCGCAGGCTGTCGATGATCATAAGGATGACGCCGATGCAGATCGCGCTGTCGGCGACGTTGAATATCCATGGAAAGTTGATCTTCATCGACCCCAGAAAGAAATGCGGGCCGGAAACGTCGAGGAAATCGACGACATAGCCGAAGCGAATTCTGTCGATCACATTGCCGAGTGCCCCGCCCATGATCAGGCCGATGGCGGTGATCAGCAGCCGGCGATCGGCCTTCAGGGCCCACCAGCCGAGGATGCCGGCCACGGCGACCGCGAATGCGCTGAGCATCCAGCGCGCGGAGCCGTCGCCGAAGAGGCCGAAACTGACGCCCCGGTTCTCGACCCAGGTCAGGTTGAAGAGCGGATTCAGGACCTGGATGTGCCCCATTTCGCGCAGGTCCAGGCCGCTGATGATCCAGGCCTTGGTCAGCTGGTCGAGCAGAATCACGATCAGGGCGAAGCCGTAGGCGGCGTAGGCGATGCGGGGGATTTTCATTCGGGTCGCTGAAATGTGAGACCAGTCCGGTTAGCAGCCCCCGCGCCGCGCGCGAAGGGGCAATCGTACTGGCGGACCGGGGGCTCCAGACACGATCACAACAAAGGCCGCCGCCGTGAATCCGGCGGCGGCCTGAGCTTTCAGAAGCGAAAGAGCGTCAGAGGACGCCGATCATGGACGCCACGAGTGGGTGACGGACGATGTCCCCCTCGGCCAGCTTGACCACGGCGATGTCAGGCACCGGAGACAGTCGCTCGGCGATGTCGCTCAGGCCCGAGATACCCGGCAGCAGGTCGGACTGCTGCGGATCGCCGGTGACCACCATGGTCGAGTGCCAGCCCAGGCGGGTCAGCAGCATCTTGAGCTGCACATAGGTGCAGTTCTGGGCCTCATCGACGACGATGAAGGCGTTGTTCAGGGTGCGGCCGCGCATATAGCCGATCGGGGCGATCTCGATCAGGCCCTCGGCCATCAGGGCCTTGACCCGTTTCATCGACAGCCGGTCGGAGAGGGCATCGTAGAGCGGGCGCAGATAGGGGGCGAGCTTGTCCTCCATGTCGCCGGGCAGGAAGCCGATCGATTCACCGGCCTCGACAGCGGGACGGGACAGGACGATGCGGCCGATCTTGCCGGCCTCGAGCGCCTCGACCGCCTTGGCGACCGCGAGATAGGTCTTGCCGGTGCCTGCCGGACCGAGGGCCAGCACGAGGTTGTGGTGGTCGATCGCCGCCATCAACTCGGCCTGACCGTCCGATTTCGGCTTCAGCGTCTTCAGATAGGCCTGGTCGCGGTCATCGTTCGAGGGGTAGGGCGACCAGCCGGCGTGGGTCGGAAGGCGGCGTACCTTTGAATCCTCCATGAACTGACGGGTATCGAGCACACCGTGTTCACGGGATGTCTCGCGGGTCTGACGTTTGATGGCCGCACGTTTGGTCATGGACGCCTCCAGGGCATGGAAGACGGCGACGCGGAAAATGCGCCGCCGCGGGGCATGAAAAAAGGCGATGCCGGAAAAGCATCGCCTCGAACGAGGGTGGGGAAGAGGAAGGCAGGGGACGCGACGCATCCGCCCGGGTCGGAAGCAGGATCGACTTCCAGCGGGAACATCCGCCGAACCGAGCGCACCACGCACAATCCCCAAGGTCTGACCGGACCGGGCTTGATCCGGCTTCCGATCCGGGGCCGAAATGGCGGCCTCGAATCGCATCTACACGATGAGCCTAACGTGGTTTACGAGAGCTTAAAGCCCTCGAATTATTGAGAAATGGCGGTGTTCGGATGAATGTTTACAGTCTAGGCGACAAGAAACCCCAGCTTCCCCCGGAGGGCGAATACTGGCTGGCGCCGAATGCAACGTTGGTAGGAGATGTGATTCTCAAACCGGGCGCCAGTGTCTGGTTCGGCGCTGTTGTGCGCGGCGACAACGACCCCATCACAATCGGTCGCGACACCAATATCCAGGACGGCAGCGTGCTGCATTCCGATCCCGGCGAACCCCTGACCATCGGCGACGGGGTGACGGTCGGCCATATGGTCATGCTGCACAGCTGCGAGATCGGCGACAACACCCTGATCGGTATCGGTGCCGTGGTCCTCGGCCGGGCCAGGATCGGGAAAAACTGCCTGATCGGGGCCAACACCCTGATCACGGAGGGAAAGGTCATCCCCGACGGCTCGCTCGTCATGGGCCAGCCGGGCAAGGTGGTGCGGACGCTGGAGCCGGGTCAGATCGAGGCACTGAAGGCCTCGGCGGCCCACTATGTTCAGAACTGGCAGCGCTATGCGCAGGATCTGAAAGCGGATCAGACCTCAGGCTGATCCTTGGTTTCCGTGGCGTCGCCCCCGGTGAGGATCGCCGGGGCCGTGCCAGGACCCGGGGTGGAGCGGGATTGGCCGCAAACATAGCAGACCTCGGCCTGACGGCGTTCCGACCACATGAATTTGTGCCGGCAAAACATGCGCCTCAAGAGTTTCTGCATCGGCGCTGTCCCGGGATGGATCAGCTTTCCTGACCGTCACCGGCCAACGCCCGATCGCCGCTTCGGTTCCCAGAGACCGCGAAGTTTTTTGGCGGTCAGGCGATCCGGCGACCGCCGACGGCGGCCAGCGCCAGGGCCGGTCGGGCCGTTTCGCCCACGCCGATGGAGACGCGGGCGGTCAACAGGCGGGGTTCGTCTGTGGCGAGGCTGAAGGTGGCGATCGGCGCATAGAGGCCCAGAACGCGGTCCACGCCGCCCGAGGGTCCGCGCAGTGGGACCAGGGTGATCTCGACCGGTGCCGACAGGAAGCCCGCAAGGGCGGAAATGACGACCGGTCGGGCCTCGCGCACGGTCTGGGTCAAAGCCGCGGCCACCAGGGGCCGAGAGGCGGTGCGCCAAACGGACAGCAGGGGATGGTCCTTCAGGGTCTCGCCGTGGAAGGCTTCGATCCATGAGCCGGCAAGGCGGATGATCGCCTCCTCTCCGTTACGCTCGGCGATGAAGGCCCGCGGCAGCCGCAGACCGAGGGCGTCCGGCTCCAGCGAGGCGCGATCGGGAATCCCGGCGCGCACGGCACCCCTGCGGGCCAGCCCCGTCCAGTGATCGATCAGGAACTGCGTGTCAGGATGAAACATCGCTCTGGCCTCCGGCGGTATCGAAGCAAGCCTCACGCCTCTGGCGGCGCAGGCCGGGAGCAACGGAAATGAAAGGCTTTTGAGGTTCAGATGCCGGTTGGAGCGGCCTGCGCCTGACGCGGATCGCACAGACTCAACGGGAGGTCGGCCCATGCGGGTGCGGATCATGACATGGCTGCCGGCGGCAGTGGGCTTCATCGCCCTGACGGCATTCGCTGACAAGGCGGCCGCCCAGTGCGGGCCGGTGTGCCCGCCGCCGCCTCCGCCGTGCTGCGAGCCTCCGCCTCCGCCGCCGCCCCCACCGCCCCCACCGCCTCCGTGCTGTGAAAATCCCCCGCCGCCCCCCTGTTGCGGTGGCGGTGGCAATCTGAACGTCAACGTCAATGTGAACGCCAATGCCAACGCCAACGCCAATGCGGCTGCGCGGGCCGGGCTCAATGCCCGGGTCGGCGGCTTCTCGCGTGGCGGGGGCGGCGGTGCCGCCTATGTCACGGTAGACCAGCCCTATCCGACGACCATCAGCGGGCTGAACGTCGAGGGCGCGCGCGTTCGCCAGGTCATCCGTGTGCCCTATGAGGCCCGTCGCCGCTGGGAGAAGCGGGTCGTCATCCGGGCCTTCTGCATCGACGACCGCAATGTGCCGCATCCGGCCTCGCAGGTGCGGCCCGATCGGGAGGTGGATGGCGACTATGAGGGTGAACTGTATCGCTGCCTGGCCGGCACCTGGCTGCAGATCACCTGGTCGGAGTACACGGGCGACGTCGATTTCGGCCACGGCGAGACCATGGACTGCCGCAAGGGTGAGGCCCTGTGGCACGGCCGCGGCGGGGCCATCGAGTGCAAGCCGCAGCGCGCCGAACGCGAATGCAATGAACGCTCGCTGCTGCGCCGCTACGGCGCGGGCGTGAAAATCCTGACCTGGGTCCGCGAGGAGACCTACACCGAATACCGCGAGGAAGTGGTCGAACAGGCCGGCTATGCCGTGCAGGGCGCGACGATCACCCTCGATGGCGGGGTTGGCGGCCGGGTTTTCTGACGATCCGGTTTCTGACCGGTGGGTGAACAGGAGCGTTCAGCCGCGCGTCAGCCGCGGGAGCCCATGGTTTGAGCGTCGACTCCGTCGACGATCCTGAGAAGCAAACTGGCCCCGGTCCATAAGGACCGGGGCCTTTTTTCGCTACTGCGCCGCGGCGGGCGGGGCGACCGGGTTGTCGGAGACTGACACACCGCGCCAGGCCGTGTCGGCCCGCAGATACTGGCGGGCGGCCCGCTGGATGTCGGCCACGGTGACGGCCTCCAGGTCGGAGATGTGGGTCAGGATCTGGTCGACGTCGGCCGGATTGGCGGCCACGCCGGACAGCTGGCCCAGCCAGTATTCGTTTCCGGCCTGGCTGCGCTTCAGACGCTCCACCTCGGGCAGACGGGCGCGGTTGAGCTCGTCCTCGGTGATCGGCGTGTCGCGCAGGGAGGCGGTGATGGCGTTCACGGCGTCATAGAAGGCCGTGAAGGATTCGGGCCGGGTCAAGGCCTGGACGAAAATCGAGCCGTAGCCGGTGAAGGTTTCGGACGTGCTGGTGCCGACCCCGGGCGAATAGGCGATGGCCAGCCGCTCGCGGATTTCTTCCGTGGCACGCAGGCTCATCACCTCGCCCAGGATCTGGATTATCCGGGCCTCGGTCCGGTCGTTGACCGAGTCGGTGGTGGGCCAGGCGATATAGGCCAGGCCCTGCTCACCGGGACCGGTGTGTTTCAGGACGACCGGTTCGGCCGTACCGGCCGGGAAGCGGCGCACGGTGGCCCCCGGGGCCGGCTGGGGCGCAGGGGCGCGGGTCGGCAGGGCTCCGAATGTCGCAGCGACAGCGGCGATCGCGTCGTCCACCGTCACGTCGCCGACCATGGTCACGTCGATCGGACCCGAGGCCAGACCGGCAGTCACGCCACTGCGCAGCTCGTCGATCGTCCAGGAGGCGACCTCAGCGGCCGTCGGAAGCGCCTCGCGCTTGTCACCGTCGGCGAGAAGCACGCCTGACTGCAGGGCGAAGGCACCGCCGGGCGTGGCCATCTGCTGGGCGATGATCTGCGGGAACAGGGCCTGGATCTGCTGGAACGGGGCAGGGCGCAGGCCCGGATCGGTCAGATAGGCGGTCAGGACCTGCATCTGAAGGTTCAGGTCCTGCGGGCGGGTCGCGCCCGAAAGCTGCCAGGCATCGCTGTCGGCGCTGAAGCCGACGCTGTAGATCCGGCCGCTGAGGACGCGGTTCAGCTCGTCCGCCGTCAGTCGGCCGAGGCCGCCAGCCTGGAAGACGAAGCCGCCGAACGCCAGGGGCGTCGAGCGGTCGGTCGGCAGGGACAGTTCGCCGAGGCCGGTGCGGACGCTGACCAGGATCTGCTCATCGCGGAAGCTGGTCGGCTTGACGGTCAGGCGCACGCCGTTCGGGAAGTTGACGACCGTGGCACCCACAGCCGCCAGCTCGGTACGGCTCGTCGGGGCCGTCGGGGTGCCGAAGTTTGCATAGGGCCAGTCCAGCTGCGCTTGGGCGGCGGGGGCTGCGACGGGCACCTGGCGTGAGGCCGCGAGCGCGGCGGTGACGGCATCCGCGCCGCCCTCGATCTCGACCGGGGTGATGACCAGAATCACCGGGCCCTGGCCCTCGAAGACGGGCGGCAGGACGCTGTTCACCTGGGCGGCGGTCAGTCCGGACACAGCCTGGTTGAACAGGGCGAGGTTGGTCGCCGGGCTGGAGAAGACCGTCTCATTGTTGTTCGCGTTCAGCAGGCCGTTCACCAGGCCCGGCGTGGTGCGGGTTGCCGCGGCGTTGGCGGCGTTTTCCAGGGCCGTGCGCGTGTCCGTGATCTCGCGTTGCAGCTCGGCTTCCGACACGCCGAACTGCACCAGACGGCGCTGTTCCTGTTCGACCGTCTCAAGCGCGCGCTGCCAGCCGCCCGGATTGAAGGAGGCGTTGATGCCGCCGATCTCGAGGCTGTCGACGAGCGTGGCGCTGGACGCGCCTGCGTTGATGAAGGGGGCGTTTTCCTGGCGGGAAATCTCACCGAGGCGCCGATTCAGAACGGCCAGGCCGAGGTTACGGATCAGGTTGGAGCGGCGCTCGGCAACCGTGTCCGGATCCAGATCGGGGTCGCGGACCCAGTTCAGCTGGATGGTCGACTGGATGCCCGGCTCGACCAGGATGCTGGTCTGCGGTCCACGCGGCTGGACGGTGCCGAGGTCCGGCTCCGCGCCCTCGGGGCCCTTCGGCACCCAGCTTTCGAAGGCGGCCCGGATCTTGGCCTCCATCACATCGACGTCAAAGTCGCCGACGGCGAGGAAGGTGGCCCGGTTCGGACGGTAGTAGGCGTTGTAGAACTCGACGAAACGCTCGCGCGGTGCGGTCCGGATGATGTTCAGATCGCCGATCGGGAAGCGGTTGGACAGGCGCTGACCGGGGGCCAGCAGGGCCAGCTGGGCCTTGGTGGAGCGCAGGCCGGGCGTATTGCGGGTCCGCTCCTCGCCCTCGATCACGCCGCGTTCGGCGTCCAGGGCGGCGGGGTCCATCAGCGCCTCGGAAACCTGCTCGCGCATGATCCGCAGGGCCGCGTCGACCGTCTCGTCGTTCGTGCGCGGCAGTTCCAGCTGGTAGAAGGTCTGGTCAAAGCCGGTCGCGGCATTGGTGTCGGCCCCGAAGGCCAGGCCCAGACGCTCAAGAATGCGCAGAAGCTCATTCTCGGGAATGTTGGTCGTCCCGTTGAAGGCCATGTGCTCCATGAAGTGGGCCAGCCCCAGCTGGTCCTCGTTCTCCATGAGGGAGCCGGCGTCGATGCGCAGACGCAGGGACGCCTGTCCGGGCGGCGTGGCGTTGCGCATGACCGCATACTGCATGCCGTTGGGCAGGACGCCGAAGCGGACATTGGAATCAGCCGGAATGTCGCTGGTGGTATGGGCCCAGGGATCGGACGGCTGGACCTGGGCCAGAGCCGGTGCGGCGGCGGTCAGGACGGCGACTGAGGCCGCGGCGAGCAGGAACAGACGGGCGGAACGCATTCACGGTCTCTTTCCGATAGGCGCGAGATCTCCCGATCGGGGCCGCGCAGGACAACAGGAAGGACCGCGATACTTCTATCGCTGACGCCCCGCGCAACTCTTCGGCGACAGGGCGGCGAGGCTCAAGTTACCTAATGTTAATTTCCGGGCCGCGAGACATAGAAGCTCGCCGCGTTTCCAACGGCATTGGCCCCGGTAATGACCGAACGGTTGGATCCTGCGACGGTGGTATTGGCTACCGCCGAGACATCTCCGGTGTTGGTCTGGGTGTTGCGGGCTTCCAGATAGCCTTCGCATTCCGAACAGGCATAGCCGGTCACACTGTTGCCCACGGCATCGGCCCCGACCGCGACATCGTAGCCGTTGGTTCCGGAGAAGGTGGAGATGACGTCCACGCCGCCGGTGTTGAACTGGGTATTGTCGATCTCGACATAGATGTCGTTGTTCCCGACCGACAGTTCATTGGCGGCCCCGCGCGCATAGGCTTCTGCCCGGCCGTAGTCATAGGCGGTGGTCAGGGCCGAGGCGCGGACGAAGCTGGAATTGCGCTGGTCCGAAGCGGTTACGACTGACCCGCCCTCATTGTAGAGCACGGCCTGGTTGGCGGTGGCGCGGGCGCGGGCGGCCAGGTCCCAGGCATTGGCGGCGTTGGCGCTGGCCTCGGCCTCGATATAGGCACCGAAGGAGCGCTGGCGGAGACCGAGGTCCTGGCCCGAGGTATTGTCGCTGTTGACAGCGATGGCGTTGACGATCGCCTGGCTGGTCACGCTGGCCGCGTCCGGGATGTACTGGCTCTCGATCCGGCTGAACGACCTGACAATGGCGGACGAGGACTGGTCGATGGTGCCGCCGACAGTCGAGGTCTGGCCATAGACAGCCACCGTGTTGGAAATGGCCGAGGCTCCGACGGCGGCACCGGCGTGCAGGCGGGCGGTGCTGTCGCCGATCTCGGTTGTGGCGCTGATCAGGCCGTCATCGGTCGACTGGGTCGCGTCGAGCGTCAGGGTGGCGTCGTAGGCGCTGGCAGCCAGATAGTTGCCGCCGGCCTGGGTCGTGACGTTCACCGCCCCATAGGTGTCGCCGCCCAGGGTGATGTCGGTGGTGGCCACCGCGTCGCCTTCCATGGCCTGGTCGGACTGGACGGTGATCGCGTCATTGTAGACCGCGCCCGAGGCGCTGTTGCCCTGGGCCGAGGTCCGGACCGTCACCTGGTCCTGCGAATCGACGACGTTCAGCGTCTGGCCGGCGAAGATGTCGCCCAGTTGAAGTTGCTGGTTCAGGACGATGGTGCCGTCCTGGGCTGCGGCCTCAGTAGCGGCTGCGGCGCACAGCATCGTCGCGGCGATCGTGCCAGCGAGACGGATCCGCGCGGGTTGCGCCATTGTTCGTGTCCGTATTGGGGTAAGCGGAATAGAAGCCGCCGGTCGGGCCGACCGTGCCGCCGAGGGGGTCGGGGCCTGCATTGAGGCAGACTTCCGGGCCGGGAGCCCCGTAGAGATTGGCCATGAATTCGACGGTCGCGCGCTCGATCAGGGCGCGGACGGCCAACTGGACCGGCTCCAGCCCGCCGTCGCCGGCCGAGAGATCGAAGACATTGCCGTCTAGGAAGTCGAACACACCGGCCGAGACTTCCCGGCCGATGATCTGCTTCTGGTAGGAGACGACATCGACCACCTCGAGAGTGGTGGTCTGGACCATGCGAAGGTCGATGGCGATGTTCATCACATAGACCTTGCCGGCGACGGCCGCCGACAATGGAGTCTGGCTCGCTGCCTCTCCTGCGGCGAGGTCGAAGCCCGAGGACCGGATGTTGTAGTTCACCTCGGTGATGCCGCCGACGATGTAGAAATCCGATCCGGGCACGGAGCCGGCCAGGATGCGGCGGTACTGGACGTCGTCAGCGCCGCCGGGACCGTCGTCGCCGATCAGCCGGTTGTTGGCGTAGCGCAGCTCCATCTCCGAGACGGAGGTATCATAGCGCTCGACGATCCGCGCCCCGGACTTGGCGAGGGCGGCAATGGCCATCAGGGAAGCGCCGCCGGTGACCTGCCGGCCGCCGTCGGCTGAAACCGTGCCCGTGTAGTCCGCGATCCGACCGATCGCCATGCGCGGGGAGGGCAGGTTGTAGCGCCGGGCGTAGTCGGCCATGCAATAGAGGGCGGCGGAATAGGGTGTCGGATTGGCGGTGACCGGCGCATTGCCGATGGGGGTGGCGTACAAGCCACGCGGCCCGGCAGAGGTCGAGACACAGCCGCCCAGCAGCGCAGCCGTCGCACAAGCCGCGACAGCCGTTCTCAGACGCCGGGAAGCGGAACCAGCGATCATGGAAGCCTCAGTGTGCCGTTCAGGCTGGTTCCGGCGGTGACGGCGCCGTTGTTGACCTGGGTCGAGTTGACGATGACCGTGTTGTGGTTGCCCTGCACCACGACGTTCAGGCTGTTGCCGATTGCAGTCGAGCCCCCGATGGCCATGCCACCATTGCCGCCGACGCCGGAAAAGCTCGAGGAGACGCCGCCGGTGGCGCTGGAATAGCTGCTGGCACCGGCCTGGATGATGCCGTCGACGATCAGGCGATTGCCGTTGGCGTCCCGGGTCGAACCGGTCTGCGGGCGGGCGGTCGAATAGCGGGCCCCGCCGTAGCCGGCCTGGTAGCCGCTCATGCCAGCCGAGCCTGCAGACTGGGCCTCAGCCACGGCGGGGAGCAACAGCAGGGCGGCGGAGAGCGCGAATGCCGGCAGGGCCTTGGTCCGGACAGTCATTTCAGGCGGCTCCACGCGACAGGGTTAACGGGCCGGCAAGGACCCTGCGTGCCAATCTGGGTCATGGTTATTAAGAACCGCTTGCCATGATCACCTTTGAGCCGTGATGCGGCACCTGAACGCTTTTGCGGAGTTCACCCTGACCCAGCAGCCTGCAGACCGGATTCTGAACGCCCCGACCGTGGCCGTGCTGGTCGCGGCGTCGTTGCCGGCACTTTATCTTCTGCAGACGATGCTGCCCGACGGAGGCCTGTCGCTGGCCTTTCGGCCGGTGTCGCTATGGGACGGCGAGTGGTGGCCGGGAATCGTGACCTCCATGTTCGTCCATGGCGGCTGGGCCCATGTGGTGATGAACGCGGTCGGTGCCCTGGCCTTCGGGGCCCCGCTGGCGCGGCTGATGGGCACCGGAAAGGGCGTGGTCGGCTTCCTTCTCTATTATATGGCGTGCGGACTGGTCGCCACGCTGGGTTACGGCCTCCTGCATCCGGCCAGCTACGATTCGCTGGTCGGGGCGTCCGGGGCGGTGTTCGGGCTGATGGGCGGTGCAATCCGGATGCTGGGTCGGCCGGACCACAGACTGCGGCCGTTGACGGATCGCCGCTTTCTGGTGACGGCCATGGCCATCATGGGGGTCAATGCGGCGACCGGACTGGTCGGCCTCTCGCCCGGCATGGAGGGGGCCCGGATCGCATGGGAGGCGCACGCGTTCGGCTTTGTCTGCGGCGCGTTGTTGATTGGCCCCCTCGCCAGGGCCTTCGGCGAGCGACGCAGGACATTTGCTTCCCCGCCCAATCTGGGCGACGCTGACTCCTGAAGCGGGCCGTCCGCGGCCGCGCTCTGTATATAGAGAGGGAGGAGCCGCGATGCTGGTCGCCGAAATTCTCAAGGACAAGGGCGACGCCGTCTACGCCGTCGGTCCGGATCTGCCGCTCGGGCAGGCGTGTGGCGAGCTGGACCGCCTGCGGGTCGGGGCCCTGATGGTCTGTAATCAGGATAAGGTGGTCGGCGTCCTCTCCGAGCGGGATGTGGTCAAGGCCGTGGCGCGCGACGGACAGCCCGCGCTGGCCCGACCGGTGTCCGACTATATGACGCGTGAAGTCATTTTCGCGGCCCCGGGTGAGACAGTGGCGACCCTGATGGGCCGGATGACCGACCGCCGGATCCGGCATCTGCCGGTGTTGCGTGACAAGCGACTGGTCGGCGTCATCTCGATCGGTGATGTGGTCAAATGCCAGATTGCTGAAGCCACCCAGGAAGCGGAATCCCTGCGGACCTATATCGCCGGCTGAGGCCTGTGGACCCGCCAGGACGGTGGCCGATCGCGAATCCGCGAGAAAGTTCGTGAATCCGTCGGATTCGGGTTGCGGACAAATCGGGCGCTGCGTATATCGCCGCCTCGCTCGGAAACGGGCCGGCCGCCGGGGCCAGGGAGTCGAAAGCCTCCAGGGTCCCTCGGGAAGAAAGTCGCGAAAGCGGGTTGCTTCCTTAAGGGTGTTCGGTTAGGTTCCGCGCTCCAAACGAATCGTCGGTAACGAAACAGAGGCAAGCCTCTCGGGCTTTCCAGACGGTTTTTTGCGGCCTGAAGTCCTCGGATCTCATTCCCTGCAAAATGGCTGAAAAGCCCGGTTGACACGGAGATTGGCTCTCTTTAGACAGCCGCCTCCGCCGCCCCTCGGGGCGGGTTCGCAGGCAGAGGTTCTTCTTTAAAAAGAACCACTTGACGCGGAAAACTGAGGCGCTAAACAGCGCCTCCCTCGCCTCCGGGCGGGACTGGCTGGAAAGAGAATGTTCTTCGGAATATTCGCTTGACACGGAATACCGAGGCGACTAAATCGCCGCCTCCGCCGTTTACCGGGCGTTAAACGGTCGGGCCGGGCAACCGGTTCCTACGGTCTTTGAAATCGTTGATCTGGAAAGAGAAACGCAGGCGGCGGTGTCCTAGCGATAGTCCTTCGGGACTGTCTATCGACACTGACATCTGCGGTCTTTTTGAAAAGACACCATGACGTCGCTCTTCGGAGAGACGTTCGTGGGATCTCGTCAATAATACGTAGAACTAATGCCAAATCGGATTTCGGTCCGATCTGCTTAGGTCAGAAGTCAACTCAACCTGAGAGTTTGATCCTGGCTCAGAGCGAACGCTGGCGGCAGGCCTAACACATGCAAGTCGAACGGACCTTTCGGGGTTAGTGGCGGACGGGTGAGTAACACGTGGGAACGTGCCTTTTGGTTCGGAATAGCTCCTGGAAACGGGTGGTAATGCCGAATGTGCCCTTCGGGGGAAAGATTTATCGCCATTAGAGCGGCCCGCGTCTGATTAGCTAGTTGGTGAGGTAAAGGCTCACCAAGGCTACGATCAGTAGCTGGTCTGAGAGGATGACCAGCCACATTGGGACTGAGACACGGCCCAAACTCCTACGGGAGGCAGCAGTGGGGAATCTTGCGCAATGGGCGAAAGCCTGACGCAGCCATGCCGCGTGAATGATGAAGGTCTTAGGATTGTAAAATTCTTTCACCGGGGACGATAATGACGGTACCCGGAGAAGAAGCCCCGGCTAACTTCGTGCCAGCAGCCGCGGTAATACGAAGGGGGCTAGCGTTGCTCGGAATTACTGGGCGTAAAGGGCGCGTAGGCGGACATTTAAGTCAGGGGTGAAATCCCAGAGCTCAACTCTGGAACTGCCTTTGATACTGGATGTCTTGAGTGTGAGAGAGGTATGTGGAACTCCGAGTGTAGAGGTGAAATTCGTAGATATTCGGAAGAACACCAGTGGCGAAGGCGACATACTGGCTCATTACTGACGCTGAGGCGCGAAAGCGTGGGGAGCAAACAGGATTAGATACCCTGGTAGTCCACGCCGTAAACGATG
>JAIESL010000046.1 GCA_019746095.1 Caulobacteraceae bacterium
GTCCAGTAGCACCGGTCAAACGGTTCGGGACGCAGGCCGCATAGCGCGGGCAGACCCTGTGCGGGCTTCCGGCCCGCCGGTCTTTGCCGACCCGGACCTGTCGGTCTTCGACGGCCCGGCGCGCTCGGCAGGCCGCTGCCAGACCCGTGATCCAAACGAAAGAAGCCGCGCCCTTTCGGACGCGGCTTCTGGTCGATCAGTGAGGCGTTGCGCCTATTCGATGTCTTCGTTCAGCAGGCCGACCTTGTAGTAGCCGTCTTCCTGCAGGGCGTTCATCACTTCCATGAACTGGTCGTACTTCACGTCCGGCTGGGCGCGAACGAAGACGCGCTCTTCCTTGCAGTTGGTCGCGACGGCCAGGGCCTCGCAAACGTCTGCGGTCAGGGTTTCAATCGTCGTCTGTTTCGCGGCGATGAAGATCGAGCCCGTGTCCTGGATGGTGATGTAGACCGGCTCCTTCACCACGCCCGGGGGGGGCGGGGTCGCCGGCGGCAGGTCGAGGCGGATCGAAACCGTGGCCATCGGCGCGGCGACCATGAAGATGATCAGCAGCACGAGCATGATGTCGACGAACGGCGTGACGTTGATGTCCGCGTTCTGCTCGATCGTTTTGCCGCCCTGGCCGCCGGGGCCTGAAAGCTTGGAGCCCATGTGTCACTCTCTCCATCGGGCCCGGCGCGATCGCGGCGAGCGCAAATTATGACGTTCGGATCGTCTCTTGGCGTCCCGGAACCGGCTTGTAAAGCGGGTTAAGGCTGGTTGGGGTTCCATACCCCCGGGAATGTCGAAAATACGCCTTTCAGGCGAGCGGATCAGCCCTTTGCGAGTGCCAGGAAGCGATCCTTCAGCGCGACGTCGGTCTTGAAGGCACCGGTGAAGCGGGTGGTGATGGTCGAAACGTGGCGATGGTGCACTCCGCGGGTGGTCATGCACTGGTGTTCGGCGTCGATCATGATGGCCACGCCGGCCGGCTGCAGGTTTGATTCGATCGCCTCGGCGATCAGCTGGGTCAGTGTTTCCTGGGTCTGCAGACGCCGTGAGAAAATCTCGACCACCCGCGCCAGCTTGGAGATGCCGACGACCTTTTCCCGCGGGATGTAGGCGACATAGGCCTTGCCGATGAACGGGGCCATGTGGTGTTCGCAATGGCTCTCGACCTCGATGTCCCGCAGAAGGACCATGTCGTCATAGCCCTGCACGTCCTCGAAGGTGCGGCTCAGTTCCTGGGCGACATCGGCATCATAGCCGCCGAACCATTCGCCATAGGCGTCGACCACGCGTTTCGGCGTATCGACCAGTCCCGGGCGGTCGGGATTGTCTCCGGCCCAGGCCAGCAGGGTGCGAACAGCCTTCAGGGCCTCGTCACGGGTCGGTCGGATCACGGCGTCATTGACGCTGACCAGGGCAGGGGCGGTGGGGGTGGCACTCATGGATCAATCTTCAACGGCCAGGTGGCGCCGGGACGACGGTCCCGGATGAACGCGCGCCGTTCTCCCTCATCTGCGCCGGCCCGCTGTTCGCGACGGCATTGAAGCGGCTATATGGGCGATCCGGTGCGTCTCGCAAGAAAACCAAGGTAACCGCTGCATTATGCCGCTGATTCTCCACGACACCCTGCACCGCGAAAAGCGGGCGTTCACGCCACGCGACCCTGACCGGGTGACCCTCTATGTGTGCGGCCCGACGGTCTATGACTATGCCCACATCGGCAATGCGCGACCGCCGGTGGTGTTCGACGTGCTGGTCCGGCTGCTGCGGCGTGAGTATGGAGCCGACAAGGTCATCTATGCCCGCAACGTCACGGACGTGGATGACAAGATCAATCAGAAGGCCGCCCGGGAGGGCACGCCGATCGGCGAGGTCACCGCCCGCTACGAGGCCGCCTATCTGGACGACATGAGCCGGCTGAATGTCTCGCCGCCGGATATCGCGCCCCACGTGACCGACCATATGGACGCAATCGTCAAACAGATCGGTGCGATCATGGACCAGGGCTGCGCCTATGCCGCCGAGGGTCATGTGCTGTTCGATGTCTCGTCCTACGAGACCTATGGGCGTCTCTCGGGCCGGAACCTTGACGACATGATCGCCGGCGCCCGCGTCGAGGTCGCGCCCTACAAGAAGAACCCGCACGACTTCGTGCTGTGGAAGCCCTCCAAGGTCGACGAGCCGGCGTGGCCGTCGCCCTGGGGCGACGGGCGTCCGGGCTGGCATATCGAATGCTCGGCCATGATCGAGGAGACGCTGGGCCTGCCGATCGACATTCACGGCGGCGGCATCGACCTGGTGTTTCCGCACCATGAGAACGAGATTGCCCAGGGCGTCTGCGCCCATGGCCACGCCCATTCGCCCGAGGCCCACGCGGAATACAGCCGCTACTGGATGCACAACGGCTTCCTGACCGTCGATGCGGAGAAGATGTCCAAATCGATCGGCAACGTCCTGCTGCTGCACGATCTGGTTCAGAGCATACCGGGCGAGGTGGTGCGCTGGGCCCTGCTGAGCGCCCACTATCGTCAGCCGCTGGACTGGAATCAGGCGCTGCTGGACCAGAGCCGCAAGGCACTGGACCGGCTCTACGGTGCCCTGCACCGGGCCGCGGCGGTGGAAGCCAATGGCGACGAGCCCCCGGCGGACTTCCTCGGGGCCATCCAGGACGACATCAACACGCCGGGGGCCATGGCGACCCTGTTCGCCCTGTCCAGTGAGATCGAGCGGGCCATGACCGCCGGGGATCACGGCGTCGTCGCCCGTGCCAAAGGGGAATTGCTCGCCGCTGGGGCCATTCTTGGTGTGCTTCAGGCCGATCCGGCGGGATGGCTGGAAGGCGAGGTTTCCGATGACCTGCGCGTTGAGGTCGAGGCTCTGCTGGAACAGCGCTCTGCCGCCCGCGCGGGCAAGGACTGGGCAGAAGCCGATCGTATCCGCGACCGGCTCAATGCACTGGATGTCGTGGTTATGGACGGGCCGCAGGGGGCGACCTGGCGGGTCAGGTCCTGACGGCCTCACAGGTGGGCACCCATTCGGGCGGGAAGGGGGAACCATGATGACACGGCTTGTCCGCACCGTGGTGATGCTCGCCGCGACGTTTCTGGTCGCCGCCTGCGCCAGCTCCGGCCCGACCGCCACGGCCTTCAGCCCGTCCTCGCCGACAGCGCTGCTGGTGCTGGCGGGCCCGAAATATCCTTTCGCAGCCAACACCGGGTTCCGCCGGGTCGATCTGGCAACCCGCACCTTCGCCCCCGGGTATGAGGGGTTCGGCACGGGGATCGTCGGCAGCCAGATCAACCGGGACGGCCCGGTCTATTTCAGCACGCGAGAAGTCATGCCGGGTGACTATGCCCTCGTCAGCCTGCTGGCTGTTACGGGCGCTGAGGTCTGGACCTGTATGGAACAGCGCGCGCCGGTCTTCAGCCTGCGCCCCGGGACCGTGACGATTGTCCGCACGGACTCCTACTGGGCGGGGACGCGGGGCCTGCCCCCGCCGCCCGTGGTTTCCGACCGGAACGTCCTTGACGCGTTCGCGGTCGTCCGTGCCGCCTACCCGGACCTGCTGGGTCAGGCATCGATCGCAGCGCCCACCGCAGTGCTCCGTTGGCAGCCTGGCGGCATGGGCATGACGCGCAACTGCTCCGAGCCGGCGGGCTTCGAACGAATCGGCTAGCGCTCCCGCGGCCAGGCCTTTGCCGTCAGGTCGCGGCCCAGCTTCCGGCGACCGCCTTGTCCAGTGCAGCGCGCATGGTGGCGATCACGTCCGGCCATCCGTCCACAGCGCCCCGGACGAAAATTCTCGTCTCCGGATAGAAGACATAGTGATCGGTCTTCATCAGGTGCCAGTCATCCGGCGCGGCGGACATCCAGGTGCGGGCCCCGCAGGCAGCGGCGATATTGGTGCCGGCGATGCCCGGACCGATGACCAGGTCACAGGCGACCGAAAGGGCGGCCACATCCTCGAGGTCGTCCTTCAGGTCGATGGGCGGGGTCCAGATCTTGATTCCGGCCGCCTCCGCAGTCGCGAGGTCCGATGAAACGTCTCCGCACTGGAGATTGACCATATGGCATCCGGGCGCACTCAGGATCGGCTCCCAAAGCTGGAAGCTTGAGGCGAAGACGGCGGCCCGGGCACCGGTCATCACCAGACTCTTCCAGTGCAGGCCGATCTTCAAACCGGGCCCCAGCCGGGCCAGTTCGCCGGCCCAGTGCGCGACCCGTTCCGGATCGGCCTGGATATAGCCGTTATGGTGCGGGAAGGAGGCAACGGTCGGGCGATAGACGGCCATCAGGCTGGCCATCGGCGTCCAGAACTCGGGGGCTCTTTCCTCAGGCAGTTCCTCGACGAACGGCACATACCGGGTCAGGCGACCTTCCAGTCGCACCGCCTTGTGCCCGCCGACGATGGCGCGCGGGAAGCTGCGCTGGAACAGGCCGACCATTCGGGCCTCGACGGACAGATACACCCGGCCCTCCGGCCCGACGGCCTCGATCACATCGTTCATGCAGTTGGCGAAAACCAGTTCGTCGGCGATCCCCTGTTCACCGACGACCAGCAGCCGGCGGCCGCGGATGTCCTGGGTCTTGGGATCCCAGCGGGGTGCCGGGACAGCGACACGCATCGCGTCTGGCAGGTGCGGGTCCAGCCGGACCTCATAGGCCTCGAACCCTTCCGGGATCCGGGCCTCGGCCATGAGCATCAGGGCGTGGGCCATGGACATCATGGCGACCTCATAGCCGCTCTCGGCACCGGGCATCGCGGCTTCCATGTCCGAGATGGCACCGGCGATATCCCCGAGCGGCCGTCGCACATTGGCCCGGTTGTAACGCGCCTTGGCGAAGCCGGGCTCAAGCCGCAGGGCCTCCTCAAAGAAGGTCAGGGCCTCGTCCAGACGTCCCTGGTCGTTCAGTACCGTACCCAGGGTATTCCAGAGCACGGCACTTTCCGGCTCGATCTGAAGCATCGGTCGCAGGGTCTCGATGGCATCCCCGTAGCGGTTCTGGTCCCGCATGACGCAGGCCAGGTTGTTGATGGCCTCGATATGACCCGGGTTTAAGGCGAGGAATTTCAGCAGCAGCTTTTCGGCGATTTCCAGATGCCCCAGGCGCTGCGCCAGTCGGCCCAGGTCGTGGGCGATGTCGGAATGATCCGGCAGCAGGCCAAGCGCCGCTTCATAGGCATGGAGCGCAGCGCCGAACTGGTTGGTCTTCTCCTGGCAGATCGCCAGAACATGCCAGGCCAGTCCGTTGGTCTCGTCGATCCGGAGCGAGTCGAGCGCGCGCTGGGTGGCGCGCTCGAAATCGTTTGCCCGGATCGCCACCAGGGCCGACTTCAGGGTTTCGAGCGCCTTCTTCTGGGACCGGATCGAGCGGGCTGACCCTGCTGCAACCGAGCGCGACAGCCGTCCGATGGCGGCCGGGGAGGCGGCATCACCGGCCGTGCCCTGCATCGTCGGGGCGGGGGCATGCGCCGCCGTGTCATCGACCGGGGTGGAGGCGGAGAGGGCGGACATGGACAACTCGCTCAGGCTACCGGGGTCAGGCTAGGTGGCCGATCCACAACACATGGTTAACCACGATTGTTTAGTGTGCGTTGGCACCCGGCTTCCTAACGTCGCCGCGGGTCGGCCAGGAGACTCCGTCGTATGCCGCTGAAGCTGTCGCTCAAGCCGGGCGAGAAATTCGTCCTGAACGGTGCCGTCGTCCAGAACGGCGACCGCCGCGGTGTGCTGATCCTGCAGAACAAGGCATCGGTGCTCCGTGAAAAGGACATCATGCAGGTCGAAGACGTGAACACGCCGGCGCGACGCATCTATTTCCCGGTCATGATGATGTATCTCGATGAGACGAGCGCGCCCCGTGTCTATGACGAATTCGCGCTGCGCCTGACTGAGTTCATGGGCGTGACGCGCAATACACAGGTGCTGTCCGATTGCGTGGCGACATCGCGCCATGTGATGGCTCGGGAATACTACAAGGCGTTGATGACGGCCCGGAAACTGGTCGATTACGAGGAAGATCTGGCGAATGTCGCTGCAGGCGTACAAGACCGCGGCCACGCGGGCTGAAAATCCGCGCGAGACGGAGTACCGGCTCTTCGGGCAGGTGACCCGGGCGCTGATGCACGCCTCGACGGTTGATGTGACCGATGTGGCGACCCGGATCGACGCCCTCGACTGGAACCGGCGGCTGTGGTCTGCGCTGGCGACCGATTGCGCCAGTCCCGACAATGCGATGGACCAGGCCCTGCGGGCCCAGATCATCTCGATCAGCCTGTTCGTCAGCCGGCACTCATCGCTCGTGATGCGGGGCGAGGATGATTTCGAAGCCCTGATCGACATCAACCGCATGATCATGCAGGGCCTTGCCGGACCGGGAGCCGCCCAGGCGGCCTGATCCGCTGACCCCGGCAAGGACGGGGTAGGCAACCGGAGATGCCGGGCCCGGTCAGACTTGCCGGGTGGTGATCCGGGTCTTCGCAAATCGTTGGAAAAATGGAGGATTTCCGGAGGCGGGAAAGGCCCGTTCCTTGCGTGGTCGTGCGCGAACCAGAACCGGTTCTACGGCCAGAAGGCCGTTTCACAACCGACCAGAATGGAAGGACCCTCCGATGTCACTGTCGGTCAACACCAATACGGGTGCGCAAGTCGCACTCCAGAACCTGAATGCGACCAACGCTGCCCTGGCAACGACGCAAAACCGGATCAACACCGGCAAGTCTGTCGCCAATGCCAAGGACAACGGAGCTATCTGGGCCATCGCCCAGGGGCAACGGGCCGATATCGGCGCGCTGGGCGCAGTGAAACAGTCGCTCAACCGTGGCATCGCTGCGGTGGACGTGGCTCTGGCAGCGGGTGAGACGGTCTCTGACCTCTTGCTCCAGTTGAAGGAGAAGGCTCTGTCGGCGACGGATGCGTCGCTCAAAACGTCGGCGCGCGCTGCGCTGAACGAGGATTTCAAGGCCCTCCGCGACCAGATCGCCACGGTGACCGGCAATGCTGAATTCAACGGGGTAAACCTGCTGAAGACCGGCGCCACCGGTTTTGCGGCCCTGGCCAATGTGGCGGGCACCTCCAGCCTCACGGTTGCTGCTGAAGTTCTCGCCCTGGGCGGCGCGAATGTGACGATCGCCACCACGCAGTCGATCGACACACTGACCAAGGCGACGGCGTCCCTGACGGCCGTCACCACCTCGATCGACAAGGTTTCGGCAGCGCTCGCGCGGCTGGGCACCAAGTCGAACGCACTCTCGACCCACCTGACGTTCGTCGGCAAGCTGTCGGACGCTCTGGAGGCGGGTGTGGGTAATCTGGTCGACGCCGATCTGGCGAAGGAAAGTGCCAAGCTTCAGGCCCTGCAGACGAAGCAGCAGCTGGGAGTCCAGGCACTGGGGATCGCCAACCAGACGCCTCAGCTGGTGCTGTCGCTGTTCCGCGGCTGAGTTTTTTCAGGTTCTCGCAGGCGCCGGAGAGGGACACCTCTCCGGCGTCTCGCGTTTCAGCCGCCGAACAGGCCGCTGATCCACGCCCAGGCCTGGGGCAGCAGACCGTTCAGCCAGGCCCAGAACGGTAGCAGAAACGGTGAAACCCAGGTCCAGGCGAGCCAGATGACCAGGGCTGCAGCACCGATCAGGCCGATCGCGCTCCAGCCGAGCAGGATCGCCAGCCCGTCCCGCTGCAACAGGCCGAAGCCAAAGGTCGAGATGATAAGGGCCGGAACCAGGTTCCCGCCCCACAGCGGCAGGACCAGAATGACCGCCAGCAGGACGGTGGCGACGCCGATCAGCACCTCTGAAATTTCGCTGGTCATGACCTCGAGGCGCGGCTTTGACAGACGCTCCATCTTCCTGAGCCGCGGCAGGACCTTCGCCACGCCGGCCCGGTAGGTCTCGCGTTCGATCCAGCGCCTGAGGGCCCAGCGCGGCAACCACAACTGGTCGCGGCGGATGGCCAGTTGCAGACCCATCAGCAGCAGGGGGGCGCCGAGGATGGTGGTCGTTCCGGGGATAATGCCTATGGCCACACTGAGCAGGCCGAAAAACAGCATCAGTGCGCCAAAACCGCGCTCGCCGAAGGCGTTGACCAGTTCACCGAGGTACAGCTTCGGATCGTCCTTGACGCCGATGTCCTCGATCACCTGCGAGAACGGCCGGGTGTCGCTCTGATAGTCGTAGTCAGGCATCGGCTACGGGTGTCCGGACGGGGGTGTCTCGCTCTAGGCTGCAGGATACACGGACGCCACTTAACAATCGTCAATCCGGAAGGGCACCCGACCGCAAGGCCAGGAGCCTCGTCCCGACCGGGCCCACCGCCGCTGAAACTCAGCTGCCCAGCAACTCCCGGCCGATCAGGAAGCGCCGGATTTCATTGGTCCCGGCGCCGATGTCGTAAAGCTTGGCGTCGCGGACCAGCCGTTCGACGGGCCATTCCTTGGTATAGCCGGCCCCGCCGAGGGCCTGGACGGCCTCGAGGCTGACCTTCACCGCATTCTCCGAGGCCAGCAGGATCGCTCCGGCGGCGTCATAGCGGGTGGTCTTGCCCTGATCACAGGCGCGGGCGACGGCATAGACATAGGCACGGGCGCTGTTCAGGGCGACATACATGTCGGCGACCTTGGCCTGCATCAGCTGGAAGCTGCCGATGGCCTTGCCGAACTGCCTGCGCTCGCGAACATAGGGCAGGACCACGTCCAGGGCCGCCTGCATGATGCCGAGCGGCCCCGCCGCCAGCACGGCGCGCTCATAGTCGAGGCCGCTCATCAGCACCCCGGCACCGCCACCGACGGGGCCCATGACATTCTCTTCCGGGACCTCGCAGTCCTCGAACACCAGTTCGGCGGTGTCCGAGCCGCGCATGCCCATCTTGTCCAGCTTCTTCGAGACGCTGAAGCCCTTCATGCCCTTCTCGATCAGAAAGGCGGTGACTCCGCCGTTACCTTCGCCGGTGCGGGCGTAGACCACCAGGGTTTCGGCGTGCGGGGCGTTGGTGATCCAGAATTTTGTGCCGTTCAGGACATAGCGGTCACCCTGTTTCACCGCCTGGGTGCGCATCGACATGACGTCGGAGCCCGAGCCGACCTCGGACATGGCTAGTGAGCCGACGTGCTCACCGGAGATCAGCTTGGGCAGGTATTTCTGCTTCTGGGCCTCGGTACCCCAGCGCCGGATCTGGTTTACGCACAGGTTGGAGTGGGCCCCGTAGGCCAGGCCGATCGAGGCCGAGGCGCGCGACACCTCTTCCATCGCCACCACATGTTCAAGGTAGCCAAGGCCGAGGCCGCCGTACGCCTCCTCGACGGTGATGCCGTGCAGGCCCAGCTCGCCCATCTCGGGCCACAGCTCGCGCTTGAAGGCATTGGTCTCGTCGATCTCGGCGGCCAGGGGCGCGAGACGGTCGGTTGCCCAGCGGGCGGTGGTCTCGCGGATCATGTCGGCGTTCTCGCCGAGGCCGAATTCCATCGATTGGGGGGCGTTGGGAATGCTCATGGCGGCGGGCGTAGCATTGCCCGCGTCCCGCGCAAAGTCGCTCAACCTTCTCCCCAAGGAGAGACAGGGTCAGTCGGGCTGGCCCCAGCGTACATAGAGGTTCCAGGACGACACCCCGACGCAGATCACACCGATCAGGGCGAGGGCCCAGGCGATGACCGTGGTCTCGCCCATCGGCGACGGCTGCTCGACGGCCAGGCGGAAGGCGGCAGCCGAGGCACCGCAGGCTGCCAGACCCACAACGCCCATGATCAGGAAGGCACCGGTCTCGCTCCAGTCAAAGCGGCGCGGTCCGGCCGGCTCGACCTCGTGGCGCAGGACCGACAGGGTCGGCTCGTCCTCGAACAGTACGGTCTCATCGGCGGGCGCTGACGCAACCCGTTCTTCTGCGGGCCAGACCAGACGGTCGGTCTCGAGGAAGTCGGCCTCGGTCGCGGGTGTCAGCACCAGGGGCTGGTCCATCGGCGGAAAGGGCGAGGCAACGGGCGCGGCCGAAACCAGCGGCGTCACCTCGATGGCTGGCGCAGACCAGGCCGGCCCGGGTGTCGGGGCCATCTCCGGTTCCGGGGCCGCCGGTTCCGGCTCAACGGAGACCTCTGGAACCACCGTGGCCGGCGTCTCGGCGATCTCGGCCACGACGGCCGTCCCGGTCGGTTCGGATGCTTGGGCCGGGGCGAAGCCGGGCAGGGGGCCGATGATCGCCGCTGCATAGGGCGAATAGCGGTTCAGATTGAGACGCGTCATGGCGTCGGCCGGCTGGGAGACCGGCGGCTCGAAGGTCGGCTGATCCCCTGCCTCGCCCTGATCCGGCGAGGTGGCTTCGACCGCGTCGGGGGTGGGCTCTGGAGGTGGCTCAGGAGCGGCGGCAGGTGCAGGGTCGGGTGCCGCAGTCCAGGCTGGCGATTCCCCCAGCAGGCTTGCAACGGCGGCCGCGCGTCCATCGATCGCGGGGGGCTCATCTCCCGTCGGGGCCGGGGCTTCGACAGGCGGGGGCGGCAGGGGAGCCGCCAGCAGTTCGGCCAGGGTCACTGCCGAGGCCGGATCGGCGACGAACAGGGCCCGTTCGGCGGCGCGACGACGCAGGCGTGCGTCGGCGGACGCATCCTCGGGCCAGCCGATCAGGGCGTCGGCGGCCTGACCGGCATGGCCTGCATTGAGCCGCTGCAGAACGTCGGATGCGAGAAACTGCTCGACGCCGACCGATACGGCGAAACTGGCGAGGGCGTCGAACTGGTGCTGGTTCAGCGGACTGTGCACCTGTTCGTTGAGCGCTTTCACCACGGGCATAAGGTCATACTGCAGCAGCAGTTCGGCGTCGGCCTCGGACACCGTCAGGCCCTCGCGGGCCGAGGCGCTGTGGCCGTAACCGATGACCCAGCGGCCGTCCTCGTCCTGCACGGCACGCGGACGGAAGCCCTCAAAGCTCTTGATGAGGACCATCCCCTCGCGGGAGACTTTCAGACGGTGTGTGGGCGTTTCGGACACGGATTGACCCAAATCGAGACGGGCGCGCTCGCCCGAAGAGAGAGCCAGCAAGGCGCGGGCCGCTCTACAGAAGCACGATGCTCGCCAGGCCGAGGAAGATCAAAAAGCCGAAAAAGTCCGTCGTTGCCGTCACGAAGACCGCGGATGAGACGGCCGGGTCGAACTTCAGCCGCGACAGCGTGAGGGGCGTCAGCACCCCAACCGTCGCCGCGACCAGCAGGTTCAGCACCATGGCCATGCCGATGACGGCGCCAATCCGCCAGTCCTGGAACCAGACTCCGGCGGCAAGGCCGATCAGCGGGGCCAGCACCAGGCCGTTGGCCAGACCGACCGCCAGTTCACGACGGAAGGTACGGGCCGCGTTGGAGCTGTTCAATTCGCGCGTTGCCAGGGCACGCACGGTCACGGTCAGGGCCTGGGTCCCGGCGTTGCCGCCGATGGCCGAGACGATCGGCAGCAGGATCACCAGGGCGACGATCTGGGCGATCGTCGCCTCGAACCATGAAATCACGATCGACCCGAGGACCGCCGTGCCCAGGTTGACGGCCAGCCAGGGCACGCGGCCGCGCACGATCTCGGTAACCGACGACCCGCGGTCCTCGTCGGAAACACCCGCGAGGCGCAGGATGTCCTCGCGGTTCTCTTCCTGGATGATGTTGACGATGTCATCGACGGTGATCTGCCCGACCAGCCGGCCGGCCGCATCGACGACGGGCGCCGAGATCAGGTGATATTTCTCGAAGATGTAGGCGACTTCTTCCTGGTCCTGGTCAAAGGCGATCGCATTGACCGGCTCCATGATGTCGACGAGGGCGACCGTGCGGGCGGCGCGCAGCAGGCCGCTGACCGGCAGGCCGCCGACCGGCTTGTTCGACGGATCGACGACATAGATGTCGAAGAACAGCTCGGGCAGATCCTCGCCCTGCTTGCGGATGTGGTCGATGGTGTCGCCGACGTTCCAGAACGACGGCGCGGCCATGACCTCGCGCTGCATCAGGCGGCCGGCGGAGTCCTCGGCATAGCGCAGCGAGCTTTCGATCGCGGCACGGTCGATCTCGGGCATGGCGGCCAGCACGCGTTCACGCTGGTCATCCTCCAGGTCCTCGACCACCGCGGCGGCGTCGTCGGAGTCCAGTTCCTGCAGCGCCTCGGCCAGCGTCAGGTGGGGGACTCGCTCCAGCACCTCCTCGCGGATGTTGTCGTCCAGTTCCGGCAGGGTTTCAGCCAGCAGGTCCGGCGGCAGCCACAGAACCACGACCGCGCGGTGCTCCGAGGTCAGAAAGCCCATCAGGTCCGCGACGTCAGCGGGGTGAAGGTCTTCCAGCAGCGAACGGAGTCTGAGCCCGTCGCCGTCGTCCGACGCATCCACCACCTTCTCGACGAAGGCGGCGGTCAGGACATAGTCCTCGTCCAGCGCGACGTGATCGTTTTCTATCTGGGAAGCGACGGGCAGGGGGGCGTCTGCGATCTTGCTCACGCTTTGCCTCCCCTGTTTTCAGATCAGCTGTCGCCGATGTTTCGCCCTGTCAATTCTGATGGTGCGGTCGAGAAGACTCGAACTTCCACTCCGGTTAAGGAACAGCGACCTCAACGCTGCGCGTCTACCAATTCCGCCACGACCGCTCGCATCGGAGCGGGGCTGATAGCGGAGAGAGGCGCGGAAGGGAAGGGGCTGAATAGGGTGATTGGTGATTGGTGATTTGTGGCTGTCGGTTCTTGTCCCGGGCCGCCGTCACCCCGCGCCAAAGACGCCCTCAGGCCGCGCCGGCCATGAAGTCGTAGACATCCGCGGCACGGGTCACCGTGATGGCGATGCGGTCGTCACGGATTTCGATCTCGCCGCGGGCGACCGGATGGTTGTTGGCGAGGATCCAGACCTCGTCATGTTCCGAGGCGTCGAGCGGAATCACCGCCCCACGGCCCATCCGCAGCAGCTGGCTCATCGGCAGGACTGAACGCCCCAGGACGACCGAAATTTCGACTTCGACGGCTTCGATCTGACTCACTGGGCACTCTGACGCTGACGCTGAGGAGACGGGGTTCTGGGCGATCTGGACTTGCATGGCGCTCCCGTCCCCCACATTGGAGGCGTCATGCTTTCCCAAGCCTTAAGCGATGCCGTCTCGAAACTGATTCGCGCCGATGGCCGGCCGGCCGAATGGGCGGTCTCGGAAGGCCATGTCGCCTATGACGCGGCGGTGGCGGTCATGGAGGCCCGGGCTGCGGCGATCGCGGCGGGTGAGGCCGGCGAACTGGTCTGGCTGCTGGAGCATCCGCCTCTCTATACGGCGGGGGTCTCGTCGAAGGACGGCGACCTGCTGGATGCGGCCCGGTTCCCGGTCCATCGCAGCGGTCGGGGCGGGCAGTTCACCTACCATGGGCCCGGCCAGCGGGTGGTCTATGTGATGCTGGACCTGAACCAGCGCGGCAAGGACGTGCGCGCCCTGGTGCGCGGGCTGGAGCAGTGGATCATCGGTGCGCTGGGCGAGTTCGGGGTCCGCGCAGACGTTCGTGAGGGCAGGGTCGGGGTCTGGGTCGAACGCAAGGGGCCGGGCTGGAGCCGCGAGGACAAGATCGCGGCCGTCGGCGTCAAGGTCCGCAAATGGGTCAGCTTCCACGGCATCAGCCTGAATGTGGAGCCGGAGCTTGATCATTTCACCGGCATCGTGCCCTGCGGCATCGCCGAGCACGGGGTCACCAGCCTGGTCGATCTGGGCGTGCCGGCGACCATGGATGAGGCGGATGAGGCGCTGAGGGTCAGTTTCGGCCGGGTCTTCGGACCGGTGACCCCTGTTGCGCCGCCGGCTAGCTGAACACGTCGGCCGCCTTGTCCGCCGGATCGCCGCCGATGCCCTTGGGTGAGCGGCCGAAACGGTTGGGACCCTGGGTGCCGTCGAGGAAGCCGAGGACGACCATCAGGTAGAGATTGACCACCGCGATAGCGAAATTGGTCGCCATGTAGAGTGTGTTGAACACGTTCTCCGTCAGCGCGGCGTTGGTCGCGAGGTCTTCAATCTCGGGCGCGAAGGAGGCGAGGCTTGCCACGACGGTAAGGCCGACCGCGATCTGGGCCCGGTGGTTGCGGTCATGGGCACGTTTGGCGGCGAGGGCGGCCTGTACCCAAAGCAGCGGTATGAAGGTGATCAGGCTGTAGGCTGTGAATGCCCAGCCTTGAGGAAGCTCCGGGCCTCCCGCCAGGGCTGTCATGAAGCTCAAGCCAAACAGGACGGCGCTGAGGGCGGCGAAAACCACCGCCCACACAATACCGATGCCGATGCTCCACAGCCACCAGTCGCGACGGCGGATCCGGCCTTCGAAGCTGAAAAGCAGATCTTTCAAAGGCATGGCAGCATCCTCAACTGAACACCTCGGCCGTGTCGCCGCCGATCCCCTTGGGCGAGGTGCCGAAGCGGTTGGGGCCCGGCGTGCCATCGAGGAAGCCGAGAACGACCAGTTGATAGAGGGAGCCGATCATGAGGGCGACCCCGTAGAGCATGGCCGGCGCGGCGGCCGTATAGTCGGCGGCGTCGAACGCGCGGCCGGCGGTCTCGAACACGTCGACGGGTAGGAGCAAGCTGGCGGCGGCGGCGAGCTGGATGAAGACCAGCTCACGGCCCCGCCGGTCCCGGTCCCGGGCACGCTTCAGAGTCAAGGCCAGGGCGGGCCACAGGAAGACGAGGCCGAAGGCCAGCCCGGTCAAATGCACCCCCGTCACGGGTGCCGTGCCGAAGAACCAGGCGAAATTGTTCCCGGCCTGGAGGTCAGCGTCCGGGCCGAACAGCAGGGTGTCAGTCACGCGGACGGCCAGGGTCTGGATCAGGAGCAGGGCGATCGACCAGAGCCACCAGTCGCGGCGACGGATGCGGCCGTTGAAGCTGAACAGGGCGTGTTTGAAAGGCATCATGCGGGCATCCTCAATCGAAGATGTCCGCCGCCTTGTCCACCGGGCCGCCGCCGAGGCCCTTGGGTGAGGTGCCGAAGCGGTTGGAGCCCGGGGTGCCGTCGAGGAAGCCGAGGACGACGAGAAGGAACAACTGTGCCGCGATCAGGGCGAGGGCGGTGATCATCATCGGGGCCCAGTTCCACACGCCCTCGTCCAGGCGAACCCCGGCGTCCGCATAGAAGCTCGGAGGCATGCGGAATGTGGCGATCAGCGTGCAGACGGTGACGGCCACGCCCGTTGCGTTCCGGTCGTGCGCGCGCTTCACCGCCAGCGCCAGCCAGGGCCAGAGAAACACCAGCGTCGCCACCAAGAGGACGGTCTGCGGGCCACCATCCATCGCGCGCTGCGGGGCGGCCTGCCCGGTCCCTCCCAGCAGGGAGTGAGCGGGGCCGAAGAGCAGCAGGTTGGTGATCTCGGTGACGAGTATCTGGGCTATGCCGACAGTGATCGACCATAGCCACCAGTCGCGGCGGCGCATGCGGCCGTTGAAGCTGAACAGGGCGTGTTTGAACGGCATCATGCGGGCATCCTCAGTCGAAGATGTCTGCTGCCTTGTCCACCGGGTCGCCGCCGAGGCCCTTGGGCGAGGGGCCGAAGCGGTTGGGGCCGGGCGTCCCGTCGAGGCAGCCGACGACGACGAACAGATAGAGAGAGGCGGCGAACGAAATCAGGCTGTAGGCAAGATAGCCGGCGCCCGTCGCCATCGACGTGACGTCGTAGGGGACGATGATCCAGAAGTAGGTGGGGCCGTAGCTCAGCAATACAGAGACCAACATCACGGCGATGACCGTGCGCGCGCTCCTGTCCCGATCGTGGGCGCGTTTGGCAGCCATCGCCAGCGCAGGCCGCAGCGTGGCGAGACTGATCAAATGTTGCAGGGCAATGACCTCGATCCGGGCGACACGAAGCTCGTAGGCCCCCAGTCCGCCACTGAACACGGTATAGGCGCTACCGAATGTCAGGCCGATGACGACCTCGATGGCGATGTTGACCAGGATGGCAATGCAGATGCTCGCCGCCCACCAGTCCTGACGGCGCAGGCGGCCGTCAAGACTGAACAGCTTGTCTTTCAGACTCATGGTGCCTCCCCCGGTAGCGGGAAGCCAAGCACACCTATTCGAACTCGACCAGCACGTCGTCGGCGGCGACCGGATCGCCGGCCGCGGCGCTGACGGCCTTCACCACGCCGTCCCGCTCGGCCTTGAGGATGTTCTGCATCTTCATGGCCTCGATGATGGCGACGGTCTCGCCGGTCTTGACCTCCTGGCCGACGGTCACCGGGATGGAGACGACGAGGCCGGGCATGGGGGACTGGATCAGTTTCGAGGTGTCGGCGGCGACCTTTTCCGGCAGGCGGGCATAGAGGGCGGCGACGGCGGGGCTCAGGACGCGCACGCGGGCGCGGGCGGCGCGGGTCCGGATACTGAAGCCGTCAGCGACACGGCTGACCTCGGCCGTGAAGGGAATGTCGTCCAGAACGGCGCGGAACTGGGCCAGGCCGGGGCGCCAGTCGATGTCGCCGAGCCTCAGGGCACGGTCCTCGCCGGCCAGCTCAAGGGTCAGGATCTCGTCGTCGTCATAGGAGAGGGAGACGCCGTGCGCGTCTCCGGGGCCGGCGGGGTGACCGGGGCCCTGGGCGGCGACAAGGACGATCCAGTCGGTGCGGCCGGACGGGTCGCCGGACTGCTCGGCGGTGATCTCGTTCATGGCCGCGGCCGTGGCGATCAGGATGTCGGTCTGGTGCCGGTCGGGCAGCAGGCCGTGGAAGCCGTCGGGGAATTCGTCCTTGATATAGCTGGTCGAAATTTGGCCTGAGCGGAAGCGGGGCTGGTCCATGACCGCGGCGAGGAAGGGGATGTTGTGCCCCACGCCCTGGATGTGGGTGTCCTCCAGCGCCCGGGCCATGCCGTCGATGGCGGCACCACGGGTCTCACCCCAGGCGCAGAGCTTGGCGATCATGGGATCGTAGAACATGGAGATCTCGTCGCCCTCGCGGACGCCGGAATCGTTACGGACCGTGTAGTCCCCCTGGTCGCCCTCTTCGGGCTGCTCATAACGGACCAGCCGTCCGATCGAGGGCAGGAAGCCGCGGTAGGGGTCCTCGGCGTAGATGCGGCTCTCGATGGCCCAGCCCTTTATGGCCAGGTCCTTCTGTTCGAAGGCGAGCTTTTCACCCCAGGCTGACCGGATCATCTGTTCGACCAGATCGACCCCGGTGATCAATTCGGTGACCGGATGTTCGACCTGAAGTCGCGTGTTCATCTCGAGGAAAAAGAACGACTTGTCCTGACCTGCGACAAACTCGACCGTGCCGGCGCTGTCATAGTTGACGGCCTTTGCGAGGGCGACGGCCTGGGCCCCCATGGCGGCGCGCGTCTCTGGATCCAGGAGGGGCGAGGGGGCCTCCTCGATGACCTTCTGATTGCGCCGCTGGATCGAGCACTCGCGCTCGAACAGATGGACGACATGGCCGTGCTTGTCGCCAAGCACCTGAATCTCGATGTGGCGCGGGTCGATGATGAATTTTTCGAGGAAGACGCGGTCATCGCCGAAGGCACCCAGCGCCTCAGCCTTCACCGCGGCGAAGCCCTCGGCCATGTCGGCATCGGAGTGGGCGACGCGAATGCCCTTGCCGCCGCCGCCGGCCGAGGCCTTGATCATGACCGGGTAGCCGATCCCGTTGGCGATCTTCACCGCTTCTTCCGTCGTCTCGATCAGACCCATGTGGCCGGGGACGGTCGAGACGCCGGCGGCGGCAGCCAGTTTCTTGGAGCTGATCTTGTCACCCATGGCCTCGATGGCCTCGGGGTTCGGGCCGATGAAGGCGATACCTTCGTCGCGCAGACGGCGGGCGAAGCCGGCGTTCTCGGACAGGAAGCCGAAGCCGGGGTGGACGGCCTCCGCGCCCGTTTGACGCACAGCGTCGACGATCCTGTCGGCCAGCAGATAGGACTGGGCCGCCGGGGCGGGGCCGATCAGAACCGCCTCATCGGCCATTTCGACGGCCAGCGAACCGGCGTCGGCCTCGGAATAGACCTGCACCGTCGCAATGCCCATCCGGCGGCAGGTCTTGATGATGCGGACGGCGATCTCGCCGCGGTTGGCGATCAGGATTTTGGAGAACATGTGTCTTTGAATCTGAAGCGAACGTGATCGCAGAGGGTGTTGTTCGCCCCGATTAGGCCGCGTTCCCGCGGGAGTAAACCAAGGGGGCGTTCACCTGAGCCGGGTATGGGCTTGGCAAGGGCGGCTCCGATGGGGTTTAACCCGTTCCAGTTCCGTTCATACCCACCCTCCCATTCTGATCCCGTCCCTGTCCCGCTTACTGGCCCGGAGCCTGACCTGATGTCCCGTTTCCTTTCTGTTGCAGCCACCGCAGCCCTGGTCGTCGCTGTCAGCGCCGGCAGCGCCTTCGCCCAGGACTTCCGGGCCCTGGCCAGGCAGGACCTGCAGCGGGCCCATGATGAGCTGGCGGCCAACCACCCCGCACCGGCGGTGCCGGGTGCCGCCAGCCAGGGCTTCCGTGCCTGGCTGGACACGGGCCTGCAGGAGGCCCTGGCCCTGGCTCCCCGGGTCAACAGCGGTGACAGCCACGCCTATCTGCTGCGCTTCTATGCGGGCGGTTTCCGCGACTCGAACATCCGCGTCAGCCCGACCTTTGAAGGTATGGGCCCCTTCTTCGGCATCAGCTGGCCGGGCTTCACTACCGGCTGGCGCAACGGCCGCTATGTCGTGACCTATGTGAAGCCGGGTGCCCGGGGTACCCCGCGCGTCGGTGACGTTGTGGTCGAGTGCAACGCCATGCCGATCGAGGAATTCGCCCGCGCCAAACTGGACCGCTGGGAAGGCAATCTCGATACCGAGGCCGGTCGCGTGACCTCGGCCCCGTATCTGATGTGGAACCGCAACAATCCCCTGACGGCCGGTATGCCGTCGCAGTGCAGCTTCCAGTCCGGCCGCGGTCGCCCGCGTGACCTGCCGATCCGGCCGATGCCGCTGGTCGCCGGTGACCTCGAGGCTGCCTATCGCGCCACCGTCTATATGCCGCCGGCCACGCCGCTGGGCGTCGAGACGATCAACGGTCGTCCTTGGCTGCATGTCCACTCCTTCGCCGACAGCGCGGGCTGGGCCGCCTTCAACAACGCCGTTGAACAACAGGTCGCGAGCCTGCGTGGACCGCTCGGCTTTGTGCTGGATCTGCGGGCGGCTTCGGGCTCCGGTGAGAACTCCTCGACGGCGCGCGGCTATGGTCTCGCCAACCGCATCTGGACCCCGGAGTTCACCGTCAGCCGTCAGCCGGCGGCCGGTGACATCACCTACCGTGCCACCCAGGGCAACCGCGACTGGTACGCCGGGGCGCTCGCCCGGATGGAGGCCGATCCCTATTTCGTCCAGGAATCGATGTCGGTGATCGTCCAGACCCGTGAGATCGTGGCCGCCTTCGACGCCGCCTTCGCCGCGCGCCAGCCGACCTTCACCCTTGCCGGCCGTCCGGCTGTGGCTGACACCGGCGCCGCAAACCCCGTCCAGGGGCCGGTGATCGTGCTGGTTGACGCCGGTTGCTCGGGCGGCTGCCTCGATACGCTGGACCTGCTGTCCAAGCTTCCGAACGTGCGCATCGCCGGCTCGACCACGGCCACGGACTCGATCTTCGTCGAACCGACCGTGGAACGCCTGCCGTCCAACTATTCGGACCTCAGCTACGGCCACAAGGCCTGGACCTCGCGTCCGCGCGCCAACAACCAGCCCTACACCCCGGCCCCGGGCCTGACCTACACCGGCAACCCCGCCGATGAGGCCGCCGTCCGTGCCTGGGTCGGAACCCTGTTCCAGTAGGACCTCAAGACCGGCAACCTGCCGGATCGGGATCGGCAAAGGGCCGGGCGGGGTGGAACCCTCGCCCGGCCCTTCCTATTTTCAGCCCATGACAGATCCAGACATCGTCCCGACCCTGCGTTCCGGCTCCGGCTTCGACCTGACCCCGCCCAGCTACAGCCAGCGGGTTGCGCTGGAAGCCGACCTGTCCGCCGAGGAGAAGCGCGTCCTGCTGGCCCACGGTACCGAGGCACCGTTCTGCGGCACCCTGCTGGGAGAAAAGCGGGCCGGGGTCTTCTGTTGCCGGGAGTGCGGCCTGCCGCTGTTCCGGACCGGGACCAAGTTCGAGAGCGGCACAGGCTGGCCGAGTTTCACCGAACCGGTCGACCCGGCCCACGTTCGGGCGATCACCGACCGTTCCTACGGCATGATCCGGACCGAGACCCGCTGCGCCCGCTGTGACAGCCACCAGGGCCATGTGTTTCCGGACGGTCCCGGTCCCGGCGGTCTGCGCTACTGCATCAATTCCGTGGCCCTGAGCTTCGTGCCGGAGGGCGGGCGGCTGCCGGACCCTCTGGGGCGCGGCGACGGGACGGCCTGACCTTGGCCTCATTTGAGGCTAGGGTAGTCCTCCGAGTGGAGTTCGCCGCATGTCCGTTGTCGTACTGATCCTGGCTGCCGGCCTGCTGGCATCCGACCCCGACGGGGTCGTCGCCACCGCTCCCGCAACGACTGTTGATCTGGGAGCCACGGCCCAGCCTCTGGCTCCCTCGACCCATGGCGCGACCCAGGACGCCGTGCCGCACGGCCTGTCCACCGATCAGCAGATCGACCGCTGGATCGCCGCGCGTTCAACCGCCGACCAGCCCTGGCCCGAGGCGGCGGCAGAGCCGTTTGACGACCGCAAGATGCATGGTGAGGTCAGTTTCGGCATCGGCACGGGCGGTTATCGTGACTATGGGGTGGCCGTCTCCCTGCCGCTCGGCGAGAACGGACGGCTGGATTTGAGCTACCGTCAGGTCGAAAACGGCTATCCCTACGCGGGCTACGGCTACGGCTACGGCTACGGTTATGGTCCTGACCGCCTGTATTTCGACGACAGCGGCTACGCCTTCCCCGGATACCAGCCGTCCGGTGCCGCAGCAGCGTTCGAAAACCGTGTGATGCGTCCCGGCGGCCCGCCGCGGCGCTTTCCGCTGATCCAGCCGAATCGCGCCGAGGCCGACTGAGACGCGGCGACAGTCAGGCCGTAATGCCGGAACGGAAAAGGGCGGAGCCTGGAAAAGCTCCGCCCTCTCTGTCTTCAGAAGTGGTGCCGCCGGGGGGAATCGAACCCACGACCTCAGCCTTACCAAGGATGCGCTCTACCACTGAGCTACGGCGGCCTTTTCTGAGGAAGCGGCCCTATAGCCAACCGGGGCGCACGGGGGAAGCCCCCGAGCCACTTTTGCTTCGATTGCGGGATAAAAGTGTTTCGCGCGTCTCGCGAGGCGTGTCCGCTTGCGGAAAGGACCGGCGCGGGGTCACATTGATCCATGGATGAGTCGAAGGCCGCGTCGCCCCAACCCGATCTGCCGACCAGCCTGCCGGACCCGCTGGCGCAGGCCCCGACCCCGGCGACCGGGCGGGCCCAGCGGCTGGCCACAGCGCTGCGCGACAATCTCAAGCGGCGCAAGGCGGCCGGCCGCGCCGGCGGGACTGCAAAGCCGAGCAACTGAATGTCATCGACCGAAGGGATGTCGGCCTTTCGCAACGATAGTCGTCCGCGCTAGATAGCCGATCCCCCCTGCGCCCTGCTCGGGGCCGCAAGAGACGACATGGACAGCATCGCCATCACCGGTGGCGCCCGCCTGAACGGAAGCATTCCGATCAGCGGCGCCAAGAACTCCGCCCTCAAGCTGATGGCCGCATCGATCCTGACCGATCAGCCGCTGCTGCTGACCAATATGCCGCGCCTGGCGGACACGAAGTTTCTCGGGCGTCTGCTGCGCGAGCTGGGCGTCGAGGTTTCCGAGCGCGACGGGGCCGACGGGCAGGAGACGCTGTTTCATGCCGCGACCCTGACCTCGACCTTCGCCCCCTATGATCTGGTCCGGCAGATGCGCGCCTCGTTCAATGTACTGGGGCCGCTGCTGGCCCGGACGGGCGAGGCCAAGGTGTCCCTGCCCGGCGGCTGCACCATCGGTGCCCGGCCGGTCGACCTGCACCTGCAGGCCCTGACCGCCATGGGAGCCGAGATCGAGCTGGATGAGGGCTATGTCATCGCCCGCACGCCGCACGGGCTGAAGGGGGCCGAGATCGAGTTTCCCTTCGTCTCGGTCGGTGCGACCGAACACGCCCTGCTGGCCGCCGTGCTGGCGGACGGTGTGACCGTGTTGCGCAAGGCCGCTCGGGAGCCCGAGATCGGCGATCTGGCCCGCTGTCTGACCGCCATGGGCGCGCAGATTGAGGGGATCGATACCGATGTCCTGACCATCACCGGCGTCTCCTCCCTGGGCGGAACCAGCTGGTCGGTGATTCCTGACCGGATCGAGATGGGCTCCTATGCCGTGGCCGCGGCCATGGCCGGCGGGGAGGTGCAGCTGACGAAGACCCGTCCGGAGTTGATGACGGCCCTGAGCGAAAAAATGATCGAGGCCGGCGTCGAGGTGACGCCGACCAGCGACGGTGTGATCGTCAAACGCGATCCGGCCGTAAGGCTCAAGGCGGTCAATGTGGCGACCGAGGTCTATCCGGGCTTTGCCACCGACCTGCAGGCCCAGTTCATGGCCCTGATGACCACTGCCGATGGCGACAGCGTCATCCATGAGAACATCTTCGAGAACCGCTTCATGCACGCGCCCGAGCTGGCCCGGCTGGGGGCCGATATCCACGTCCAGGCCGGCGAGGCTGTGGTCAAGGGTGTGCCGGTCCTGCACGGAGCCCAGGTCATGGCCACCGACCTGCGGGCCTCGGTCAGTCTGGTGATTGCCGGCATGGCGGCCGAGGGCGAGACCACGGTCGGGCGGGTTTATCACCTCGACCGTGGCTTCGAACGGCTGGAAGAGAAGCTCAGCGCCTGCGGGGCCGAGATACGGCGGATCAAGGGCGACGCCGGTGAGCACTGAGGCCCGCAAGGCGGAGACGGAGACGGCGGCGCGCGCGCCGGTCGAACCGCTGCGCCTGCTGGCTGAGGACGCCGACGACCTGCACATCATTTCCGCGGCCCTGCAGGACGCCATCCTGCGTCCCGTCGACATTGTCTGGGAGCCGGCCTCGCGGCGGGTGACGCTGAAGCTCAGCCGGTTCTGCTGGGAATGCGGCGGTACGCGGGTGATGGCGGCCATGCAGTTCGGCGACGTCATCGCGGTCAAGAGCCGCCGGCTGCCGCGTCTGCCCGAGAGCGCGCTGGAGCTGCTGGCCATGGAGTTCGCCCCGGACGAGGCCCCGGGGGGGCGGGTGATTCTGATGTTCGCCGGCGGCGGCGACCTGCGCATTGATGTGGAGTGTCTCGACGCCGTCCTGACCGACCTGTCGGAACGCTGGCCCGCGAAATTGGCACCGACCCATCTGTCGGAAGAGGCGGACCCGACGTGAGCGACCACCGGCTGACTTCCATCGACCTGGATCCTGCGACCCTTCAGTCGGCGACGGCCGAGATCGAGCATGAGCGGCGGGTCGCCATCTTCGACCTGCTGGAGAAGAACAGTTTCGAGCCGGCGGGTGCGGCGGGCGGTCCCTATGCGCTGAAGCTGGCGATGGTGGACGGGCGGCTGGCGTTCGACATCACCGGGCCGGAGTTCCACCGCGTCCACGGCCTGTCGCTGACACCGCTGAACAAGGTGGTGAAGGACTATATCTCCATCTGCGACAGCTATTACGAAGCCCTGCGCGGCACATCCCCCTCCCAGATCGAGGCCGTCGACATGGGCCGGCGCGGTCTGCACAACGAGGGCGCGGAAATTCTGAAGGCCCGGCTGGACGGCAAGATCGCCATCGACCACGAGACGGCCCGGCGGTTATTTACCCTGGTGACAGCGCTCTACCGGCGGGGATGAGGCCAGTGGCTGGCCAATGGCCGGTCTTTCGCTTCACCTCGACTTTTGGCGCGTTCTCATGCATAGGCCCGCTCCTTAACGACGCGCGCTTTCGTCCGGCGCGTGTTCTGATTCCGGATCACAGGGCGCGAGAGGCCGCATGGCTAAGGAAGAACTGCTCGAGTTTCCCGGCGTCGTCAGCGAACTGCTGCCGAATGCGACGTTCCGCGTGCTGCTCGAAGGCAATGACCATGAGATCATCGCCCACACCGCCGGCAAGATGCGCAAGAACCGCATCCGCGTGCTGGCAGGCGACAAGGTCCTGGTCGAGATGACGCCCTATGACCTGACCAAGGGCCGTATCACCTATCGCTTCAAGTAAGGACGGGCTCGGATGAGCCGTCCGGAACTGGTGCTGGCTTCGGCCAGCCCGCGCCGCATCGAACTGCTGGCGCTGGTCGGGATCACGCCCGACCGCGTCGAACCCGCCGACATCGACGAAACGCCGCTGAAGGACGAGACGCCGACCCGTCTCGCCGCTCGCCTGGCCGTGTCCAAGGCCGAGGCCGTGGCCGCCGGTGCCCCGGACGCTGTCGTTCTGGCTGCCGATACCGTGGTGGCCGTGGGTCGGCGCCTGCTGGAGAAGCCCGCCGATGAGGCGGAGGCCTTGCGGTTCCTGAAACTGCTGTCCGGCCGCAACCACCGGGTCTTCACCGGCGTCGCCGTGACCGCAGGGGTGCGGACTACGCACCGGGTGGTCGACACCCGCGTCAGCTTCAAGGTGCTGTCCGACTCCGAGATCGCCGCCTATGTCGCCTCGGGCGAATGGCGCGGCAAGGCCGGCGGCTATGGCATCCAGGGCCGTGCCGGGGCGTTCGTCACCCGGCTGGTCGGCAGCTACCCGGCCGTGATGGGCCTGCCGCTGTTCGAGACGGTCAATCTGCTGAACGGTGCCGGCTGGCGCGCATGAGCGAGGTCGAGGCCTTCCTCGACGAAACGCCCGGCGAGGTCCGGGGCGTGATCGCGCGGGACGGCCGGTTCGAGCACCTGTTGATCCAGCGCGACGATGATTTGGCCGAGCACAGGCTCGGCGCGCGCTGCGTCGGGCGTATTGTCGAGATCCATCCGGGGCTCAAGGGGGCCTTCGTCGATCTGGGGCCGTCCGCGCAAGGCTTCCTGCCGTTTCGCGGACAGGATCGGCTGGCCGGGGGGCAGAAGGTCGAGGTCGAGGTCACTGCCGAACCGCGCGAGGGCAAGGGGGCGACCCTGCGCCTGATCGGGGCAGGCGAGGGGACACCGCGGCTGCTGTCGCCCGGACCGTCGGTCGCGGAGACCCTGGCCCGTCTGGCTCCGGGTGTGACACCGATCATCGGCCCGGCCGCCATCCGGGCCGGCCAGGAGGCGGAGGAAGAGGCCGCTGCCCCCGGTGACAGCTTTCCGGACACCGGCCTCGACCTGATGGTTCAGCGGACGCGCGCCCTGATCGCCGTCGACCTCGATCTCGCCCCGGCACCGGGGATCGCATTTGGGGCTCCGGCCCGGACGCGGGCGAATCGGCAGGGACTGCATGCGGCCGCGCGGATGATCCGCCTGAGGCGTTGGGGCGGGCTGGTCGCCATCGACCTGATCGGAACGGGTCAGGACGGTGAAGCGGTCATGGCTGCGGCAAAACAGGCATTCTGCGAGCCGGAGGTCGTCTTCGGCCCGGTCAACCGGTTCGGCTTGCTTCAACTGGCCTTGCCCTGGCGGAGGACCCCGCTGGACGAGGTGCTGAACGGTCCTGACGGCCGCCGCCGCCCCGCGCAACGGGCCCAGGATATTGTGCGAAGCCTCAGACTTGCCCTGCTGTCGGACACGACCTCAGCCCGCATCACCGCACGGGCCGCTCCCGAGGACGCCGCGATCGCAGGGCCCCGGGTGGCAAAATTGGGTCCGCGGGCCCATATCCTCGCCGATCCGGCCCGGGTGCCGGGTGCTTTCATCCTGGAGGAGGGCTGACCTTGGCGACCTGCCCGACCTGCCGCCGCCAGCCGGCCGACGCGAAATACAAGCCCTTCTGTTCCAAGCGCTGCGCCGATGTCGACCTGCAGCGCTGGTTCACCGGGGGCTATGTCATCCCGGATAGCGTAGACGACGTCTCGACAGCCGACCCGAACGAAGACTGATCAGACGGCTGGACACCCCGGAACGGCTCGCCTATAGACCGCCCTCCCGCGAGCGGATGCTTCGCCTGGGTAGCTCAGTTGGTAGAGCAGCGGATTGAAAATCCGCGTGTCGGTGGTTCGAATCCGCCCCCAGGCACCA
>JAIESL010000062.1 GCA_019746095.1 Caulobacteraceae bacterium
GGCAAGGCAGGCTGAAGCTCACGCAAGGTAACGCACCTTTTCAACGCGACGCGGCGCCCCTAGTCTCACCGCATTAGAAAGAAGGACACGGAACAACCGCGTCCGCACGGAGGATGGACTTGCGCGTACCCCTGGACCCCCGGCACGTTGAGGAAACGGTTTTTGACGCCCTGATCTCCGCCAGGGAAAAATTTGGCGACAAGGAGATTCTGGAGGACATCGACCGCAATCCGATGACCTACACGGGCCTGATCCGGGCCGCCTTCGTGCTGGGCCGCAAGGTTGCGGACATGACGGAGCCTGGCGAGCGGGTCGGCATATTGCTGCCATCCAGCTCCGGCGTGGTGGTGACCTATTTCGGCCTCCATGCCCACGGCCGCGTGCCGGTCATGATCAACTTCACCTCGGGCGTCAGCAACATCAAGGCGGCCATCAAGGCCGCCGGATTGAAGAAGATCCTGTCGGCCAAGCGGTTCATCAACCAGGCCAAGCTCGAGGACCTGATGGAGGAACTCGGCAAGGTGGCGGAGATCGTCTGGCTGGATGACGTCCGCAAATCCATTGGCCTGCAGGACAAGCTCTATGGGCTGATGGCCGGCATGATGCCGAGGAAATTCCGGGTGAAGACCGATCCGTCCTCGACCGGAGTGATCCTGTTCACCTCGGGCAGTTTCGGTTCACCCAAGGGCGTGGTGCTGAGCCAGTGGAACCTGGTCGCCAACGTCCGCCAGGGGTCCCAGTTCATCGATCTGAAGCCGGAATGGGTGATGTTCAATCCCCTGCCCACATTCCATTGCTTTGGCCTGACCGGCGGCATCCTGCTGCCCCTGCTGAATGGAATGAAGGCCTTCCAGTATCCCTCGCCCCTGCATGCCAAACAGATCGTCGAACTGTTGCCGGACGTGAAGGCCTCGATCCTGTTCGCGACCGATACCTTCCTGAACCAGTATGCGCGGGTGGCCTCACCCGATGATTTCGACACCCTCGAATTCGTGGTCGCCGGAGCCGAACGGGTCAGGCCCGAAACCCATCACCTGTTCAACACCCGCTTCCACGGACTCAAACTTCTGGAAGGCTATGGCGCGACCGAGGCTGCGCCGATCGTGGCCATCAACCACCCGGACCGCAATCGGCCGGGCACGGTCGGTCAGATGATCCCGGGCATGGAATGGCGGCTCGACCCGGTCGACGGCATTCCGGAAGGCGGGCGTCTGTTCCTGCGCGGGCCGAATGTCATGCAGGGGTATCTGTCGCCGGATGATCCCGAGGTCGTCGAACCCCTGGCCGGCGGCTGGCACGACACGGGCGACATCGTCGACATCGACAAGGACGGCTTTGTTTCGATCCTCGGACGCATGAAGCGGTTCGCCAAGATCGGCGGCGAGATGGTCTCGCTGACCGCGGTGGAAGGCCTGGCCAGCGCGGTTTGGCCCGAAGCCCGCCATGCCGTGGTCTCCATTCCCGACGCCCGCAAGGGTGAGAAGCTGGTGCTGGTCACCGACCGCCGGGACGCCGACGTCGCCCGTCTGGCGGAATGGGCCCGCACCCACGGTGCCCCCGAACTGGCCGTTCCCAAGAAGATCGTGCGCGTGGCCGAGGTGCCCGTCCTCGGCACCGGCAAGACCGACTATGTGCGGATCCAGAAGATGGCGGAGCTCGACAAGGCCGCCTGACGATCAGGGGTTGACTGTAACAGTACCGGTTTCAATATGACCGAAGGCCCGCATCGGGTCATGACGGAAGGATATGAATCGATGAACCTGTTCTCCAGACTCGACCCCCATACGGACAAGGCCCTCGCAGGGCTCCGGATTGTCTCCGGCCTGATGTTCATCCAGCACGGGACGCAGAAGCTCTTCGGCTTCCCGGCCCCGGCGCGAGGACCGTTCGAACTCTTCAGCCAGATCGGCATCGGCGGTGTTCTGGAACTGGTCGGCGGCGTGCTGATCGTGATGGGACTGTTCACCCGCCCGGTCGCGTTCCTCATGTCCGGCATGATGGCCGTCGCCTATGCCCAGTTCCATTGGCAGTTCGGCGGGGCCTCCTTCTTCCCCATGGTCAACCAGGGCGAGCTGGCGGCGCTGTACTGCTGGGTCTTCCTGTATCTGGCCTTCGCCGGACCGGGCAGCTGGGCCGTGGATCATGTCCTGAAGCGGAAAGCCTGACCGATCCGGACACCCGTCATCGAGATTGAACCGCCCTCGATGACATCGTTGAAGAAGCTGACGTCGTCGCCCGGCCTGCGCTGGGCGGCGACGTATAGCAGCGGCAGATAGTGTTCATCGGTCGGCACGCTCAGCTGCGCATCCGCGGCAAGACCGATCCAGTCTATCAGGGCCTCGTGATCACCCCGCACCAGCGCCGCCTTCACGGCCTCGTTGAAGCGTGATGCCCACGGCCAGGGCTCGCCCCCGGCCCGCTTCCAGGTGCGCAGATTGTGAACGAAATCGCCGGAGCCGGCGATGATGACGCCCTCGTCGCGCAACGGCCCAAGCCGCCGGGCCAGATCGTAATGACCGCGTGCATCGAGACTCCGGTCCAGCGACAGCTGAACCACCGGTACATCGGCCCGGGGCCAGACATGGGCCAGCACCGACCAGGTCCCGTGATCAAGGCCCCACTGACTGGTCGGCGACGCTCCGGTCAGGTCCGAGACCCGGGCGGCGAGCTCCGGAGACCCCGGCGCGGGATACTGCATCGCATGCAGTTCATCCGGGAAACCTCCGAAATCGTGGATGGTTTCCGGGTTCGACTGCGCGGTCACAGCAGGGCCGTCAGTCTCCCAGTGGGCGGAGATCATGACCACACCTTTCGGCTTGCCGACCGCCTCGCCCAGCGCGCGCCAGGTGTCGGCGAAGGGCCCGCCGAGGGCGTTCATGGGCGAGCCATGACCGAAGAAGATCGCGGGCTGCAGCATCGGGATGGGCTCCACCACATCGGGAACAGTCTCTGTTTCCGATATGGCCCGCACAAGGCGCGGTGCAAGGTTCAGCCGCGAATCCGGGGCCCGACCGGACAGACCCGGTCATAGAAGGCGGTATTCGCCGGAGTCGTCTCGCCGCGCGAGAGCCGGAAGCGGTGCTCGACCACCATGGCCTGCTGCTCGATGTTCAATCCGTCCCAGACGCAGTCCAGGCCGAGGGGATATTGGTAGGAGGCCGGTCGGTCCCCCGCCCGGATCTTGCCGGTCAGGAGATTGACCCCCCGCTGAGCCTGCCAGACGTGGGTGAGCTCATGGATCAGCAGCGCCTGCAGACCCAGGGGCGCGTCGCCGATATCGGGCGGCAGGGTCTGCTTGGGCCAGACGATCCAGTCGCGCCCGAACCAGCGGCCCGGCACGAAGGCGCGGTCAAACGGCCAGGGCAGAGGCAGGAAGCGGATGGCGTCGAGCGCCAGGGCGTCTCCGAATGCCTCGGCGGCGAGGCTCCGCTCGGCGTCGGTCAGTCCCCGGATCACGATGGCGGCGGCGGCCCGAGATAGCCGCCGGCCGGGCTGACCCACTCCCAGTGCCAGGGCTCGAAGGCATAGGGGACAAAGCCGAACCGGCCGGCGTTCCTGACCAGCCAACGGTAGGTGGCACTGCGGCTCATGTGGAGGCGGCTGGCGGGGGAGGTATTGTCAACGCCGAGGCCTTCGACATGACCCACGTAGAGGTCCACCGCCGTACCCGTGCGGTGAGGCGAACAGATCGCGCGGCGAACCCCGTCGCAGTTGCCGGACGCCGCACAGCGCGCCGCATCGGCCTCGGGGTCCCGGAAGCCGGAGAAGATCTGCAGCAGTTCCGGATCGTTCGCGATCTCGGGCACCTCGGCGCGGGCGGCGGCGACCATCTGGCGATAGGCCTCCAGCACGTCGCGGCGCAGCAGCCGGGTCAGGCGGTCAGCATGCTCCTCGGAGGCCACCAGATAGCCCAGCTGGTACAGCGGCGGCGGCTCCGGACAGGGCTCCTCACGCACCCGCGCCATGATGAAGGGTCGCCGCTCCTGCCACAGGCCGCGGAAGGTCTGGAAGGTGGCCTGGTCGAAGATGCCGGTCGACGGCAGCTGATGCGCGGTCTGGAAATCGGCCAGCCGGCGCGCGAAGACCGGCGAACTGGCTGCGCACCCTGTGCCCAGCTCCTGCTGCATCAGGGGAACATAGGTTTCCCAACCCCATTCGGCCGAGCCGAACGGGGCCCATTCCAGCGAATGCAGCGAGATTCCATTGGCCAGGGCGGGGCCACCCCAGTCCTCGATCTGCCGGTCGCAGAACTCGGCCTGTGCCCGCGCCGGCCCGGCGACCAGAACGGTCGCCAGGGCGCTGATCAGCAGCAGGAGCAGGCGCATCGGCATCCGCGAAGCTGACCCCACCTGTGTGTCCGCCGCAAGGCCCTTCACGCCGGGGATGAACCGGGACCGGACGACGGCTCCTACGCTCGCGTGACGGGCGCAAAGGCGGCATGCTGCCGGGACGGCCGACTCAGGGCCGGATCGCCGGACGCCCCCATGAGCGACGCTGCCGTTACCGCCACAGCCTCCACCACCCCCCGCCGGTCAAATGCCCTGCTGGCCGCCTTTTCCGGGCCCTGCCTGCCGCTGGCGGCCTTCGGCGTTGCCCTGCCGGTGACCCTGCCTGAGTTCTACGCCACCTATGTGGGGCTGGAGCTGGGGGTGGTCGCCGCCGTCTTCATGGCCGTCAGGCTGATCGACATCGTCTTCGACCCCTTCATCGGCTGGGGCATGGACCGGACGAAGACGAAATGGGGCCGCTACCGCCCGTGGATGGCGGTCTCGACGCCGATCCTGATGCTGTCGGCCCTGATGATGTTCGTCCTGGTCCAGCCCGGTGCCAGTGCGGCCTACCTGTTCGGCTGGCTTCTGGTCCTCTACCTCGGCTTCTCCATCGGCACCCTGGGCCAGCTGGGCTGGGCCTCTGTCCTCGCGCCCCAGTACGACCAGCGCAGCCGCGTCTATGGCTGGTGGCAGGTGTTCAACATCATCGGCGTGATCCTGATCCTGATCCTGCCGACCCTGGTGGTGAAGACCGGCCTCGGCGACTATGCCGCCGGCGTGCGCATCATGGGCTGGGCCATCATGATCGCCCTCCCCGTCACCATCGGCCTCGCCATGTTCGTGGTGCCCGAGCCGGTCAATGCCGGGGCCGCACCGCACGGCGGCCCGAAGGCCTACCTCGGCCTGTTCGGCAAGAAGACGGTGCGCAAGCTGCTGTTCGCCGACCTGCTGCTGGGCATCGCCCCGGGCATCACCGGCGCGCTGCTGTTCTTTTTCTTCGGCCAGATCAAGGGCTACGACCACACCGAAGCCTCGCTCTTCATGCTGTTCTATTTCGTCGCCGGACTGGTCGGGGCCCCGTTCTGGGCCTGGCTGGCAACGAAGATCGGCAAGGACAAGGCGCTGGCGACGGCCAGCCTGGTGTTCGCAGCCTTCTACATCGGTGCCACCCTGGTCCCGGGTGGCAATTTCGCCCTGACGGCGGCGGCCATGTTCATCGCCGGCCTGCCCTATGCGGCCGGCCTGTTCCTGCTGCGGGCCATGATGGCCGATGCGGGCGACGAGATCCGGCTGGATACGGGCGTGGACCGTACCGGCCTGATGTTCTCCATCCTCTCGGCCACGACCAAGATCGGCCATGTCGTGGCCCTGATCCCCTATCTGATCCTCCAGTGGGTCGGCTTCCGCGCCATCCCGGGCGTTGAGGGCAACAGCGAGGGCGCCCTGCTGACGCTGCAGATCCTCTTCATCCTCGTCCCCGGCCTGTTGCTGGCGGCAGCGGCCCTGGTGCTGAGAGGCTATCCGCTGACACCGGCCCGGCATGACGAGATCCGCAAGGCGCTGGAAGAACGCGACGCTGCGGCGACCCCGACTACCCCCGCATGAGCCCGATTGACCGCCTGATCGGCATCATGGCCCGGCTGCGCGATCCTGTGGGCGGCTGCCCCTGGGACGTGGAGCAGACCTTCGCCACCATCGCCCCCTATACGATCGAGGAGGCCTATGAGGTTGCCGACGCGATCGAGCGCGGCGACATGGACGAGCTGAAGTCCGAGCTCGGCGACCTGCTGTTCCAGACCGTCTTTCATGCCCGCATGGCCGAGGAACAGGGTCTGTTCGCCTTCGATGACGTGGCCAATGCCATCGCCGACAAGCTGGAGCGCCGCCACCCGCACGTCTTCGGCGACGAAGCCGCGAAACCGGACGGCGTGTCCCAGAAGGCCCGCTGGGAAGACATCAAGGCCGCCGAACGCCTGGCCAAGGCCCAGCACGGCGTGCTCGACGACGTTCCCGTCGGCCTGCCCGCACTGGCCCGCGCCGCCAAACTGACCAAACGCGCCGCCCGCGTCGGCTTCGACTGGCCCTCGACCGACGAGGTCTTCGACAAGCTGCACGAGGAGGTCGCGGAACTCCGCGTCGAAATCGCCGCCGGGGACCTAGACAAGGCCCGCGACGAAGTCGGCGACCTGCTGTTCGTGGTCGCCAATCTGGCGCGGAAACTGGGGGTCGAGCCGGAGGATGCGCTGCGCGGGGCCAATGCGAAATTCGTCCGGCGGTTCGGGTTTATCGAAGCAGAGCTGGCGAAGGACGGGCGGTCACCGGAGCAGTCAGACCTGGCCGAGATGGACGGCCTGTGGGACGCGGCGAAGGCGGCGGAGCGCAGCGGCGGCTGATACCCCTCCACCATGCTTCGCATGGTCCCCCTGCCGACAAGTTGAGGAAGGGACTGAACATCCTCTTAGATTGTATCAGGTAGACCCGCATAGCGCGCGCACCTACCGTCTCCTCCCTGTGGCAAAGCCATGGGGAGGGGGACCATGCGAAGCATGGTGGAGGGGTGACAGCGCTCCTGACAGTCGAGAGGGCTCGCGAGCTTCGCCGGCGCATGACGCCGCCGGAGATGCGGCTATGGGCCTGTCTGCGCGGCAAGCGGCTGGCGGGACTGAAGTTCCGTCGACAACATCCGATCGGCCCCTACATCCTGGACTTCTACTGCGCCGCAGCGAAGCTGGCTGTCGAGGTGGATGGACGGGGTCACGAGCGTCCAGACCGGATCGCACATGACCGACGGCGGGCTGTCTGGCTACGAGAGCAGAACATCCGGGTTGTCCGGCTCGCGGCGGAGAGTGTGAGGACGGAGCTCGAAGGGGTCCTCGACTTCATCGCGCGTATCGCCCGGGAGCGGTGCGACTGATACCCCTCCACCACCCTTCGGGTGGTCCCCCTCCCCATTCGCTTCGCGAACAGGGAGGAGACGACTACCCGAACTGCCGTTCGAACCGGCCCAGCGCCGCGGGATGCAGCCGCACCACCAGATGCGTCCGGCCCTCGTCGTCCGTCTCGCGCGCGGTGACCCGACCGTTCTCATACAGCCAGGCCAGGGCCTCGCCCTGGGTGGGCAGCAGGACCAGTTCGGTCTCCGGATCGTCGTCGATCAGGCCGGCGATGGTGTCGCGCAGGGGTTCGATCCCCTCCCCGGTCCAGGCCGAGACGGCGACCGCCCGGCCCTCGCGGGACAGGCGGTCGGCGAGGCCGAGTACGCTCTCGCGGGCGTCGTCATCGAGCAGGTCGATCTTGTTCCAGACCTCCAGCACCCGGCGGGTCTTGCCCTCGGGCGTCCCGATCTGTTTCAGCACCGCCTCGACGTCCTTCGACTGGGCCTCGCTGTCGGGAGAGGCGATGTCGCGGACGTGCAGGATCAGATCAGCTTCGCCGACCTCCTCCAGCGTGGCGCGGAAGCTCTCGACCAGTTCGTGTGGCAGGTCGGAGATGAAGCCCACGGTATCGGCCACAATGGCCGGCCGGCCCTGCGGCAGGCGGATGGTGCGCTGGGTGGTATCGAGGGTGGCGAACAGCAGGTCCTTGGCCACCAAGTCCGAACCGGTCAGCCGGTTGAACAGGGTCGACTTGCCGGCATTGGTGTAGCCGACCAGGGCGATGGTCGGAAACGGCACCTTCTGGCGCTGTTTGCGGTGCAGGCCACGGGTGCGGCGCACCTCGTCCAGCTCGACCTTCAGCTTGACGATGCGGTCGGCGATCAGACGCCGGTCGAGCTCGATCTGGGTCTCGCCGGGGCCGCCGGTCGAGCCCGTGCCGCCGCGTTGCCGCTCGAGGTGGGTCCAGGTGCGGACGAGGCGGGACTTCTCATAGTCGAGCCGCGCCAGCTCGACCTGCAGTCGGCCCTCCTTGGTGCGGGCGCGGCGGCCGAAGATCTCGAGGATCAGGCCGGTCCGGTCGATGACCTTGCAGTCCCAGGCCTTTTCCAGATTGCGCTGCTGAACCGGCGACAACTGGTCGTCGATGACCACCGCCTCGGCCTCGGCGGCCCGGACCAGGGCGGCCAGTTCATCGACCTTGCCCGATCCGAACAGGGTCGCGGGCGTGACCTTGCGGATGCGCACGATCTCCTCCCCGCGCACGTCGAGGTCCAGCGCCCGGGCGAGGCCGACGGCCTCTTCCAGTCGTTCGACCGACTGGCGCGAGCTTTCACCCGCGCTGGAGTCGGAGCGTTCGGGGTGGATGACGACCGCCCGGATCAGGGGGACGGCGTGGTCGATGTGTTTGGTGGTCAGGTCTCGGGCTTTCGTTACGCCGTCATCCTCGGGCTTGACCCGAGGATCGGATGTTGTGGTGCTGATCGACAGATAGGAAGTCGACGGCCGTTGGGCCATCCCCGACACACAGCCGCACCACGTCCGACCCTCGGGTCAAGCCCGAGGGTGACGGTCGAAGGGACGGAGTGATCAGTCCTCGTCGGCGTCCGGCTCGTACAGCTGTACGGGTGCGGACGGCATGATGGTCGAGATGGCGTGTTTGTAGACCAGCTGCGACTGGCCGTCGCGGCGCAGCAGCACACAGAAGTTGTCGAACCAGGTCACGATGCCCTGCAGCTTGACGCCATTGACCAGGAAGATGGTCAGGGGCGTCTTGGTCTTGCGGACGCTGTTGAGGAAGGTGTCCTGAAGGTTCTTGGACTTGTCTTGCGACATGGCAGGTTCAGCCTGTTCTTGCTTGTTCTCCGGCCGAGGGAGCGGCGCGGGGCTGGATCGGATGTCCGGCCCCTCACCTTAGCCACCAGCCGTACAGGCCCGCAACGCCTAGATGGCGTCCCGGCGGGCCTGATCGAGATACAGGGTCCGCAGCCGCTTCGTAATCGGCCCCGGCTTGCCGTCGCCGATCTTGACCCCGTCGATCGACACCGCCGGCATGACGAAGGCACCGGCAGCGGTGAAGAAGGCTTCCTTTGCGCGCTTGGCCTCGTCGACGCTGAACGGCCGCTCGTCCAGTTCGATGCCCTCTTCCTCGATCAGGGTCATCAGGGCGGTGCGCGTAATGCCCTTGAGGATGTTGGCCTGAGTGTCGCGCGTGCGCAGCTTGCCGTGCTCGTCGACGATCCAGGCGTTGGTGGACGAACCCTCGGTGACCAGACCCATCTCATCGACCATCCAGGCCTCATAGGCTCCGCGCTCCCGGGCCTGTTGTTTGGCCAGGACATTGGCCAGCAGGCCGACTGTCTTGATGTCGCAACGGCCCCAGCGGATGTCGGGAACGGTGACGACGGCGACACCCTTCTTCGCGGTCGCCTCGCTCTTGAAGGCACTGATCGAGCGGGCGGTAACGATGACGCTGGGCGGCGTGCCCGCCGCCGGGAAGGGATGATCGCGCCGGGCCGTGCCGCGCGTGACCTGCAGATAGACGATGCCGTTGCTGACCCGATTCCTGCGGATGGTTTCCTTGAGCACCTGCGTCAGGGATTCGCGCGTCATCGGGATATCGATGCGCAGCTCATTGAGGCTGCGGTGCAGCCGGGTCATGTGGCCGTCGAAATCGGCCATGCGGCCATCGAAGATTGACCAGACCTCATAGACGCCGTCGGCGAACTGGAAGCCGCGATCCTCGACATGGATCACGGCCTGGCCGTGCGGCTGGTACTGGCCATTCACATAGGCGACGCGGCTCATTCTTCGACTGCCTCTTCGATGTCATCATCACCGCCGCGCGACGGCGACACGCCCAAAGACTTCAGCTTCCGGTGCAGGGCCGAACGCTCCATGCCGATGAAGGCGGCGGTTCGCGAGATGTTGCCGCCGAAACGCATGATCTGGGCCGCCAGATACTCGCGCTCGAACACCTCCCGGGCCTCGCGCAGCGGCAGGGCGATGATGCGCTCGCCGCCCAGGGTACCGGTCGAATTGGCGTTGGTCGCCTCGGACGGCAGCATGTCGGCGCTGATCGGCTCGGACGGATCACCGGTGGCGAGGATCAGCAGACGCTCGACGTTGTTGCGGAGCTGACGGACGTTGCCGGGCCAGGGGTGGACCTGCAGCACGGCAATGGCGTCGTCGCCCAGCCGCCGCTTGGGCAACCCCTGGGACACCGACAGGGTGTCGATGAAATAGTCGATCAGTTCCTGGATGTCCTCGCGCCGCTCGGACAGGGCCGGTACCCGGATCGGCACGACGTTGAGCCGGTGGAACAGGTCCTCGCGGAACCGGCCCTCGGCGATCTCGACCTTGAGGTCACGCGAGGTCGAGGTGACCACCCGGATGTCGACCTGCACGTCCTGCTCGCCCCCGACCCGGCGGAAGCGCTGCTCGACCAGCACGCGCAGGACGCGGCTCTGGCTCTCGCGCGGCATGTCGCCGACGTCATCGAGATAGAGGGTGCCGTTGTGGGCCCGCTCGAACACGCCGATCTTGCGCGGGCGGCCGTCATGGCCCTCCTCGCCGAACAGTTCGATATCAAGGCGTTCCGGGGTCATGCCGGCGGCGGCGATGGCGACGAACTCGCCCTTCGAGCGGGTGCTGGCCTCGTGGATCTGGCGCGCCACCAGTTCCTTGCCCGATCCGGGCGGGCCGGAGATCAGGACACGACTGTTCGCGGGAGCGACCTTGGCGACCGTGCTGCGCAGGGCCTGGGCCGCCGCCGAGCGGCCGATGAACCCCGAGGGCGCGGCGACCTGGGCCCGCAGCCGTCGGTTCTCGCGCTTGAGCGAGGACGCCTCCAGCGCCCGCTGAACCACGACCACCAGCCGGTCGGACTTGAAGGGCTTTTCGATGAAGTCATAGGCCCCGTGCTGGAGCGCCGTTACCGCGGTTTCGATGTTGCCGTGACCCGAGATCATCACCACCGGCAGATCGGGATCCAGCTCCTTGATCACGTCCAGCAGTTCCAGACCGTCCAGGCCGCCGCCCTGCATCCAGATGTCGAGCAGGGCCAGCGACGGACGCCGGGCCCGGATCGCGGCCAGGGCCTCATCGGAGTTGGCGGCGACCCGCACGGCATGGCCCTCGTCCTCCAGCAGGCCGGAGACCAGTTCGCGGATATCGGCCTCGTCGTCGACGACCAGAATGTCGGCTCCCGTGGATCGCATGACGCCTCGCTATTCGGCGGCCGGAACCGTGCGGGACCGGGAGGCTTTCGCATCCTTGGTCCCGGCGGTGCCGGTCGGTTTCGGTTGGGATTTCAGGGGGAAGATCAGGCACACGCGCGCGCCGGCCAGGGTCTCGGCGTCGGCCAGCTTCAGCTCGCCGCCGTGCTCCTCGCAGATGCGTTTGACGATGGCCAGGCCGAGGCCCGTGCCCTTCTCGCGCGTGGTCACATAGGGTTCGGTCAGCCGGTCGCGGTCCTTGGCGGGCAGGCCCATGCCGTCGTCCTCGATGACGAAGACCGCGCTCTCGTCCTCGATCAGCAGACGCGCCGAAATGCCGGGCCGGTCACCGTCCCCCTCACGGGGCGCGATGGCCCGACGCGCGGACACGGCCTCCCCGGCGTTCTTGAGGATATTGGTCAGGGCCTGGCCGACCATGGGCCGGTCCGCATGCAGGACGATATTGGGCAGGGGCTCGATCAGTTCGACGCCGACCGCAGCTGCGGCCACCCGCTGGGCAAACACGGCCTCGCGCAGCAGCTCGGCCGGATCGCAGGCGGTGAAACGCGGGGCCGGCATGCGGGCGAAGGACGAGAACTCATCGACCATCCGGCCGATGTCTCCGACCTGACGGATGATGGTCTCGGTGCAGCGGTCGAACACCTCGACGTCATCGACGACCTGGCTGCGGTAACGCCGCCTCAGTCGCTCGGCCGACAGCTGGATGGGGGTCAGGGGGTTCTTGATCTCATGGGCGATGCGCCGGGCCACGTCGCGCCAGGCGGCGTTCCTCTGGGCGGTGACCAGACGGGTGATGTCGTCGAAGGTCAGCACCATCTCGCCGCCCACCCCGCCCTCGATGCGGACGCGCAGACGACGGGTCTCGCCCTCGAGGCTGACGTCGATCTCTTCCTCGATATGGGCTTCGGCACGGGCGGCCAGTTCGCTGAGCTCGGGCGAGACCTCGCCCAGCGGACGGCCGATGATGGCCGGGTCACGGATGGCCAGAAGTTCAACGGCGCTGTCATTGATGGCCGAGACGCGACGCCGGCGATCCAGGCCGATGACGCCGGCCGACACGCCGGACAGCACGGTTTCGATGAAGCGACTGCGGCCCGTAGCCTCCTCGCTGGCGGCCCTCAGGGCGGCCTGCTGGGCTTCAAGGTCGCCGGTCATGCGGTTGAAGGCGGCGGACAGGGTCTTGATCTCGCCCGGCCCGTCCTTGTCGTCGACGCGCGCGCTCAGGTCGCCGCCCGCGACCTTGTCGGCCGCCTCGACCAGCCGACCGATCGGCGCGGAGATGGCACTCGCCGCTCCCATGCCCAGCCAGACGGCCCCGACCAGCACCAGCAGGGCGGTCTCCAGATAACCCAGTGCAAAGGCGGCCTGGATGCGCGCGCGACTCTCCTCGGCTTCGCGGAAGGCGACGATGGACTCCTCGCCGTTGCGCATCTGGGCGATGAGGCCCGGCTTCAGCGGCCGGACCAGATACAGATAGGCCTCACCATAGGCAGGCAAGGCCGCCAGCGTTCGCACCGCGTCCGGATTTTCCGTCACCTGCTGGGGCGGAGACCCGCCTTCGGCGGCCGCCTCGAGCACCGCGCGGGGCGGGGCCACGTAAGGCGGAGCTCCATGCATTTCGCCACTCGCCAGCACTTCGCCGTCCGGCCCGAGAATGTAGATCGCCGGATAGCCGAACAGCTCGGCGATCTGGCCGAGGGCGTCGGAGAACTGGATGCGGTTCGCGAACAGAGGCCGTACCGAACCCAGCTGTTCCGAAATCACGGCGAGGTCGCCGTCCATCTCGTTCGAGACATCATCCAGATAGGCATCCCCGATCAGGGCACCATTCTTGACTGCGGACTGCACATTCGCGCTGAACCACTGGTCCACACCGCGATTGACCAGGACACCGAAGACCAGGGCGATCAGCACTGCCGGGATCAGGGCCACCATCGAAAACAGGGCCACGAACCGCAGGTGCAGGCGTGCGCCCGCGTCAGTGCGGCGGCGGAACAACAACAGTGCGCGGCGGCCGACCACCGTGGCCAGCCCGCCGATCAGAAGCAGATTGACCGCGAGGATGGCCAGCACGGCCTGACTGGCAGCCGCGCGCGCGCCCTCACCGCTCGCACCCGGCGACACGGCCACCAGCCAGATGGCGGCGGCGGTGACCAGAAAGGCGACGGCATAGGCGAGCAGGAAACTGTTGCGGCGACGTTCTTCCGACCAGCCGGCAAACCAGCGAACCGCGCCGCGTCGATCAGCGGGCGGAGCGGGCTCAGCGTCAGCGGCGGGTGTATCCGTCATGCAACGGCAGCTTCACCCAGCTGTGGCGGAATATCAACACCAAGGTTGCCGGAATGCGTCACCTTGACCCAAAGCGCAGTGAGGGCCTGTTCGACCGCCTCTGGCGTGTCCAGCCGGCAGAGCCGCCCCTTGGCCTCACGCCGCTCCAGCGGGTCCGCCGGCCAGGGAGCCTGCTCCACGTACCAGCCGAGGTGTTTGCGGAACATCTTCAGCCCCAGCGGCAGGCCATAGAAGGCGACCGAGGCGCGCAGGTGCTCGATGACGATGGCCAGCCGCTCCTCCCGGTCGGGTTCCAGCAGGACAGTGCCGTCGGCCAGGGCCCGCTCCATATGCGCGGCCAGCCAGGGGCGACCATAGACGCCGCGGCCGAGCATCAGGGCGTCCGCCCCCGACTGCCTCAGGGCCTCGCGCGCATCGTCGGCGGTCAGGATGTCGCCATTGACGATGACCGGAATCCCCACCGCCGCCTTGACCTCACCGACCGCGGTCCAGTCCGCGACGCCGGTGTAGAACTGCTGCCGCGTGCGCCCGTGGACCGTCACGGCGCGGATGCCCAGTTCCTCGGCCCGTTTGGCCAGCAGCGGCGCGTTGCGGTGTGCGTCGTCCCAGCCCAGCCGCATCTTGACCGTCACCGGCCGCGAGGTCGCCTCGACCGCCGCCTGCATCAGCCGGCAGGCCAGTTCGGGCGTACGCATCAGGGCCGACCCGCAGGCCGAGCCGGTGACCTCCTTGGCCGGGCAGCCGAAATTCAGGTCGACGATGTCGGCGCCGGCCTGTTCGGCCATGCGTGCGCCCTCGGCCATGGCGGCCGGATCACGCCCGACCAGCTGGATCACGGTCAGGGGCAGGCCCTCGCCCACGGCCGCGCGGCGCACGACATCCGGCCGGGCGCGGGCCAGTTCGGCGGCGGCCACCATCTCGGTCGCCACATAGGCTGCACCCAGCCGTGAGGCGAGCCGCCGGAACGGCAGGTCCGTGATCCCGGTCATGGGCGCGGTCAGCACCCGGCCGGGCACCCACACGTCGCCGATCTGAAGGCCGCTTTGCATCGGCGGGCAGATAGGGCCTTTCCGTCGGCGGGTCCAATCCCGCCGGCCCCTAGAACGCGGCCATCGCCGCGCGAACCGCGAGAACCACCAGCACGCCGCTGGCGGCCATGAAGACGGCGAACCGCCAGAGGATCACATTCACCAGGGCCTGGATCAGACTGTGCACCACACGCAGGGCGACATAGGCCCAGGCCAGCCAGAGATTCAGCCCGTCGCCCTGCCCCATCAGGGCCAGGGTCAGGGCGGTGGCATAGAACAGCGTCGGCTGCTCCATCAGATGGTTGTAGTTGTCCGCCTTCCAGCGAACGCGCGGCGGCAGTCCCCCCAGCATGACGTCCCGGGGCTGGGTCGGGTCCAGCCGTGTCCCTGCCTTCATCATCGCCGGAATACGGGTGGCGTAAAGCCAGCCCCACATCACCATGGACCAGAGCACCAGGGTGATCACCGGCTGCAGTATGGCCTGGGTCATTGCGCGTCCTCCTTCCGGCAGGCTGATCCGACCGAAGTCCGTTGTCAAACAGGATGGACCCGATGCGCAGCCCCCTCGTCAGGGACGCAAGGCATCGGTAGAAGCGGGCCATGAGCTTCTCCGCCATCATCGTCGCCGCCGGGACCGGCTCCCGCGCGGGCGAACCCAAACAGTGGCGCAGACTCGGCGGGCGGCCCGTTCTGCGCTGGTCCGCCGAGGCCCTGCTGGCCGCTGGAGCATCCGAAGTCGCGGTCGTCATCGCGCCCGGTGCCGAAAACCGGGCGGCTGAGGCGCTCGCGGGCCTGGACCGATGGTTCACCGTGACCGGCGGCGCGAGCCGGGCCGCTTCAGTCCAGGCCGGGCTGGAAGCCCTGTCGGCGACAGCCGATGGCCGGGTCCTGATCCATGATGCCGCCCGTCCACTTCTGGACGCGGCGACAATCGGCCGGGTGCTGGACGCCCTGGACCGACATGAGGCCGCCTTGCCCGTTCTTCCGGTCGCAGACAGCCTGCGACGCGGCAGCGACAACCTTCTCGGCCCATCCGTTGATCGCGATGGTCTCTGGCGGGCCCAGACCCCGCAAGGGTTCCGGCTGGGCGCCATCCGCGCCGCCTATGCCGGCTGGAGCGAGCCGTCACCCCCGACCGACGATGTCGAGGTCGCCCGCGCCGCAGGGTTTGCCGTCGCCATGGTGGCGGGCGATGCGCGGCTGATGAAACTGACCTTCCCCGAGGATTTCGCCATGGCCGAAGCGCTGATTCCCCGACAGATCCGCGTGGGTCAGGGGTTCGACGCCCACCGCTGGGGGCCCGGATCCTCGGTCTGGCTGTGCGGCGTGGAGATCCCCCACGACCAGACCCTGATCGGCCATTCCGATGCCGACGCCGGGCTGCACGCCCTGACCGACGCCATTCTGGGAGCCATGGGCGACGGCGACATCGGCGATCATTTCCCGCCCACCGACCCGCAGTGGAAGGGCGCGTCCTCGGACCTGTTCCTGATCCATGCGGTCGAGCGGCTGGCGGCGCGCGGGGGGCGGCTGGTCAATGTCGACGTCACCCTGATCTGCGAACGGCCGAAGGTGAAGCCGCACCGTCAGGCCATGCGCGAGCGGCTGGCCGAGCTGCTGTCGCTTCCGCTCGATGCGGTCAGCGTCAAGGCGACCACGACCGAGGCCATGGGCTTCACCGGTCGCGGCGAAGGCCTGGCCGCCCAGGCCCTCGCAACGATCGAGCTTACTGGTTCCTGAGCGCCTGAAGCTCCGGCGTGTCGAACATGCTGCGCTGGAGCGAGCCGAACAGATTGACGTAGTCGTCCGTCCAGGGGCGCACGCTTGTCCGGGCGGGCGTGTTCCAGCGATCGTCGGCCATGAAGTCGGCCAGGCCCTCCGCCGTCGGCGACAGGATAAGGGCCTCGGTCGAGGCCTCGGCCATAACCGGCGTGTCATCCCCCTCGTAATAGAGCTGGTGCAGACTGGGCTTGCCGAGCGCCTGCGCCGCCGCGACTGCCGGCAGGGTGATGTCGAGGTTGCGGTTCGACAGGTGCAGAAGCACGACGCCGTTCGGCTTCAGGAGTTTGAGATAGCCGTCGATCGCCTCGGCCGTGAGCAGGTGCGTCGGCACGGCATCCGAGGAGAAGGCGTCGATGATCAGCAGGTCATAGGACCCCGGCGTCTCCTTCGCGAGCGTCAGCCGCGCATCCCCCAACACGGTGTTGATCGGACCTGAAGCGCAGTCGGAGATGTAGCTGAACCACTGCGGATCGCGCGACAGGCGGTCGACCATCGGGTCGATCTCGAAGAAGGTCATGGTGTCTTCGGTGCGCTTGTAGGTGGCCATGGCCCCCGAGCCCTGACCGACCACGCCGATCCTTGCCGGCCCCCGCTGACCGATCATCGTCGCCGCCTGCCCGATCGGCGTGGCGGCGGCATAGTAGAGGGTCGGGACACAGTCGAAGCGGCCGTCACGGGCCTGGGCCCCATGCAGGGTGGTCCCGTGCATCAGCACATGCACGTCCCCGCCCAGCCGCGGATCGGGTGAGTTGGCCACACGCATGACGCCGAAGAAGCTGCGCTCGGAATAGCTCCAGTCATAGCCGCGGGCGATCCACTGCGCCGACAGGGTGATCATGACCAGGATGGCGGCGAAGATCAGCGCCCGATCGCGCATGAGGAAGGCGCAGATGGCGGCGGGCATCAGCATGACCATGGCGAGCTGGTCCATGCCGAGCGGGAAGTTGGCGTAGAACCAGCCCCGTGCATCATCATTGGCGTTCAGCCAGATCGACAACAACACCGGCGAGGCGGCGACGACGGCAGCGGCGATCAGGGTACCGGCCTGGGTTCCCGTCAGCGGTCCCCTGCCCCACGGCCGCGCCAGGGCCACGAGCACCAGCACCAGCGGATACTCCCACACCATGTTGAAGATCACCGGTGCCAGCAGGGCGGTAAAGGCTCCCCCGACGACCCCGCCCAGGGACATCAGCAGATAGAATTCGGTCAGCCGGTCCGGCGGGGGTCGTCTGGCGGCCAGCAACTGGTGGCACATCAGGGCGGCGAAGAAGAAGGCGATCAGGTGCAGGCCGAAGGCCAGCGACCAGTTGGCCGAGCGGAAGGCCACGATCAGGACCACGATCGCGCCCGTGGCCCCCTGGATGATCAGGGTGAGATTCAGCGGGATCCAGGGCCGGTTCTGGAAGGCGATGACGAAGGTCAGCAGATAGAGCGCCAGTGGCAGGACCCAGAGGAAGGGCGCAGAGGCGACATCGGTCGAGAGGTGGGAGGTGACCCCCAGCATCAGGCTGGACGGGGCGGCCGCCAGCAGGACGAGGATGCCCTTTTCCCGCCAGGACAGCGGAGCGCTGGCCTCAAGCTGCGCGGGCTCGGACGTCTGGTCCAGGCGTCGACGCCAGACCGTGAAGGCCAGCGCCACGACCAGCAGGACGAAGACCACATAGCCGCCGCTCCAGCCGAACCAGCCGCGCTGGCCCGACAGGGTCGCCAGCGGCTCGATCAGGATGGGATAGGACAGCAGGGCCAGGAAGCTGCCGAGATTGGACGCGGCATAGAGGACATAGGGGTTCTGGCCGTCGGCATGACCGGCGCGCACCCGGGCGTACCAGGCCTGCAGCAGCGGCGCCGTCGCCGACAGGACTGCGAAGGGCGCACCGACCGACAGGGTCAGGGTGGCGAGCAGCCACATGATCGGGGCCGCCGGATCCGGATCGCCCAGCAGGCCGTTGACGCTCAGCGGCAGGAACAGGGCGGCGAGCAGCAACAGGCCAAGATGGATGCCGACCTGGGTCTTGATCGACCCCACCTTCTGCAACAGGTGAGCATAGCCGTAGCCGGCCAGCAGGGCCGTCTGGAAAAAGACCATGGCGGTGTTCCACACCGCCGGCGATCCGCCGAGCATGGGCAGGACCAGTTTGGTCACCATCGGCTGGACCACGAACACCAGGGCCGCCGAGGTGAAGATGGCGACGGCGAAGAGGATGGGTGTCAGGCGATCGGGCGTTCCCGCCGCCATGCCCGTGTCGACGTTCGAGTCCCCGGTGGTGTCGCTCATGCCCGCCCCGTATGCTGGCGCCGTCTTCGGACGCATCCTGGCACCCTGGACCGACTCGCCGCTTTTCCGGAAGACCTCGAACGCATGTTCCCCGACGACATCCAGACCCTGGCCCGACAGGTGATCGAAACGGCCGCCGCGCGGGGCCTGACCCTCGCCACCGCGGAAAGCTGCACCGGGGGCCTGGTTGCCGCGGCCCTGACGGCTGTCCCCGGCTCCTCGGCGGTCGTCGAGCGGGGCTTCGTCACCTACAGCAATGCCGCCAAGACGGAGTTGCTGGGCGTGCCGGCCGATCTGATCGAGACCCGGGGTGCCGTGTCGGAGGCCGTCGCCCGCGCCATGGCGGAGGGAGCCGTGACGCATTCCCGGGCCCGGGTCGCGGTCTCGGTGACCGGTGTGGCGGGACCCGGCGGCGGCTCGGCCGACAAGCCCGTCGGGCTGGTGCATTTCGGCGCGGTCGGTCCGGCCGGGGCTGTCCATGTCGCGCACCGCTTCGGGAATCCCGGGCGCGAAGAGGTCCGGCTGGCCAGTGTCCGCGTAGCCCTGCAACTGCTGCTCGACCGGATCGGCGCATGATCGTCGACGCCCGCGGCCATCGCTGCCCTACCCCCAGTCTGAAGCTTCAGAAGGCGATGCGCGTGACCGCGCCCGGCGGGCAGCTGACCCTTCTGGCCACGGATCCGATGGCCCGGATCGACGTCCCGCATCTGATGGCCGGCCTGGGTGGTCAGGTCGTCTCGATCGACGAGACGGACGGGGTACTGACTATTGTGGTCGCGACGCCCGCCGCTCCGACAGACTGACCACCGAATCCGGCAGGGGCTCGTCCGGTTCGATCTCGGGTGCCCCCATGGAACGGGCGGCAATCTCCATCTCGGTGGCGAAGGCCCCGCCGTAGAAGATGGCGTTGACGTTCCAGGACAGCCAGATCAGCAGCACCACGACCGCGCCGACCGAGCCATAGGTCGCCCCCAGAGGGGCGATCTGCTCGACATAGATGGCGCAGAGCCAGGACGAGACGGTCGACAGGACCGTGGCCACCACGCCGCCCGCGATGGCCGGGGCCCAGGCCACCGGCGTCCGGTGGGACATGGCATAGCGGTAGAGCATGGTCAGGCCGATCGCGAGCCCGAGCGCGGGCCACAGGCCATCCAGCGGCAGACCGCCGCCGCTCGCCGGCACCCCCTCGGGTCCCGCATGCTCGAGCAGCCGCGAGGTCACCACAGCCCCGGAGACCACGGTGAACAGCAGGAAGGCGGCCAGGGCGACAAAGAAGGCCAGAAGATTGAATTTGAAGAAGCCGTGCGGCTCCTTTTCGTCGTGGATCAGGTTCAGCCCGGCCAGCAGGGCCTTGAAGCCCCGGTGCGCGGCATAGCCGCCGATGACCAGGGCGAAGAAGCTCTGGGCCGAGACGGTCCTCGCCGAGGCATTGGCGAGCCTCTCGATTTCAAGCCGGAAGATGGCGCGGGCGGCCGTCGGCATGACATCGGCGAGGGCCGCCGCCTGTTCGCTGACCTGGGTGATGGACAGCACGGCCTTGTAGAAGCCGATCAGGATGGCGATCGCCGGGAACACCGCCAGCAGGGCGAAGAAGGACACCCCGCCCGTGTACAGCATCACGTCGCGGCCCCAGCTGCGCGTAAACGCCCTGACCGACAACCGGCCCCAAAGCATGGGCATGGCCCAGCGGGCCGCCGTGTCTATGTCCGATTTCGCCTGCAACCCTGTCCCCGCAAACCGCAAGCACTCACTACTACCCCAATTCGGCCGGTGGGAAAGCGGCGGTGGAAAGCGGTGCACAAGCCGTTGCCTAGAGGTGCCGGCCCTCGCTATGGTCCGCCTCGACTGAGACTGCGCCCGGGGCTGGGTGCGGCTGGAGACTTCGCCCTTGGGTTCCGATCCGCGCATACTGGTCGTCGCACCCGATGACGGCCTGATCGGCCCGCTGTGTCAGGGCCTGGATGCCCTCGGCTGGCGCACGGTCACGGCCCGTTCGATGGCCTCTGCCATCCAGGTGCTGATCGACTGGCCGCTGGAGACCGTGATTCTCGACTCGAGCCTGCCTGATGCCGTCGAGGGCATCGCGGCCCTGCGACAGACCGTGACCCCGCGCCGTTTGCCGATTCTCGGCATAGGGGCGGTCGCCGCGACCTGGGAGCCGGGTCTCGCCGACATCGTCATGTCCAGTCCGCCCCATGCGGCCCAGGCCGCCCTGCGTCTGGAGAATCTGGTCCGGTCCGCCATCGCCGAGGAAGAGGTGTCCCTGCGCGAGGCCACCTTCGCCGCCCGTGGCCAGCCGTTGCCGATCGTCGACCTGGATGTGTCGCCGCTGCGGGTTCTGGCCGCCGGCAAGCCGGACCGCCATTTCCTCGCCCTGTCCAACGCCCTGACCGAGCGCGGTTGTGAGGTCGTGGCCGCCCCGACGCCCTACACCGCCTTCGACTATCTGCATGAGCGGTCGTTTGACGCGGCGGTCCTTTGGGGGGCCGAGGACCATACCCCGGCCCTGTCCATCGCCTCGGGCATGAAGCGGAACACCCGCCTGTATCATATCCCGGCGGTGCTCTATCTGCGCGGCTCGGGCGAGATCAATCTGTCCGAACTCTACAACCGCGGCTTTGCCGACGTGGCCGCGGCCGACACGCCGGAGGACGAGACCGCCGAACGGATCACCGCCCTGGCCCGCGCCCACCGTCGCCACATTTCCATCCGCAAGGCCCTGGAAAGCGCGCGCGGTTCCGGCCTGACCGACCCGGCAACGGGCCTGTTCACGCCCGAACTGTTCGCCAGCCACCTGGCGCGCATCGCCGAGGGGGCGCGCCTGCGTCGCCGCCCGCTGTCGGTCGCCGTCCTGCGCGTGTCCGAGACCGAGGCGGTGGTCGAGGCCCGCAAGGGCGGCTGGCTGGACCGGGCCCTGCCCCAGATCGGAGCCATGGTCTCCCGCCTGATCCGTACCGAGGACACCGCGGCCCGTCTCTCACCCGATGTCTTCGCCCTCGCCCTGCCGGCCACCCAGGGCCCGGCCGGACGCGTCGCCGCCGACCGGATCGCCGCCGTCATCGGCTGCACCGCCTTCGACGCCGGCCCGGATCGCTCGCCCTTCGTGGTCGAGTTCGAGGTCGGGGTGGCCGAGGTCGCCACGGGGGAATCCCCCGCGGCCGTGCTGGAGCGCGCCTCAAGGGATGTCCGCGCCACCGCCTGACGGTCATTTGACAAATTATTTTGTCTAATGCAGCCTGCCGGGATGACGATCCGGCCATCCGCCCTGCTCGATGATCTGGACACCGCCCTGCTGGCGCTGGCCCCGGTGCGCCGCCGTATCCTGACGGCCCTGACGCAACCCACCTCGGCTGCCGGCCTGGCAGAGCAACTGGGCCTGCCGCGTCAGAACATCGGCTATCACCTGAATGCACTTGAGGCCGCCGGCCTCGTCCACCTGGCGGGAGAGCGCCGCAAGCGGGGCTTTACCGAACGCCTGTTCGTGGCGGCGCAGAACCACGTCCTCGACCCCGCCCTGATGCAGGCCCCGCCCGACCCGAATGCGGTCGAGGCCCAGGACCGGCACGCCGCCGACCACCTGATCTCGACCGCCTCCGCCCTTGTGCGCGACGTCGCCCGCATGCGCCAGGCCGCCGAGGCCGAGGGCGCGCGCCTGCTGACCCTGACGGTCGAGGCCGATGTGACCTTCGCCACACCCGCGGATTTCGACGCCTTCACCGAAGACGTCAGCGCCGCCGTCACCGCCCTCGCCCGCCGCTATGCGGCACCGGCCGGGCGGCGCTATCGCCTCACTGCCGTCGCCCATCCCGCCGTGGCCAAACCCACTCCAGCCAGGAACTGACCGCCATGACCGACGCTGACAAGCCCATGGAAGACCACGTCCTCGTCGAGGTCACCGTCCCCGCCCCCGCTGACGCCGTCTGGGCGGCCCTGCGCGATCCGGAGAAGATCAAGGACTGGTTCGGCTGGGACGCCGATAGCCTGAAGGACGAGATCGACTTCATCTTCGTCACGCATGCCGAGGCCGATGATGCCCGGCGGGTGGTCACCTTCGTCGGCGTCAACGACCGCTATGAGGTCGAGGCGCGGGGCGAAACCAGCCTGGTCCGGGTGGTGCGCTCGGCCCCGGCGGGAGAATGGTCCGATGTCTTCGACGGCATGATCGAGGGCTGGATCTCCTTCACCTGGCAACTGGCCTTTGCCTTCGCCCGCCATCCCGGCCAGTCCCGCCGCACGATCTTCTTCTCCGGCCCGCCGCGCGGGGAGCGGCCGGCCCGCGCGCTGCTCGGCCTCGACTCCGCCCCGGCATCGGGCGAGGCCTGGTCGATGCCGCTGGGTCCGGACACCGGGGCCAGGGGCGAGGTCTGGTTTCACGCGCGTCACCAGACCGGCGTCACGGTCGACGCCTGGGGCGACGGCCTGCTGGTGGTCGTGGATCAGCCGCCGACCGAAAAGCATCCGCGCGGCACGACCATGCTGACCCTGACCACCTATGGACTGCCAGACTCGGCCTTCGCCGGGCTGCAGACCCTCTGGCAGGGATGGTGGGACCATCATTTCGAGACCGTGGCACCGGGCTGCGACTGAGCAGGCCGCCCGACTAGGCGTGTGCCTCCGGTGCCGCCTTGGCACGGTCGAAGAAGATGACGACTTCGACGCCCTCACCGGCAGCCGACCGGACCTCGACCCGGGCACCTGCATTCTGCCGCAGGGACTTGACGATCAGGGCACCGAGCTTGCCGACACCGGGCCATTCGACGCCGTCGGCCAGGCCAATGCCGTCGTCGGCGACGATCACCCGGCAACCCTCATCATCGACCAGGCTGTGCAGCTTGATCGTGCCGCCCTGCCGGCCGGCGAAGGCGTGCTTCAGGGCATTGGTCAGAAGTTCATTGACCACCAGACCCGTGGGCATGGCGACGTTGATCGAGACGGGCCAGGTATCGACCTGCAGGTCGAGGCGGATACCCTCGACGGCGTGGGCCTGCATCACCGCCGAGGCGATCTGGCTCAGATAGACGCCAAGGTCGACACTCTCGCCGTGCCCCTCTTCCGACATGGCATGGTAGAGCAGGGCCAGTGAGTTGACCCGGCCGGCGAGCCGGTCGAACCGCTCGCCGACCCCCACATCGCTCAGATTGCGCGTCTCCAGACGGATCAGGGCAGTGATCATCTGCAGATTGTTCTTCACCCGATGCTGCAGCTCACGCAGCAGGGTGTCCTTCTCCTGGAGGCGCTTGTGCACATCGCTGGACTCCGGGCGGTCGTGCGCGGCGACGGCCGCCAGGGCAACCAGCCGGAACATCGGCGAACCATGATCATCCAGGATCACATTGGACCAGGCATCGATGACCACGGTCACCCCATCCTGGACCGCCTCGAACGCGCCGACATAGTCATCCCCGCCCGAGATCGCCTCGCTGAGCTTTCGATTGTCGTCTTCGGCGGCGGCGATCGCGTTCAGCCGGGTCCAGGGCTGGCCCAGGATCTCGGCGACGGACTGACCGGCCAGGCGCTCGAATTCCAGGTTCGCATATGTGATGCGTTCCGACGGATGCAGTTCGGCCACGGCCACCGCAACGGGAATGTGATCGAGGAATTGCTTGAAGCGCTCGCTCTCGAGGGCATGGGCCAGATGAGGCGTTTCAAGCAACTCGCCGGCTGCTCCGGGAGCCTCGTCCGTCATTATGCGTCCTGTTCACCCCGGTGATCAGCCTAGCAGGTTTCGAACGCGAGGATATGCCGACGGAGACCTACTCCCATTCGATCGTTCCGGGCGGCTTGGATGTCACATCATAGACCACCCGGTTCACGCCCCGCACCTCATTGACGATCCGCGTGGCGCAGCGGCCGAGGACATCCCATGGGAATTCGAAGAAGTCGGCGGTCATGCCGTCGGTCGAGGTGACCGCGCGCAGGGCCAGCACCTTCTCATAGGTGCGGGCGTCGCCCATCACTCCGACGGTCTTGACCGGCAGCAGGACGGCGAAGGCCTGCCAGATGCTGTCGTAGAGGCCGGCCTTGCGGATCTCTTCCAGATAGATGGCATCGGCCTGCTGCAGGGTCTCGACCGCCTCGGCCGTGATCTCGCCGGGGATGCGGATGGCCAGGCCCGGTCCCGGGAAGGGATGGCGCCCCACGAAGGCGTCGGTCAGGCCCAGTTCGCGACCGAGCGCCCGGACCTCGTCCTTGAACAGTTCGCGCAGCGGCTCGACCAGCTTCAGCTTCATGAAGTCCGGCAGGCCGCCGACATTGTGGTGGCTCTTGATGACGTGGGCCTTGCCGCTCGAGGACGAGACGCTCTCGATCACATCCGGATAGAGGGTGCCCTGGGCGAGGAATTCGGCCCCCTCGATCTTGCCGGCCTCGCGGTCGAAGATCTCGATGAAGACCCGGCCGATAGTCTTGCGCTTGGTCTCAGGGTCCGATTGACCAGCCAGTGCGCCGAGGAATTCCTTCGATGCATCAACGTGGATCAGGGGGATGTTGTAGTGCTCCCGGAAGAGCGTTGTGACCTGGGTCGCCTCATTCTTGCGCAGCAGGCCGGTGTCCACGAACACGCAGGTCAGCTGGTCCCCGATCGCCTCGTGGATCAGGACCGCGGCCACCGAACTGTCGACGCCGCCTGACAGGCCGCAGACCACCCTGGCCGAGCCGACCTGCTCGCGGATCTGGGCGATCTTCTCGTCGCGATAGGCGGCCATGGTCCAGTCGCCCTTCAACCCGGCGATACCGTGGGTGAAGTTCCTGAGCATGGTTGCGCCGCGCGGCGTGTGCATGACTTCCGGATGAAATTGAACGCCGTAGAAGCGTCTCTTCTCATCTGCGATGACGGCGAAGGGCGACCCCTCCGAGGTAGCGACGACATCGAAACCCTCGGGGATGGCGACGATCTTGTCGCCATGGCTCATCCAGACAGTCTCTTCCTCTCCGACGGCGGCCAGGTCGGCCAGCAGGGGTGAGGCCTTCGCGACGGTGATTTCCGCGCGGCCGAACTCGCGGTGATGACCGCCCTCGACCTTGCCGCCGAGTTGCTCGCACATCGTCATCTCGCCGTAGCAGATGCCCAGCACCGGCACTCCGGCCTGGAACACGCCCTGCGGGGCGCGCGGACTGCCTTCCTCGTGCACGCTCTCCGGGCCGCCCGAAAGGATGATCGCCTGCGGCTTCATCGCCGCCAGGGCGGCCTCGGCCTTGGCGTAGGGATGGATCTCGCAATAGACCCGCGCCTCGCGGAGGCGCCGGGCGATCAACTGGGTCACCTGGCTGCCGAAATCGACGATCAGGACCTTCTGGTGATCAGCGGGGGCGGTCATGCGGGCTCCGGAACGGCAGGTGTGAAGGGACGGGACAACGGGACCGGCAGGCTCACGCCACCCGCTCATAGAGGGAGACGAAGAAGCCGTCCGTGCCGGTCGAGGCCGGTGACAGACGCAGGCGTCCACCCGACGCGGCCCCGGCCAGACGCGTGCGCGCGCCATCGGTGAGGGCGAGGGACGCAAGGGCATCGGCGACCGCCAACGGACGGAAGCCGGGATTGGCGGCTTCGAAGGCGTCGGCCACGGCCTCGTTCTCACGCGCCAGGATGGAGCAGGTGACATAGACCAGCCGCCCGCCCGGCTTCACCAAGGCAGCGGCCTGGCCGAGGATGCGCAGCTGCAGGGCATGCAGCCGCTCGATCTCGTCGGCCTTGAGCCGCCAGGCGTCCTCGGGTCGGCGGCGCCAGGCACCGGAACCGCTGCAGGGCGCATCGACAAACACCAGGTCCGCCTTGCCGTTGAAATCCTCGACCCCGCCGCCGTTCTGGCCGATCAGCCGCAGGTCCGCGGCGACGCCGGCGCGGGACAGGCGCGGACGGATGTTGT
>JAIESL010000067.1 GCA_019746095.1 Caulobacteraceae bacterium
ACCGGCATCGCCGCCAACCCGGCCCAGATCCTGGCCCGGAACATCGACGATCCGTTCGGCGGCTCCATGATCGCCTCGGCCGGCGTCGACACCAATTTCGGCCCGGTGAAGATGACCTTCGGCTATCGCGGCCGCTTCGGCGACACCGCTGACAGCCACGTCGGTGCGATCACCTTCAGCCTGCCCCTGCAGTAGGCTTTTCGACCTCTCCATGAATGGGGCGCGCGGCTTTCGGGCCGCGCGCCTTTTTCGTTGCGCCCGCCCTTCGTTCCAACCTGCGACGACCTGCCGCCCCCGCCTGCCCCAAAGTCGCCCCACCAAGCCTTAGAAGGGCGCTCTTCCGGTCGCTGGCCGCAGTGTGTCGCACCTTGCGGCCGCCGGCGCCCCTCCCGCTCACCCTGAGCCGAAGACGGAGCCGACGCCGCCATGCGACGCCTGTTACCGACCGCCCGGTCGTTCCTTGTCCATTCCGGCCAGGCCCTCGGCCTCGCCGTCGTTGCCGTCCTGGCCATGGCCGCCGCGCCGATGACGGCCCCGGTCGACGCCGCGATGGGGGGAGCCCCGGCCGTACCCGAAGCACCGCCGATGACGGCCGTCGCCGAACCGGCCGGGCCGGTCACCCGCCTGATCGCCTTTGAGACCCCCGTCCGGGACTACGCCATCAACTCGCCGTTCGGCCTGCGCCGCCTGCCCGGCCAGGGGGAGCGCAACCATGAAGGCGTCGACATCGCAGCCCCCTACGGCACCGGCGTCTTCGCGGCCGCCGAGGGATCGGTCCTGCGCACCGGCTATGATCCCGCCGGCTACGGTCGTTTCGTCGAAATCCGCCACCCCAACGGCATGACCACCCTCTACGGTCACCTCAGCCGCCTGGACGTGGCATCGGGCGACCCCGTCGCCGCCGGCTCCCGGATCGGCCTGGTCGGCTCGACCGGTCGCTCGACCGGCCCCCACCTGCATTTCGAGGTTCGCCGCGGCGAGCGTCAGATCAATCCGGTCAAGGTGATGGGCCGCACCTTCGAAATCGTGGTGGCCACCACCGCGGTCTGACTCCGGCCTGGCTACAAGTCTGGCCCTTGCCCACGGTTTCTTCACCCCTTCGGTCCAGACTGTCGGTCCAAGGAGGGGTGTTTTGGATCACATCCTGTATTCCATCACGACCGAGCATGACCCGCGCTGGCTGCTGGCCGCGGGCCTGATCTGCGTCCTCGGCATGGCAACGGCGATGCACCTCCTTGCTGCAGCCCGCCTCCAGTCAGGCCACAAGCGACGGAACCGCGTCCTGCTGGCCGCCTTCATTTCCGGCCTGGCCGTCTTCACCACCCATTTCGTGGCCCTGCAGGGCTACCAGCCCGGGCACGAGATCCGCTACGCCCTCTGGCCCACCATCGGGTCGTTTTCTCTGGCCCTCGGCAGTTTCGGCATCGCCGCCGTGACCGTCATGCTGCGACCGAGCCCGCTATTCCGCGGCGGGGCAGCCCTCTTGGCCCTGGCCGGAGTCGCGGGAATGCATTTCCTCGGCATCTCCGGCCTGCAGCTGGCCGGTGCCGTCAGCTGGGAGCCGGGCCTGGCAGCCATCGCGGTCGGCGGCGCCCTCGTGATCGGCATGATGACCGGGGCGCTTGTCTTTGGACCGGGTCTCAAGCGGATTCTGGCGACGGCCGTCGGGGGAGCGATTGCCGTCGGCTTCCTGCATCTGACGGCCATGAGCGCCATGGTGATCACGCCGCGGACCGGGGTCGATACCACCCTCGCCGTTTCCGGTGGCGTCATGACCGGCGTGATCGCGGCCATGGTCCTCGCGATTGTGGGCGTCGCCGCCATGTTTGGCTGGACCAGCTGGGCCTCGCAGTCCGGTGCCCTGAAGCGGCTCCGTGAGGCGATGGACGCCATGCCGGATGGCATGGCCTACTATGACGCTGACGACCGGCTGGTCCTGTGGAACCAGCGCTATGAGGAGATGGTGCCGGAACTTTCCCCGGCGCTCAGGGTCGGCGCAACCTTCCGCGAGATCATCGAGATCGGCCTGGCGCAGGACCTCTATTCCGACGCCCGCGGCCGCCAGGCCGAATGGTTCCAGGACCGGCTCGAATCCCGCAAGGCCCTGACCACGACGCGGGAACAGAAGCTGGCCGACGGCCGCTGGATCCGGGCCTCCGACCGCCTCACGGCCGCCGGAGGCATCGTTACGGTCTGCACGGACATCACCGACCTCAAGAATGACGCCCGGGCCCTGGCCGAGGCGCGCGATGTCGCCGAGTCCGCCAACAGCGCCAAGAGCCTGTTTCTCGCCAATATGAGCCACGAGATCCGCACGCCCCTGAACGGCGTCATCGGCGTGGCCCAGGCCCTGGCCAGGACCCCCCTGTCCTCCCAGCAGGAGGAGATGCTGGAGCTGATCCAGTCCTCCGGCCACACGCTACAGGTGCTGCTCAACGATATCCTCGACCTCGCCCGGGTCGAGTCAGGCCGTCTCGAACTGTCCCACGAGCCCTTCCATCTCGGCCGCGCCGTCCGTGAGGCGGCCCAGCTCTACGAGACCTCCGCGGATGCCAAGGGGCTGCAGTTCTTCGTCGAGATTGCCGAGGAAACAGATCGCTGGATTGTCGGTGACGTCGTCCGGGTCAAACAGATCCTGACCAACCTGGTGTCCAATGCGGTCAAATTCACCGGATCCGGCTTCGTCAGCCTGACCGCCGCGCCCGGGCCGGATCGCGACGGCACACCGACCCTGCGCTTCTCGGTCGAGGACACCGGCATCGGCTTCGACAGCGACACGCGCGACCGCCTGTTCAGCCGCTTTGAACAGGCCGACGGGGCCATCACGCGCCGCTTCGGTGGCTCCGGCCTCGGCCTCGCCATCTCGCGCCAGCTGGCCGAGATGATGGGCGGCTATCTGGACTGCGAAAGCGAGCCGGGCGGCGGCTCGTCCTTCATCCTCACCATCCCCTTCCAGGCGGCGGAAGCCCCGGCGGCCCCTGCCGTGGTCGACATCCCGCCCGGCGACGACGACCAGGCCAGGGTTCGGGTGCTCCTGGCCGACGACCACCCCGTCAACCGCAAGGTCGTCGAGATGATCCTCGGCCAGGTGAATGTCGAACTGACCTCGGTCGAGAACGGGGCCGAAGCGGTCCAGGCCTGCCGTGACGGGGATTTCGACATCATCCTGATGGACATGCAGATGCCCGTGATGGACGGACTGACCGCGACCCGCGAGATCCGGCTGAACGAGGCCGCCATGGGCCTCGCCCGCACGCCCGTCATCATGCTCACCGCCAATGCCCTGGCCGAACACATCATCGCCGCCGAGACCGCGGGCGCCGACCGGCATCTGGCCAAGCCGTTCGACGCCGCGGAGCTGCTGCAGCTGGTCGCGACCCTGCCGCAGATGACCGCAGCCTCCCTCGCGGCCTGACCCTGCGGCCTATTCGTAGCCGTGCGCGGCCTCGTTGATGACCTGCGACGGCATCCGCGAAAAGTCGACACTGACCGGCTGCGCCACCTTGGCGCGGAAGGTCTTGATGACGTGCTCGAGGCGACGGCGCACCTCACGCTCGGCCTCCGTGCCCGTGTCCAGATTGAGCGGGGCAAGGCAGAAGTCGATGATGGCCGTGGGGCTGTTCAGGGGCTGCATGGTCTCTCTCCTTACTCGGCCGCCAGGAACTGGGCGGTCTCGGTGGAATCCTTGAGGGCGGTGGTCGAGGACTGGCCGTTCGAGATGACGGTGGCGACCTGGTCGAAATAGCCGGTACCGACCTCGCGCTGGTGGCGGGTGGCCGTGTAGCCGGAGGCCTCATTCGAGAACTCGCGCTGCTGCAGCTCGGAATAGGCCGCCATGCCGCGGTCGCGGTAGCCGCTGGCCAGTTCGAACATGCCGTTGTTCAGGCTGTGGAAGCCGGCCAGGGTCACGAACTGGAATTTGTAGCCCATGGCCCCCAGCTCACGCTGGAATTTGGCGATGGTCTCGTCGTCCAGCTTGGCCTTCCAGTTGAACGAGGGCGAGCAGTTATAGGCCAGCAGCTTGCCCGGATGCTCCTTGTGCACCGCCTCGGCGAAGCGGCGGGCGTCGTCCAGATCGGGGTGTGAGGTCTCCCACCACAGCACATCGGCATATTTCGCATAGGACAGGCCCCGGCCGATGCAGTGATCCAGCCCCGTTCCGGCCTTGAGGCGGAAGAAGCCTTCGGGCGTCCGGCTCTCGCGGTCGATGAAGGGCTGGTCGCGCTCGTCGATGTCCGAGGTAATCAGCTGGGCGCTCTCGGCGTCCGTCCGGGCCACGATCAGGGTCGGGGCCCCCATCACGTCGGCGGCCAGACGCGCGGCGATCAGGTTGCGCTCATGCGCCTGGGTCGGGATCAGCACCTTGCCGCCCAGGTGGCCGCATTTCTTCTCCGAGGCCAGCTGGTCCTCGAAATGCACGCCCGCAGCCCCCGCCTCGATGAAGGCCTTCATGATCTCGAAGCTGTTCAGCGGCCCGCCGAAGCCGGCCTCGGCATCGGCCACGATCGGGGCGAACCAGTCGCGCTTGGCCCCGCCCTCGGCGTGTTCGATCTGGTCGGCGCGCTGCAGGGTACGGTTGATGCGCCGGCACAGTTCTGGTGCGGCATTGGCCGGGTACAGCGACTGGTCCGGGTACATGGCCCCGGCGGTATTGGCGTCGGCAGCGACCTGCCAGCCGGACAGATAGATGGCCTTCAGCCCGGCCCGGACCATCTGCATCGCCTGATTGCCGGTGACAGCCCCCAGCGCATTGATGAACGGCTCCTCGTGCAGCAGCTCCCACAGCTTGTTGGCCCCGCGCTCGGCCAGGGTGTGGGTGATCGGCACTGAGCCGCGCAGGCGACGGACGTCTTCCGGCGTATAGGGCCGTTCGATGCCGTCGAAGCGGCCGACGGGCGAGGGAACGAGATGGGCGAAGCTGGTCATGACGGTCTCGGCTCGGGAATGCGGCCATCGCCGCGGGTCACGAGGAGCAGAACACGCCAAAGTCACGACTGATACAGCTTGAGCATCATGTTTCGCGTCATTCCGTCATATTATGACATAGACATTGAAGTCATCTTGTGACTAACTGCAGCCATGGACACTGCCGCCGACCGCAAGCTGTTCCTCGGCGGCCGCCTCAAGCGGCTGCGGCGCGACCTCGCCCTGACCCAGACGGCCATGGCGGGTGATCTCGGCGTCTCCCCCTCCTATCTGAACCATATCGAGCGCAACCAGCGCCCCGTCTCGGCCCAGCTGCTGCTGCGGCTGGCCGACACCTATGATGTCGACCTGCGCACCCTCGGCCAGTCCGCCGGCCCGGCTTCCGAGGCCGAACTGGCCGAGGCCTTCGCCGATCCGGTCTTCCAGGGCCTGGCCGTGCCGCGTCACGAGATCGTCCAGCTGGCCGAGGACCAGCCCGCCGCCGCCGACGCCCTGCTGCGCCTCTACCGCGCCTTCACCGACCGCCGCGCCCGCGACGGCGCCGACACCGGGGCTGCCGACGACAGTCCGTCCGACTGGGTCCGCGAATATGTCCAGGCCCGCCGCAACCATTTCCCCGAACTCGATGCGCTGGGCGAGACCCTCGCCGCTGCGCTCGAGGCTGACGCCCCCGGCGAACCGTTCGAGACCCGCGCCCGCGCCCGCCTCCAGGCCCTTCACGGCCTCAGCGTCCGCACCCTGCCCGCCGAGGTCATGGTGGAATGGACGCGCCGCTACGATCCGCACCGCAAACGCCTGCTGCTGTCAGAGACGCTCGGCCCCTCCTCCCGCGCCTTCGCCGTCGCCTTCCAGCTGGCCCTGTCCGCACACGATGCCGAACTGACCGCCATGGTCGAGGCCGCAGCGGCCCCCGACGAGCCCACCCGCCGCCTGCTCAAGGTGTCCCTGACCAACACCCTCGCCGCCGCCATCCTGATGCCCTACGCCCCGTTCCAGCGCACGGCGGAGGAGACCGGCTATGACCTCGGCCGGCTCCAGGCCCGGTTCGGGGTCAGCTATGAACAGGCCGCCCACCGCCTGACCACCCTGTCGCGGCCCACCGCGCGCGGCGTGCCCTTCTTCCTCATGCGGGTCGACCAGGCGGGCAATATCTCCAAACGGTTCGCCTCGGGGGCCTTCCCCTTCTCCCGCTTCGGCGGGGCCTGCCCGCGCTGGCGGCTGCATTCCGCCTTCCGCACGCCGGGCCGGGTCGTCACCCAGATCATCGAGACCCCGGACGGTGGTCGCTGGTTCACCCTGGCCCGCACCGTCGATCGCCAGGGTCATGACGCCGTCACCGAGGGCCAGGACCTCGCCATCGGCCTCGGCTGCGAGCTGAAACACGCCCACCGCCTGACCTATGCCCGCGGCCTCGACCTGGCCGCGCCCGAGGTCACCCTCATCGGCCCCGCCTGCCGCCTGTGCCACCGCCACCCCTGCGCCGAACGCGCCGCTGCCCCGGTCGACCGCCCGCTGGTGGTGGACGACTGGGCCAAGTCGGTCAGCCCCTATCCTTTCGCGGGAAGCTGAGCTTCCACCACCCTGGGTTTGTAGATGGGCAGCGGCACCTCTGATAGTATCAGTCCCATGGATCGCCGCCCCCTGACACTTCAGCTGGATGCCGCCACCCTTGCGCGCGTCGAGGCCGCTGCCGCCGCTGAGGGCTTGTCGGTCGAGGACTGGATGGCCCGGTGCATCATCGATGCCCTGCCCTCGCCCGGGGTCGCCGAAGACGCCGCACCGTTCGATCTGGCCGATCCCCGGACCGAGGCCGCGAAGCTCTATCAGGGGGAACAGGCCCTGATCGCCCTGGCGGAATATGACCGCACGGGTGTGTCGTATCCGCTGGAGGACGTTTTGCGGGATTTGCGCGCGGATCTGGAAGCAAGGCTGGCATCGAAGGCGTGAACTACCGGATCACCGTCGCACTGAAAGCGAGGGCGGACCTGTTCCGGCTCAATGCATTTCTCGCCGGCCAGAGTGACGCAGCCGCCCGCCGGGCGATGGACGCGATCGATGCCGGTCTTCGATCACTAGGCGAAATGCCGGATCGCGCGCCAGAAAGGTCGGCTGGAGTGCGGGAGTTTGTGATCCGCTTCGGCCAGAGCGGCTATGTCGTCCAGTTTCAGGTCAGGGACGACACGGTGGTGATCGCCCGTATCTATCACATGCGGGAAAATCGCCCGGCGGCCGACGCCTGATCAGCGGCTCCTGTCCAGCGCCGCCTGCGCCGCCTCCAGCGCCTCCCGCATCATCGCCTTCAGCCGGTCCGGCGCGACGATCTCGACCTGGTCGCCCCAGCTGAACAGATGCCAGGCCAGTTCGCGCATGCCGCTGGCCCGGAACCGGACCTCGACGCCGCCGTCCGCCCTGTCCTCGACCGTCTGGGTCGGGTGCCAGCGCCAGGCTCGGGCCTCGGCCGCGCCGCCCGGGGTGACCCGCAGCACCACATCCTCGATCTCGTCCTGATAGATGCCGAACGACTGGCTGGCGAAGGCCTGCAGGTCGAAATCGGCCGGCGGGGCGGCCACCCCGTCCTCGGCCCGGACCCCACTCATCCGGTCGAGGCGGAAGGTCTGGATACGGCCACTGTCCCGGTCGGCGGCGACCAGATAGTTGGCCCGGCCGAACATCACCCCGCACGGGGCCACGGTGCGCCGCCGCGCCTCGACGCCGGGCCGGCTGTAGAGAAAGCCCAGCGGCCGCCCCGCGAGGATCGCCTGCCGGATCTCCGCCAGAACAGCCTCGTCCGCCGACGGCCGCGGACCGGCCTGGACTGCAATGGTCTCGGCCCGCACCAGCGCCTCAAGATCGGGGGCCAGACGGTTCAGGGTGGTCGAGCGCATGGCCGACTTCAGCTTGCGCTCCAGCCCCTCCAGGGCCGCCGCCCGGCCGGGTTCCCCGGTCGCCCGCAGGCCCTGCGCCGCCCGCGTCAGCTCGACCAGTTCCTCTGTCGTCGGGGCCTGTTCGAAGGCCGACAGGCCGCCGCGAATACGCCAGCGCTTGCTTGGCGGGTCCGAGACCTCCTCGGCGGCGGGGTAGAGGGCCAGTACGGCGTCCCGCATCCGCTCGGCGGTGCGCCGGCCGACGCCGCACTCCTGCGCCATTTCGTCCAGCGTTAGCCCCTCGGCGCTGGCGGCCATCCGCCGTGCCAGTTCGATCACCACCGCTGCCTTGTCGTGTCTCATGGGGCGACGATGGCATACGACCGTTTTTGACGCAACGCTGTCTCAAGGTCACTTCAACAGAGACCCCCGCCCCGGAGACACCCCATGGCCCGTTCCTTCGCTCCCCACGCCGCCGTCGTCGCCAGCCGCTATCTGATCGTGCCCTGTGAGGCCGACGGCTGCGGCGACCTGGCCGTGATCTGGGACCGGCTGGAGGAACAGGTGATCGACGTCATCGACGCCCGCCTGTCGGCCCGCTACGCCGATGAGGACGCCCTGTGGGACGAGGCCCGCCCGGCCTTTGATCCGGCCGAAGACTTCCGCATGGCGGCCTGACCGGTCAGTCCGGGTATTTCGCCCGCATATGGGCCAGCGAGGCGGTCACCAGTTCGCGCAGCACCCCCTCGTCGACCGCGTCCAGCCGGTTGATGTAGATGCAGCCACCCTTGGTGCTGACCTTGCCAAGCCGGGAAATCAGCGCCTCCCGGCTGTCGAAATCGCCCATCACATAAAGGACCAGCTGGGCCTTGCGCGGCGAGAAGCCGATCCGGGGCCAGTCCCCCGTCGGCCCCCGATAGCTGTCATAGCCGATGATCGACGGCCCCCACATGACCGGGCTCACGCCGGTTATCCCGGTCAGCAGGGCCTGCATCACCTCGGCGTCGGCCCGGCGGCGGGGATTTTCGACCGCAGCGATGAAATCGCCGACCGGCACATCCGTCGGCTTGGTCTTCGGCTCGGCCATCCGGCCCTTCCCCTCAGGCAGCGCCCCTCAGCTCCGTGGCATGGGGCGGATAGGGGGCCGACGGTACAGGGCTGGGCGGCAGCTTGGCCAGAGTGCTGGCGAAGCCGTGGTTGACGTCGCGGTGATGCGCCTCATCGGCCCGCACCTGCAGGACCACGTCGCGCAGCGTCGCATCCGCCGGCAGCTTCCAGTAGTGGATGGCGATGGCCGGGGCCGGGATATTGGGCGACCGGCCCTCGTCGATCTCCTTCAGATACAGGGTGTAGCTGATCACGGCCTCTTCCTCGAAATAGCCGACCACCCGGTGCGCCGTCCGCGCTGAAACCAGATAGAGGCCGAAGAAGCCGATATAGAAGACCGCCTGGGCCAGCTGGACCACCAGCCGTTCAAAATACGTCGGCTTGGCCACCTCGATGAAGGTCATCAGGTGCATCCGCTCATTCTCAGCCTCCTCCATCAGGGTGCGGATCCAGCCGTCATCGTCCTTCATCTCGCGCAGGCAGCGCAGATGGGTCAGCGTCGCCCCGACCATGCCGGGCACGGCCGCGACCGTCTCCAGCACTATGGCCCGGTGGCCGTATTTCTTGGCGAAGAAGGTATCGGCACAGACCCGCAGCAGCCTGGTGAACCCCAGGGCGAAGTGGTCGGAAAAGCCCCTGGGCGCGTAATGAACGCCCGGCCGGGCCTCCTTCTCTTCTTCGAGGGCGCGGTCGTCGGGGGCGAGGATGGTGTTGACCATGGCGGTGAACTTTCAGGCACCGGATCGCAATCGACCGGTACATCCCCACCCTAACGCCCCGGCGCGGACAAAAGGCCGGACGCAATGTCGCAAAGGCCGGACAGGGTGACGCAGCGGGCAACCCAGGCCTTCACTCTGAAGGCCGACAAAACAACTTTGCCGTGTTATGTTCTGCGTTGAGGCCGAAAAGCGGGAGCGCGACCCATGCCGATCATCTCGATCTTCTTCGGCATCGTCATCCGCATCAACTTCTTCGATCATGCCCCGCCCCACCTGCATGCGGCGCACGGTGGAACCGAGGCGCTGTTCGACATCCGGACGGGACGGATCATCGCTGGAGCCCTCCCGCGTCGGCAAGCCCGATATGTGGTAGAATGGATTGTGAAGAACCGGGCCGAACTGATGCGAAACTGGGATTTGGCGGCGAACGGACAGCCGACCTTCAAGATCGAAGGGCTTGAGGATGAGTGAGATCAAACTGGTGCGCGCGCGGCGCGTGAAGGCGCTCGAAGGCTACAGGCTGGAAATCGTTTTCGATGACGACACCATGGGCGTGATCGACCTCAGCGAGTTCGTGAATCTGGGTCCGATGACTGAACCCCTCCGCGACCCGGCCTTCTTCGCGCGGGTGTTCATCGAAATGGGCGTCCCGACCTGGCCCAACGGCTGCGACATCGACGCCATCAACGCCCGGATGACGATGGAGGCGACCGGCGCGCTGCGGCCGGTGACCGCGGCGGCCTAGAATTTCCGAACGCTCGCCGCCGCCACCATCCGCTACCTGCCTTCGGGACTCACGACATATTCACCGGGCCTCAATTCGGTCTGATCGACCGATAGTAGCGCAGACACTCTTTCTACGGGCACACCCAGGCGGTCAGCGAGGCGCGCTGGGCAACCGCTATCAAACGCCATACGACCGTCACGACGGCGCTGTGGGGCCCGTACAGCGCCCGCTTGTCCAGCGGCGGCAAAAACACGCTCTACGATGGGAAAGCGTGCTTCCAACTCGCGGTCCATCCAGCCACCACCGCGATCCCATATTTCAACCCGACTGCCGTCGCCGAAGTTCAGCGTGAGGAAGCCTCTCGGCTTTCTGGTCCTCAGGCATGAACTCTCTGTCCGGCGGATGTCCATGAACCTCCGGGTCTCAAGCGGCTTCCCAAATCCGGCATCCCGGAACATGAGCCTATCCGGATAGAGTGCAACGCCACTGCTCGCATCCCACAGAACTCCAGCGACGAAGGCGACAACTCCGAAGGCGACCAGAGCGCCCCCGGTCCAGACGGAGCTTGACCAGCGAGGCAGCAAACAGGCCAACCCTCCCAGCATCATCGGGGTGAAAATCAGGACGAAGCCGACAAACGACATCTCCGGCCACCACGCGAGCGGCTCGGATGGAAGCCCGTGCCGAAAAGCCGAGACAAGGCGATCTCCGCCGAGCATCTGCAGGGGGGCGGCCAGTCCGATCCACCCAAACACCAGAACCGCCGCCGGCCAGTTGAATGGCCTATGCCCGAGGTAGCGGCTCAAAGCGCCTTCACAATCCCCTCGACCATCTTCTTCGCATCGGCGAACAGCATCATCGTATTGTCCTTGAAGAACAGCTCGTTCTCCACCCCGGCATAGCCCGCCGCCATGCCGCGCTTGATGAACAGCACCGTGCCGGCGTTCTCCACATCGAGGATCGGCATGCCGAAGATCGGCGATTTCGGATCGGTCTTGGCGGCCGGGTTGGTGACGTCATTGGCGCCGATGACGAAGGCCACGTCGCAGGAGCTGAACTCACTGTTGATGTCCTCCAGCTCGAACACCTCGTCATAGGGCACATTGGCCTCGGCCAGCAGGACGTTCATGTGGCCGGGCATGCGGCCGGCGACGGGGTGGATGGCGTATTTCACCTCGACCCCCTCCTCCTTCAGCTTGTCGGCCATTTCGCGCAGGGCATGCTGGGCCTGGGCCACGGCCATGCCGTAGCCGGGCACGATGATGACCTTGGAGGCGTTCTTCATGATGAAGGCGGCGTCCTCGGCGCTGCCCTGTTTGACCGGCCGGGTCTCGACATGGCCGGCCTCGCCCGCCGGGCCGCTGTCGCCACCGAACCCGCCCAGGATGACGCTGAAGAAGCTGCGGTTCATTCCCTTGCACATGATGTAGCTCAGGATCGCCCCCGAGCTGCCCACCAGCGCCCCGGTGATGATCAGGGCGATGTTCTCGAGGGTGAAGCCCAGCGCCGCCGCGGCCCAGCCCGAATAGGAGTTGAGCATCGACACCACCACCGGCATGTCGGCCCCGCCGATGGGGATGATCAGGGTCGCGCCGAGGATCAGGGCGATCACGAAAATGCCCCAGAAGGCCCAGATCGCCGTCCCGCCCGTGCCGATCATGATCCCGATCAGGAAGACCAGACCACAGGCCAGGGCGATGTTGATCAGGTGCCGGGCCGGCAGGATGATCGGCGCGCCGCTCATGTTTCCGTTCAGCTTGGCGAATGCGATGACCGAGCCGGTGAAGGTGATCGCACCGATGGCCAGGCCCAGGGCCAGTTCGATGATCGACAGGGTCTTGATGCCGCCGTCCGCCGTGGCGATGCCGAAGCTCTCCGGCGCATAGACGGCCCCGATGGCCACCAGACAGGCCGCCATGCCGACGAGGCTGTGGAAGGCCGCGACCAGCTGCGGCATCTGGGTCATCTGCACCCGGCCCGCGATCAGGGCCCCGGCCCCGCCGCCGACGATCACCCCGCCCGCGATCAGGCCCAGCGTCAGGGTGTCCAGCGTGCCCGTCGACCACAGGGTCGCCAGCGTCACCGCCACCGCCAGCCCCATGCCGACCATGCCGAAAGTATTGCCCTGCCGGCTCGTCTCCGGGCTCGACAGCCCGCGCAGGCTGAGGATGAACAGGACGCCCGAGACCAGATAGGCCAGGGCCGCGAAGGATGCGTTCATGCGGTCAGTCTTCCCTCAATCTCATCGTCCGGGCGGCGTCTGGGCCGTGCGCGCCAGCCGCCACAGGGCAGCGGCGATGAACAACGGTCCGACCAGGATCATCGCCCAGTCCCACACGCTCATCACCCGGGTCTGGGTCACGATGCGCAGCAGGACGGAGGCGAACAGCAGCACCACCCCGCAGTCCAGAAACCGCAGCTTGCGGATGGCGTCCTTCTCGCGGAGCCAGCTCCACAGCCACAGCCCCGCCCCGATCGCCGTAGCGACCCAGGACGCGCCGACCGCGAGCTGAAGTGCGTCGACAGTCACGCCTTGCCGGCCTCCGCCCTGGGCTTTTCCTTCTTGCGGTACATGGCCAGCATGCGCCGGGTCACCATGAAGCCGCCGAAGATGTTGACGCTGGCCAGGGTCACGGCCGCCACGCCCGCCCCCTTGGCGATCCAGCCGTTCGGCCCCGCGTCCCCGCTGAAGGCCGCCGCCGCGATCAGACCGCCGACCACGATCACCGAGGAGATGGCGTTGGTCACCGCCATCAGGGGCGTGTGCAGGGCCGGCGTCACCGACCAGACGACATAGTAGCCGACGAAGATCGCCAGCACGAAGATGGCCAGGCGGAAGATGGTGGGATCGACGTGTTCCATGGTCAGACGCTCTCGTGCTTGTTGGGGTCTGCGGCCTTCGACCTCTCCTGCGACTTGATCAGGGTGTAGATGGCCCCGCCAATCACCAGCATGGTCGCGCCGCTTCGGACCAGCTGCCCCGGCAGGTTGATGTCCGGTCCGCCCAGAGCCGCCACGGCGGCCGCCGCACACCAGGCGACGACCAGCAGGAAGCCGAGAACGACCGTTGCGAAGGCAAAGCCGGTCAGAAACCTCATCCCTTAACCCCCTCATGCACCACGGCCCCGCCGTGCGTGACCGCCGCCGCCTTGAGGATCTCGTCCTCCAGGTCCAGCGCCAGGGCCCCGTCCTTGATCATCAGGCCGACAAACGCGACCAGGTTCTTGGCGTAGAGCGACGAGGCGTCCGCCGCGATCCGACCCGGCAGATTGGTATGGCCGACGATCTGGACTCCGTTGGCCGTGGTCACCACCTCACCGGCCTTGGCCCCCTCGACGTTTCCGCCCGCCTCGACCGCCAGGTCGATCAGCACCGAGCCCGGCTTCATCGTCGCCACCTGGGCCGCGCTGACCAGCACCGGCGCGGCGCGGCCGGGGATCAGGGCGGTGGTGATGACGATGTCCTGCTTCTTGATATGCTCGCCGGTCAGGGCCGCCTGTTTGGCCTGGTATTCGGCGCTCATCGGCTTGGCATAGCCGCCGGCCGTCTGGGCGTTTTTGAACTCCTCGTCCTCTACGGCGAGGAATTTGGCGCCCAGCGATTCCACCTGTTCCTTGGTCGCGGGCCGCACGTCGGTGGCCGTGACCACCGCTCCCAGTCGCCGCGCCGTGGCGATGGCCTGCAGCCCCGCCACGCCCACGCCCATGATGAAGACCTTGGCCGGCGCAACCGTGCCCGCCGCCGTCATCATCATCGGGAAGCCCTTGCCGTAGGCGTATGCCGCCTCGATCACGGCGCGATAGCCGGCCAGGTTGGCCTGGGACGACAGGGCGTCCATCACCTGGGCCCGCGAGATCCGCGGTACGAATTCCATGGCGAAGGCGGTGGCATTGGCCCCAGCCAGGGCCGTCACCGTCTCCTTGTCGCGATACGCATCCAGCAGGGCGACCACGATCGCACCGGGCTTCAGGGCGCTGGTTTCCTGCGCCGTCGGCCCGCGCACCTTCAGCACGATGTCGGCACCCGACAGAACCGCCTTGGTGTCCTTGGCCACGGTCGCACCGGCGGCGACATAGTCGGCGTCGGGAATGGACGAGCCCGTCCCGGTCCCGGACTCGACCGTCACGGTCGCGCCCATGGACACGAATTTCTTCACCGTTTCCGGGGTTACGGCGCAGCGCGTCTCGCCGTCTCGGCGTTCGCGGGTCACAGCGATGGCGACAGCCAAGCGAATCCCTCCGTCATCTCTCGACGGACGACGTTAGGCTTATCCGGGAGGCCGCGTCAAAGAGGCCTGTTGGCGGCCCTTGGTCAGAAGGCACCGCCTTCTCGACCCGACACGGCCTGGGCGCTTCACGCCGCGCTCAAGCAGCGCACGACCGAAGAGCCTGCCCTCGGGCCGATCGAAGATCGGACCCGGGGCGCGCGTCAGCGCCACAAAATCAGTGCTTCTTGGGGGACTTCAGCATGAAGAAGCCGGCCACCGACAGCACCACCGAGGCGATGAAGGCGGTCATCAGGCTCCCGCCCGGCTGGAACCACAGGGTCAGGAAGACCAGCAGGACGGCGATCGCCAGCGAGCCCCATTTGGTCATGCCCATGAAGGCGTCGAAGGTCGATTCCTGCTCGCTGATTTCCTGCGAGCCGCGGACGTAGGAGTCGGAAGCGTGGTGCGGGTCGGCCATGATCGGGTCCGGGAATCTGGAACGGCAGGTGGCGTCCTTATAGCGAGCCTTGCGCCGCGCTCAAGACACCGGGTTCAAATCGCGGTCAGTCGAGCGCGGCGAGGATGTCGCGGGTGAAGGCGATGTGGTCGAACCGCTTACCGGCCGGGTCCTCGCCCCGGCGCACGATGACGATATTCCGGCTCGGCACGATCATCACATACTGGCCGCGATTGCCGTTGGCCGAGATGGCGTCAGCCGGAATGCCCTCCGACTTGTCGAACAGCCAGAAGGTCGCCCCATAGCCCTGCTCACCCGTCGGCTGCGGGCCTGACGGCCGCGAGACATAGTCCCGCCAGCCTTCGGGCAGGATCCGCTCACCGTCGACCACACCATCGTGCAGATACAGCCGCCCGAACCGGGCCAGATCGCGCGCCGTGGTCCAGACCTGGCTGGACAGCATGTAGTTGCCGCGCCAGTCGGTCTCGGCCCAGGTGTCATACATGCCCAGCCGCCGGAACAGCTCGGCGGGCGGATGGTCGGCGAAGGTCGGCGCGATCGCCATCACCGCCAGCAGGGTGTCATTGTTGGCATAGCGGTAACGTGTCCCCGGCGCGGCGATCAGCGGCCAGGTCGGGGCCTGCTCATCGATCCCCACACCCCCGAAATACAGGGCATCGGTGCGGTTTCCCGCCGTATCGCTGGTCAGGCCCGAGGCCATCCGCATCAGCTGGTCGAGCGTGATCGCCGCGCGCGGATCACCGGGACCGCTCCAGTCGGCGATGGCCGCGGGCGCGTTCACATCTGCCTCGCCGCGATGGACCGCCGCGCCGATGATCGTCCCGGCCAGCGACTTGCCCACCGACCAGGTGCGCTGCGGCGTGTCGATCCCGAAGCCCTCGGCATAGTCCTCCGCGACAATCCGGTCGGCCTGCATCACCAGCACGGCGGTGGTGTTCGAGCCCTCGCCATAACGGCCCTCGAACGCGCCCTCGACGGCTTCGTTCAGCAGGGCGGCATTGCCGACGGGAGCGGCGGCGGCGAAGGGTAGGTTCACCCGCACCCCGGGCGGGAACATTCCGGGGCTCTCACCCGCCCAGCCGACCGGCATGATGACACAGCCTCGACCCGGCCAGAAAGCCGCCACCCGGGGCGGCATGGTCTCATCCCAGGCCACGGACACCTGTTCCTGAGCGACGTCGACCGGCATCTCGCGCACCAGTCCGTCCAGTTCCGGATAGACCCCGACCAGTTCATTGGCCTCGACACTCGCCAGCGTCCGGGCACCGCCTGCCGCCTCGGCCGTCTTCAGGGCGCTGCAGACCGTTAGCGCCTTGTAGCCGGCGGCCATGGCACGGACGGCCGGCGATGGTGCCGGCGCAGGGGTCTGGGCGTAGGCGGAAAGCGGGAGGGCGGTCAGAGCCGCCGCGAGGATCAGGATGCGCATGAAGGGACGCTCGCGCCTGGCGGGCGGCCCGTCAACGCCCGGCTTCAGACCACCGCCTCAAACTGGTCGATCAGCCCTTCCAGCCGCTTGGTGCCGATGGTCCAGAAGGCCGGGTCGCGCGGGTTCAGCCCGAACGGCGCCAGCGCCTCGACGTATCCCTTCGACCCGCCGCCCGCGAGCAGCTCGCGGTACAGCGGCGTGAACCCCGCCGGGTCCTTCGCCCGCGTCTCCATCAGGGCCGCCACCAGCAGGTCACCGAAGGCATAGGCGTACACATAGAAGGGCGAGTGGACGAAATGGCTGACATAGCTCCACCAGTTGGCATAGCCGGGGTTGAGCGTGATCGCCGGGCCCAGCGAGGCCGTCATCTCTTCGAGGAACAGCTCGCCGATCCGTTCGACCGCCAGCTCCCCCTTCGCCCGCTCGTCATGGAAGCGGGTCTCGAAGCGATGGAAGGCGATCTGGCGCACCACGGTGTTCAGCCCGTCCTCGATCCGCCCGGCCAGCAGGCCGCGCTGCTCCGCCTTCGGGGCCGTCTTCAACAGCCGGTCGAAGGTCAGGCCCTCGGCGAAGATCGAGGCCGTTTCGGCCAGGGTCAGGGGCGTATCGGCCAGCAGACTCCCCTGCCCCGCCGCCAGCGTCTGATGCACCCCATGGCCCAGCTCATGCGCCAGGGTCAGGACATCGCGCCGCTCCCCCATCCAGTTCAGGAACACATAGGGGTGCCGGTCCGAGGTCACCGGATGGGCATAGGCCCCCGACTGTTTCCCCGGCCGCGCCTTGCCGTCGATCCAGGGCTTGTCGAAGAAGCCGCCGGCCCGGTCCGCGAACTCCGGCCCCAGATCGGCGAAACTCTCCAGCACCAGCTGTTTCCCGGCCGCCCAGTCATAGCCGCGCGGGGCGCTGGTCTCGATCGGGGCATTGCGGTCCCACTGGTCCAGCTTCGTCTTGCCCATGGCCCGGGCCTTGAGGGCGTAATAGCGGTGCGACAGCTGCGGATAGGCGGCGGCCACGGCCTCGGCCATCGCATCCACCGACTCGCCGTCCACCTCATTGGACAGGTGCCGCGCATCCGCCGGGCGTTTGAAACCCCGCCATTTGTCTTCCAGCGCCTTGTCGGCGGCGACCGTGTTCAGCACCAGCGCCATGGTCTGGGTCCGCGCCGCCAGCGCCTCGTTCAGCCCCTCGGCCGCCGCCTTGCGCCGCGCCGCCTTGGGATCCGACAGCTGGTTCAGCGCCTCGGACAGGGTCAGGTCGTCCTTGCCGGCCTTGACCCGCATCGCGGCCAGCGTCTCGTCGAACAGGCGCGGCCACTGGGCGCTGATCGGGCCGCGCTCGGCCAGGAAGGTCTCCAGCTCATTGGACAGCTCATGCGGCTTCATCGCCCGCACCCGCCGCAGCCAGGGCCGCCAGCGCGCCGCCGCCGGATGGGCGACCAGGGCCGCCTCGATCTCGGCCTCCTCCAGCTGATTGACCTCCAGCGTCACCCAGACCGTCGGCGTGGCAATGGCCGTCAGCTTCTCCCGGACCGTCGCCTCAAAGCCCTGGGCCGCGGCATCGTTGCGGTCCGTCGAGGCAGCCAGGAAGGCATAGGCCCCGAGCGCCCCGAGCCGGTCGGATGCCTGTTCATACAGGGTCACAGCCCGGTCCAGCCGTGCGCCGAGCATCGCCGGCTCGGCCCGCGCCGCGACCAGCCGGCCCTGCAGGCCGTTCAGTTCATCGACCATGCCACGGGTGTGTTCGAGGTCGGCCTCGATCCGGGCGTCCTCGCGTGAGGCATAGAGGTCGGACAGGTCCCAGACGGGGGCGTCCAGCGGATCGGCGGGGGTCTTGAAGGGTGCGTTCATAGCCCCCGTTGTGGGGATGCCTGCGCCCGGACGCAACGGCCCGCGCCCCTTCTCCGCCGGACGGCCCTCAACCCGCGACTATTTGCTGCGTTCAACGCTCGCCGGCGCGATCCCTGCCCCTTCGCGCATGCCTTCCAGCATCTGCCGCTGCTCCTCGGGGGAACAGCCGTAGTGCTGGCACATCCGGGTGGCCAGTTTCTCGAGCATCCGCGGCACCACGCTCATCACCGCGCGATCGGCCTCCGGCATGACCTCGATCGACTTGTCGGCGATCGACCGCCCCAGGGGGGTGTCGTAGAAGGCGACCAGGGCGGTCAGTTCTTCCTCGGTGAAGGTCGCGGCATAGACCGGGACCATCTCCGCGATCATCTGCGGCACCATGTCCGCCGTCAGCTCGGCGGTCACGCTCAGGATCATGCGCCGGTCTTCCTCCGGCAGCGCCTGCATCTCGCTGTCGTTCTCGAACTCGGACCCGAGCATCTGCCGGACCACGCCCTCGAACTGGTCGGTCATCAGCAGGTTCAGGTACCGGCGCGCCAGTTCGGTCCGGACGGGCGACGGCACCGCAGCGTTCTGTTCGCTCGACTGGGCCGCGACAGGCGCGGCCGGCAGGGCCGCAAAGGCAAGGCCCGCGACCAGACAGACAATCATCAGACGCATGTTCACTCCCCCGTTGCCGCCATGATCACGCGGCAAGGCGTCCGGAACAACCCCTGATCATGGTTGATAGGCGCGAATGATCCGGGCGAGGTCCGGCTCGCTGACACAGGCCGCCGCCTGTTCGGTCGACATCCAGGCCCGCTCGCGCTCCGCCTGTTCATGCCAGGTCGGGTGTTCGACCCGCACCTCCAGCGCATAGACCGACACCACGCACCAGCGCGGGGCGCGGCGCTTCAGCACCTTCAGATAGCGGAACGTCCCCAGCGGCGCGTCGCCGACCACCCCCTCGACCCCCGCCTCCTCCAGCGCCTCCTGGGCCGCCGCCGCGGCATCGGTCAGCCCGACCATCCGCCCGCCCTTGGGCGTGACCCAGCGCCGGGTCTCGCGCGAGGTGACCAGCAGGATCTCGAGCCCGTCCGCGCCCCGCCGCCACGGCAGGGCCGCGACCTGGCGTCGCTCGGCCGGCTGGGTGCGGATCGTCGAATTCGTCATCGGCCGGGGGACATCCGCCTGTCGCGCAGCAAGGGCCTGAACCGTCCGTCATCGGAGGATTCCATGCAAACGAAAACGGCGGCGGAGATCGCTCTCCGCCGCCGCAGTCTTCAGTCTGTGAGGTCGATCGAGGCTCAGGGCTCAGGCACGGCCCGCGTCATAGGCCGCCTGGGCCAGCGCCACCTCGGCCATCTGCGTCTCGGCCCAGTTGATCATGGGCTTCAAGGCCTCGACCAGGGTCAATCCGAGCGGCGTGATGGCATAGGTGACGGACACAGGCACAGTCGCCTCGACCGTCCGCGTCACCAGGCCATCCCGTTCGATCTGGCGAAGCGTCTGGCTGAGCATCTTCTGGGAAACCCCATCAATCCGGCGCTTCAAGGCATTGAACCGCATGGGCCCGGCCGCCAGCGTGGTCAGCAGCAGCACTGTCCATTTGTCAGCGATCCGGTCGAGCAGCAGGCGCGTCGGGCAGTTCGCGGCATAGACGTCGCCACGCCAGAACCCGAATGCGGTTTCCTCCGGGTGACCAGATGAGGTTTCGGTGCCTTCTTGCATGCCAACTTTCAATATCACACCTGGTCTCCTTTCGAAACCTGTTGGAGACCCCACCATGAAAATCACAGTCCTCGGCGCCAGCGGCCGCGCCGGCTCGGAGATCGTCAAGGAGCTGGCCCGTCGCGGCCATCAGGTAACGGGCGTCGCCCGCAACCCCGCCCGCATCCCGGTCGGCGATGGCATCACCCCGGCCGGCGGCGATGTCAGCGCCCCGGCCACCCTCGCTCCGCTCCTGAACGGGGCGGATGCCGTGGTCAGCGCCATCATGTTCCTCGATACCGACCCCGCAACACTGATCGGCGCGGTCAAATCGGCCGGCGTGCCGCGCTATCTGGTGGTCGGCGGCGCGGGCAGTCTGGACGCTGCGCCGGGCCTGAAGGTCATCGACACTCCGGGCTTCCCCGAGATCTACAAGGCCGAGGCGACCGCCGGCGTCCGGTTCCTCGACCACCTGCGGGCCGAAGCCGGGCTGGACTGGACCTTCCTGTCGCCCTCCGCCGTCTTCGAAGGCAGCACCCGGACCGGCCAGTTCCGCCTGGGCCGCGACGCCCTGCTGGTCGGCGCAGACGGCCACAGCGCCATCTCCTTCCCCGACTACGCCATCGCCATGGTCGATGAGATCGAGCAGCCACAACACAGCCGCGGCCGCTTCACCGTCGGCTACTGACCAAACAGAAACGGCGGGGATTGCTCCCCGCCGTTTCCTTTGACTTCAACGGACGTTGAACGATCAGGCGTTCAGCGACGCCGGGTCGATCTTGAAGCCCGGTCCCATGGTCGAGGACAGGGTGATGCGCTTGACATAGGTACCCTTGGCGCCGGCCGGACGGGCCTTCTGCAGGGCATCCACATAGGCCTTCACGTTGGCTTCGAGGGCTTCCTGGGTGAAGGAGGCCTTGCCGATGCCGCCGTGGGCGATACCGGCCTTCTCGACGCGGAACTCGACCGCACCGCCCTTGGCGTCCTTGACGGCCTGGGCGACGTTCGGGGTCACGGTGCCGACCTTGGGGTTCGGCATCAGGCCGCGCGGGCCCAGCACCTTACCCAGACGACCGACCAGGGCCATCATGTCCGGGGACGCGATGACGCGGTCGAAGTCCATGAAGCCGCCGTTGATCTTCTCGTACAGATCCTCGGCACCCACGACATCGGCGCCGGCAGCCACGGCTTCAGCAGCCTTGGCGTCCTTGGCGAAGACGGCGACGCGAACGTCACGGCCCGTGCCCGACGGCAGGTTCACCACGCCGCGGACCTGCTGGTCAGCGTGACGCGGATCGACGCCCAGGTTGACGGCGATCTCGATCGACTCGTCGAATTTGGCGGTGGCATTGCTCTTGACCGCGGCGATGGCGGCCGAGAACGGCATCAGGGCGAGGGTGTCGCCGGTGCGGGCCTTGGTGCGCTTGGTTTGCTTGGCCATGTGCTTAGCCCTCCACGACGTTGAGGCCCATGGCGCGAGCCGAGCCTTCGATGATCTTGGTCGCGGCGTCCACGTCGTTCGCGTTCAGATCCTTCATCTTCTTCTCGGCGATCTCACGCAGCTGGGCGCGCGTGATCTTGCCGGCCACTTCGCGGCCCGTCATCTTCGAGCCCGAGGTGATCCCGGCGGCCTGCTTGATGTAGTGGGTCGCGGGCGGGGTCTTGGTGACGAAGGTGAAGCTCTTGTCCTGGTAGACCGTGATCACGGTCGGCAGGGGCGTGCCTTTGACTTCCTTCTCGGTGCGGGCGTTGAACTCCTTGACGAAGCCCATGATGTTGACGCCGCGCTGACCGAGGGCGGGCCCGATCGGGGGTGAAGGCGTGGCGTTGCCGGCCGGCACCTGCAGTTTGATATAGCCCAGAATCTTCTTGGCCATTGGTCTCTCCTTACAATGGGCCTGAACTCAATCAGACCCGGTGAGCCGTGGTCGTGGCATGGCTGCCTCCCACGGATTTATGCGGGCGAACCCGCACCGCCCCTCAGAGCGAGACGCGCGTGTAGCAGAACCGGCGGAACGAAGCAACGCGTTCTCCCTCCCTTGCCGAGGGAGGGTGGCCGAGCCGCAGGCGAGGTCGGGTGAAAGGGGCTCGGCGACACAGGCACAGGCGGCGGCCTTGCCGAAGCGTCCCAACCCACTCGTCGCAGGGCGACGGGGACCCTCCCCCGGCGGGGGAGGGAGAGAAAGGGCGGATCAGCCCGCGTTCTTCTCGACCTGATTGTATTCCAGGTCGACCGGGGTCGGACGGCCGAAGATGGACACGGCCACGCGCAGGCGGGCGTTGTCCTCGTCGACGCTCTCGACCTGACCCTCGAAGCTGGCGAAGGGGCCGTCGATGACCTTGACGGTCTCGCCGATGTCGAAGCGGATGGTGGGCTTCGGACGTTCGACGCCCTCCTCCACCTGGCCGATGATGTTCTGGACCTCGCGCTCGGAGACCGGCAGCGGCTTGGTGCCGCCCGCGGCACCGAGGAAGCCCGTGACCTTCGGCGTGTTCTTGACCAGGTGATAGGCGTCGTCGGTCATCTCCATCTTCACCAGCACATAACCGGGGAAGAATTTGCGCTCGGAGTTGACCTTCCGGCCGCGGCGGATCTCGACCACGTCCTCGGTCGGCACCAGGATTTCAGAGAAACAGTCCTCGAGGCCCTGCTGGCGCGCCTGATCGGTCAGGTGCTGGGCGACCTTCTTCTCGAAATTCGAATAGGCGTGGACGATGTACCACTTGTGGCGCGGATTGGCGGCGGCTTTGGGGGCGGCGTCGGTCATGAGCGGTTTCCTACTGGCCGATCGCGAGGATGAAGCGCGAGGCCACGGACAGGCCTGCGTCGACCACGAAGAAGAAGACGGCGGCGATCACGACCATGATCAGAACCATCACCGAGGTGATCCAGGTTTCCTTGCGGCTCGGCCACACGATCTTGCGCCCCTCGGCGCGGACCTGGCTGATGAACTGCGGAATCGTGGTGCGCTTCTTGGGCGCAGCCGTCTCGGCCGCCACGGCGTTCCCGACGATCGCCGGCTGTACGGGCTGGGTGCGGCGCCCCGAGGGGCTCTTGGCCTTGGCCATGGTCTTCTGGTCTCGTTTCAACGTCCTGGCGGAGCAGATGGGGATCCGCGCCGCCAGTGAAAAGTGGCAGGAGTGGAGGGACTCGAACCCACGACCCTCGGTTTTGGAGACCGATGCTCTACCAGCTGAGCTACACTCCTAGGTTCCGGACAAAACTATAACGCGCCGGAGGGTCGCCCCCCAGGCGCGCTCGGCTTCGCCAGACCGCGGCGTATGCCCGACCGCGAGGGGGTTTTCAAGCGTATCCTCCCCCGAACTTCGTTTCCGCCGGGGGCCGACCGCGCAAAGCGCGGTGGAGAGGGCCTGCCTAATCCTCGTACTGTCCGGCCACGGCCCGCGCCTCGTCCTCAGCCTTGATCACCTGTTTGAACAGAAGCTTGTCGATGCGGCGGTCGTCCATGTCGATGACCTCGACCTCGAACCGGCCCAGTTGCAGGACTTCGCCCTCGTGCGGCACCCGCGACAGCTGGTGCAGAACCAGGCCGGCGATGGTGTGAAAACCGTCCGCCTCACCGAAATCCTCGCCGAGGGTGTCGGCCAGTTCGTCAATGTCCGTCTGGCCGTCGACCAGCCAGCTGCCGTCCTCGCGCTGGCGCACATTGACCTCGGCGTCGTCGTGGCCCTCGTCGAAATCGCCGGCGATCATCTCCAGCAGGTCGGTGGCGGTGACCACGCCCTCGAACGCCCCGAACTCATCGACCAGGAAGGCCATATGGACCTTGGAGGCCTTCATGATCTCCAGCGCCTTCAGCACCGAGGTCGACTGCGGGATGAAGGCCGGGGTCTGGATGTGCTTCTCGACATTGAACTCGCCATTGTCCAGCAGACTGTCCAGCAGGTCCTTCTTGTGGACCACGCCCAGCGGGTTATCGACGTCGTTCTCGCGCGCCACCACGATGCGGGAATAGGGGCAGGTGCGGACCTCGGTGCGCAGGATCTCGTCGGAATCGTCCAGTGCGATCCAGAACACCTCATGCCGCGGGGTCATGGCCACGCGAATCGGGCGGTCGCCCAGACGCAGGATCTCCTCGATCATGGTCTGCTCTTCGGGCTCGATCAGGCCGGAGGCCGTGCCCTCGGCGATCATCGTCTCGACCTCTTCCTGGGTCACGTCCGAGCCGTCGCGGTCCTTGACGTTCATGACCTTGAGGATGGCCGAGGTCGAGGCGGTCAGGATCACCACGAACGGCTTCAGCACGATGGCCACGGTCGAGATCGGGGCCGCCATCCGGGAGGCGATCGCTTCCGGGAAGATCAGCGCCAGTCGCTTGGGCACCAGTTCGCCGACGATCACCGAGACATAGGTGATGAAGATGATGACCAGGGTGGTCGAGATCACCTGCGCCCAGTGGCCCAGGGCCGGAAAGGCCTCGGACAGGATGCGGTTCAGTTCACCGGCGATCGAGGCCTGGCCATAGGCACCGGCGGCAATGCCGATCAGGGTAATGCCGACCTGCACCGCCGACAGGAAATGGGTCGGGTCCTCGGCCAGCTTCAGGGCGGCCCGGGCTCCCCGGTCGCCCCGCTCGGCGCGGCTCTGCAGTTTGGATTTGCGGGACGAAACGACCGCCAACTCGGTCATGGCAAACAGGCCGTTGAGCACCACAAGGGCCAGAACGACGGCGATGGCGAAGGCTAACATCTAGGGGGGTCGAAACCGGCGCGGCGCGACTGTCGGCGTCCGCGGGCGAGATGATAGGGGGAATCCGCCCGCTCCGCCACGGATTCCTTCTGCGTCGATCGCGTCGGGTCCTTCAGATCAACCGGTACGGCCGACCTCGACACCGCCATGGGCCCCGCGCGCGCCGTCGGCGGGCAGGACGGCACAGGCCGACATGCCGATGAAGGTACCGATGAACAGGCCGATCCGAAGCGCGCGTCGCATGGTTACCGAGTCCTTTACGTCCGTGATGCGAACGTTGCGGCCCGTTCCTGCCTGCGTGCAAGCGGATGCCCCTGTCGGGCGCGATGTTAACCGCCCTGCATCACCCAACCGGCGATCAGGAAGGCCGCGATCAGCGCCAGGATGGACCAGCCGATCCAGTTGTCGTTATGCCCCCCGGCCCGCTCCAGGGGCACGATCCGGCCCTTGCGAACGGCGACGCCGAAGCTGACACCGTTGAAACTGCGCGCGTCCCGCACCGCCGCGAAATGGTCATGCGCGGCCGCGGCCGAAACGATCCGGCGGGTCACGGTCAGGTCCAGCGTATGCACGGCCTGGCGCGGCGTCCGCCAGGCCAGGGCGCTGCGCAGGTGGGTCGCCGGCCCCCTCCGCTCGACGTTCCAGGGCTGGATGTGGATCGGCGTCGGCAGGTTGAAGACCCGCTCGGTCACCACCCGCCGCGGCGCGCCGACGTCGATCGGCTCGGTGCGCCGGGCCGTTTCGAGATCGCGCAGGTTCGGCCCGATCACGTCGTCGCGCGACACGAAGCGCATCCGCTCCGGATCGATCGCCTTGAACGGCCGGTCGACATCATACAGTTCGACGATCTCCAGCCGGTTGTCCGCGGCGCCGTCACTGACCTGCAGGGGGGCCGCCTCGACCAGCTGGCCGTACTCCGCCTCCAGCGATTCCCGGAACCGACGGCTGACATTCTTGCGACCGTCATTGGCCAGCCAGCGGCGCATGTCGTCGGCCCGCCAGTCGCGATAGACGGTCCGCATCTCCAGCCGCGCGGGCAGGCTCGCCTGTTTGTCGAAGGTCCAGGTCTCGCGCGTCGCGCAGACCGTCGGGATCGGGGCCTCGCGCATCCGCTCAAGCGTCGCCCCGCTGACCAGCGGCAGGGCCCAGCCGTGCCGGGGCCGGGTCAGATGCATCAGGTCACCGGCCTGACTCGACTGGGTCGGATCGATCCACCAGGCCTCGCCGTCGATGGTCACCCGGACGATACAGTGATCGAAGGCGGTGGCATTCGGCGGCACATGCTCCAGGTCCGGGCCGGTCCGGGTATTGACCAGCGCCGGCACCGCCTCGACCCCCATCCGCCGCAGCACGGCTACCAGCAGCCGCGAGGCGTCCTTGCAGTCGCCGTAGCGGGTCTCCCAGATGGTCTCGACCGGCCGCGGCCGGAAGCCCCCGTCGCCGACCCCGACGGAGTGATAGCGCAGCGCCCCCTGTACCAGCCTCAGCCCCGCCGCCGCCCGGCCGGCCGCCTTGGGCTCCGCCGCCATGATCCCCGCTGTCGTCGTCTCCAGCGTCTCCGGCAGGCCTTCCGGCGGCGTGTAGAAGCCCGCGAACAGGGCCGCGACCGTATCCCAGCCGACCCGGTCAGCGACATGAACCGAGGCATAGCTCACGTGCCAGGGCGGGGCGTCCGGCTCAGGCCGCCAGGTCGCGGCGTCGCGGGCGACCCAGCGCAGGCTGCGCACCCCGTCCGCCGTCACATCCTGAACCTTGGGCAGCCGCCCGAACGGCTTCAGGGTGATCGCCCGGGCCTCCGGAATGCGGATCTCCACCCGGGTCTCGATGACCGGGGAACTCCACTGCAGCCGTGGCGAGATACTGAGGGAGTCCTTCAGCACCGGATTGCTGCCGACGATCGAAAAGGCCGTGTCGACGACATCGCCGACGCGCACGTCCGGCACGATCATGTGCGCCGTCAGTCGGCCGTCAT
>JAIESL010000137.1 GCA_019746095.1 Caulobacteraceae bacterium
CGGGGCGGGTGCGCTGCCGGCACTCGCTGCGGTCGCCCCGGCCAGCAAGGCTCCGGCGGGAAGGGTCGAAAGGAAGGTGCGACGGCGCATGGGACGGACTCCTTGGCGGGACAGCCGAACCTAACCGGTTCGCATTCGGAGGAAAGGAGAAACCCTTTCGGCCGGTGCCGTCAGCGGACGCGCTCCGTCCGGAAGGTGACGGGGCCTGCGACCTGCAGTAGGCTGTCCATGCACGGAGACATTGTCATGCTTCAGGTCCTGATGGTGCTGTTTTCGGATCCGCTGGTGCCGCCGACGGCCGTCGCGCCGCCCGCCCCCGAGGTCCGTTTGCGCGTGGGGGTGACCGCCTGTGTCCCGGGCGGCTTCCAACACATCGAACGGCCCGTCGACCGACCCCGTGGTCTGTCCAGCAATCTGATGTTCACGCCTGACGACGAGGTGCGCCGTTATCTGTTGATCGAGCGAACCGTCCGCGGCTGTTCCGCGCCGATTTCATATGTCGTTCCGTACGGGACAGGCGACGTCCGGCAGGCGCCGGCGACCGCGAACCCGGGCGAGACCAGCCCCGACCGGTAGTCGCCCCGGCGGTCAGCCGCCCAGGTCGAGCGAATAGCCTGCCGACCGGACCGTGCGGATCGGGTTGACCGTGCCCTCGACGTTCAAGGCCTTGCGTAGGCGGCCGACGTGGACGTCGACGGTGCGGGCCTCGACATAGACGTCACTGCCCCAGACGGCGTCGAGCAGCTGTTCGCGGCTGAAGACGCGGCCGGGGTGCTGCATCAGGTGGTCGAGCAGGCGGAACTCGGTCGGGCCGAGGTGGATTTCCTGGCCGGAGCGACGGACGCGGTGGGCGACGCGGTCGATGACGATGTCGCCGTGGTTGAGCCGGTCATCGGCCAGGCCTGGCCGGATGCGGCGAAGGACGGCGCGGATGCGCGCGATCAGCTCGGTCATCGAGAAGGGCTTGGTCAGATAGTCGTCGGCGCCGGTGTCGAGGCCGCGGATGCGGTCGCTTTCCTCACCCCGCGCGGTCAGCATGATGATCGGCATGTTGCGGGTCTCGGACTTGCCGCGGATGCGCCGGCAGACCTCGATTCCCGACAGTTTCGGCAGCATCCAGTCCAGCAGCACCAGGTCGGGCAGGCGCTCCTCGATCTGTAGCATGCCCTCCTCGCCGTCGGCGGCGACCACGACGCGGTAGCCTTCCTTTTCGAGGTTGTAGGACAGGAGGGTCGCCAGGGCGTCCTCGTCTTCCATAACCAGAACATAGGGCTGCACGGGCGTATTCTCCGGGTTCAGACGGGCGACAGCGGTTCGGGTGCGGCTTCGGCCATGTCAGGACTCCAGCGCGGGCGTTCGCCCGTGAACTCCTGGCCGGTGATCTCGTAATAGATGGTCTCGGCGATGTTGGTGGCGTGGTCGCCGATCCGCTCGAGGTTCTTGGCCATGAACAGCAGATGGGTGCCGGCGGTGATCGTGCGCGGGTCGCCCATCATATAGGTCAGCAGTTCACGGAAGAGGGCGTTGTAGTGCTCGTCGACCTCGTCGTCGGTGTTCCAGACGGCGATGGCGCGGTCGATCTCGGCGGCGGCATAGGCGTCGAGTACGTCGCGCAGACGCATCGAGACCAGCTTGCCCATCCGCTCGATCGACCGGGTCAGCGGCTGCATCGGCTCGCCCTCGGCGAGGATCAGGCCGCGCTTGGCGATGTTCTTGGCCAGGTCGCCGGTTCGCTCCAGATCGACCGCCAGCTTCATGGCGGCGAGGGCGCGGCGCAGGTCGGAGGCGACGGGCTGGCGCAGGGCGATCAGGCGGATGGCCTTGCGCTCGATGTCGCGGTGCATGGCATCCAGCCGCGCGTCGCGGTCGACCACGGCGCGGGCCAGGGCCACGTCGCGGCGGGCGACGGAGTCGACGGCGTCAGCGACCTGGGCCTCGGCCAGACCGCCCATGCGGGCGACCTCAGCCGTCAGCTGGTTCAGCTCGTCTCCATAGGCCTTGACGGTATGGGGGGGCATGCTCGTGATCCTAGCCGAAACGGCCGGTGATGTAGTCGAGCGTGCGCCGCTCGCGGGGATTGGTGAAGATGTCCTCGGTGTCGCCGGTCTCGACCAGCCGGCCCATGTGGAAGAAGGCGGTGCGCTGGCTGACCCGCGCGGCCTGGGCCATGGAGTGGGTGACGATGACGATGCAGTAGCGTTCGCGCAGCTCGTCGATCAGTTCCTCGATCTTGGCGGTGGCGATCGGGTCCAGGGCCGAGCAGGGCTCGTCCATCAGGATGACTTCAGGCTCGACCGCGATGGCGCGGGCGATGACCAGACGCTGCTGCTGACCTCCGGACAGGCCGGTGCCGGGCGAGTGCAGGCGGTCGGCGACCTCTTCCCACAGGCCGGCGCGCTTCAGCGAGGCCTCGACCACGCCCTCGAGCTCGGCCTTGGAGGCGGCCAGGCCGTGGATGCGCGGGCCGTAGGCGACGTTTTCGAAGATGGTCTTGGGGAAGGGGTTCGGCTTCTGGAACACCATGCCGACGCGGGCGCGCAGCAGGACGGGGTCGACGGCCTTCGCATTGATGTCGTCGCCGTCCATCTCGATGCGGCCGGTCACCTTGCAGCCCGGGATGGTGTCGTTCATGCGGTTCATGGTCCGCAGGAAGGTCGACTTGCCACAGCCCGACGGGCCGATCAGGGCGGTCACGGTCTTGTCCGGGATGTCGAGGGTGACATCGAACAGCGCCTGTTTGGGGCCGTAGAAGACCGACACATCGCGCGCGGCGATCTTGGTCGGGCCCATGGGGGCTGAACCGTGCACGACGGGGGGTGCCGCCATCACGGGCGTGGCGACCGGCGAGCCGCCCTCGCTGCCATCCGGTGCGCGAAAGAGATTGAACTTCATTATCTTACCACCGGCGTTCAAAGCGTCGCCGCAGGAAGATAGCGGCGGCGTTCATGACGATCATGAAGGCGAGGAGGACGAGGATGGCCGCGGCCGTCCGTTCGTGGAAGGCGCGCTCGGACGCATTCTCCCAGATGTAGACCAGCGACGGCAGGGCACCGGTCGGCTCGCCGAGCGAGGCCGGCACGCCCGGGATGAAGCTGACCATGCCGATCAGCAGCAGGGGAGCGGTCTCGCCCAGGGCGTGGGCCATGGAGATGATGGCACCGGTCATGACGCCGGGCATGGCCAGCGGCAGGGTGTGCTGGAACACCGTCTGGGTCTTGGAGGCCCCCATGGCCAGGGCGGCTTCGCGGATCGAGGGCGGCACCGCCTTCAGCGAGGAGCGGGTGGCGATGATGATGGTCGGCAGGGCCATCAGGGCCAGCACCAGACCCCCGACCAGCGGACTGGCGCGCGGCAGGTGCATCCAGTTGATGAACAGGGCCAGGCCGAGCAGGCCGTAGATGATCGAGGGCACGGCGGCGAGGTTGTTGATGTTCACCTCGATCAGGTCGGTGATCCGGCCGCGCGGCGCGAACTCTTCCAGATAGAGGGCCGCGCCGACTCCGAGCGGAATGGCGATGAGGGCGGTGACCAGCAGCATCAGGGCCGAACCGACCACCGCGCCGAGCACGCCGGCCAGCTCGGGCTCGGTCGAGTCACCCCGGGTGAACAGGACGCTGTTGAAATGGGCGGAGACCTGGCCGGAGGCCTTCATCCGGTCCAGCCAGTCGAGCTGGGCGTCCGAGAGACGGCGCTGGTCGGCCGGGGTGGAGCGGGTGATCTTGCCCTTCAGATACAGGTCGGCATCGTCGGACACCGGAGCGGCGATGGGCACGGTCTGGCCGATGAGGGCCGGCTGGGCGGCAACCCGCTCGGCGGCGATGAATTTCAGATCCGACGAGAACAGGCCGCGCATGGCGGTCGCCTGGGTCCCCGAGGCGTCGTCGACGACGTTGAACCGCGTCAGCTGCTGCTCGGCCACCATCAGTTCGAAATTGGTGCCCTGCGGATAGGCGCGATCGATCTTCGCGGGGTCCATGAAGACCGGCACGGTGACGGAGTGGGCGTAGAAGGCCGTGTGGCCCTGTTCGATGATCCGGCCCAGCAGCAGCAGCAGGAAGCCGACCGCCACGCCGATGGCCAGCAGGCCATACAGCCTGAACCGGCCTTCGCGGGCATAGCGCCGCTTCAGACCGGCACGCAGCCGGGCGGCGCGCATTTCGGACGTGACGCGGGGCTCAGTCATACTGCTGCCGGTAGGTCTGGACGATGCGCTGGGCGATGATGTTCAGCACCAGGGTGACCAGGAACAGGGTCAGGCCGAGGCCGAAGGCGGACAGGGTCTTGGTGCTGTTGAACTCCTGGTCGCCGGTCAGCAGGGTGACGATCTGGACCGTGACGGTGGTGACGGTGTCCAGGGGGTTCAGGGTCAGGCTGGCGGCGAGGCCGGCGGCCATGGTCACGATCATGGTCTCGCCGATGGCCCGCGACATGGCCAGCAGCATGGCACCGGCGACGCCGGGCAGGGCGGCCGGCAGGAGCACCCGTTTGACCGTCTCGGACCGGGTCGCGCCCATGGCATAGGAGCCGTCGCGCAGCGACTGGGGCACGGCATTGATGATGTCGTCGGACAGGGAGGAGACGAAGGGGATCAGCATGATGCCCATGACGGCCCCGGCGACGAGGGCCATCTGGTTCTGCACCAGCATCAGATACTGGCCGAGGCCGTCCAGCGGCCCGCCGACCATCAGGGCGCCCAGGCCGTTGAAGAATTCACGGAAGGCCGGACCGACGGTCAGGGCGGCGAAGAAGCCGTAGACCACGGTCGGCACTCCGGCGAGGATCTCCAGCACCGGCTTGACCGTGGCGCGGAAAATCGGGCCGGCGTACTCCGACAGATAGATGGCCGAGAACAGTCCCACCGGCGCGGCCACCGTCATGGCGATGACCATGATCAGGAAGGTGCCGGCGAACAGGGGCAGGGCACCGAAGGCCCCGGTCGAGCCGACCTGGTCGGCGCGGATGGCGGTCTGGGGGCTCCACTGGGTGCCGAAGAGGAATTCAGCGACCGGCACCGAGCTGAAGAAGCGGAAGGAGTCATAGACCAGCGAGGCGATGATCCCGACGGTGGTCAGGATGGCCACGGCGGAACAGGCGAACAGCAGGCCGACGACCCAGCCCTCGACCCGGTTGCGGGCGCGCATGCCGGGCCGGATCTGGCCGAAGACAAAGAGGGCGCCGAGCAGGGCTGCGAGCGCGGCGGCGACGATGCCGCCGAGGTCGAGCATCTGGCTGATCCGGGCGGCACGCTGGCCCTCGACCGGCAGGAGCTCGGCAAGTGGGCCGGACCAGATCTGCACCGCCGGCTGACCGTCGCCGACGGCGCGGGCGTCGGCAAAGAAGGCCTCGCGGCGGAAGGGTTCGAGCTGCTGCACCGCCTCGGGCGCGCCGGAGGCGGTCAGCTGCTGTTCAATGCCGGGCGCGAAGATCGAGGCCGCTGTCAGCACGATCATGGCCGGGACGATCGTCCAGATCAGGGCATAGGCCCCGTGCTGGCCGGGACGGGAGTGGGCCCGCTCGCCCGCAGGCAGGGCGAGGCCGCGCCGACGCGCCAGCGCGCGCCCGCCGACATAGGCGGCGACGGCTGCGGCGATCAGGATCGGCAGGAAAAGCCAGGTCATGGACGTCCGGGACTCAGAATCGGCCCGCCCGGTCACCCGGTTTGGCCCGCGGCGATAACTGCCCCGGAATGGTCAGCGGATTAAGACGGCAGCATGACAGTTCTGTTACGCGGCCCGGTCGACGGCCGTCCTGCTGTCATCAAGCCTTCACGGTGTCCCGCCGGTCCGCCACCGGGAAGTAGGCGGTGAAGGTTGCGCCGTGTCCGGGCGCGCTCTCGACCGTCAGTCCACCGCGGTGGCGATTGACGATATGTTTGACGATGGCCAGGCCCAGGCCGGTGCCCTGGCGTTCGCCGCTCTTCTGCCCCTCGACGCGATAGAAGCGTTCGGTCAGGCGAGGCAGGTGTTCGCGCGCCAGGCCGGGGCCGTGGTCGCGCACGGTGACGGCGGCATAGCGCTGGCCGGGATCGCGGTCGGGGGTCACCAGCGGCAGACGGGTCGCCCCGTCGCCGCGACTGCCGCCGGACCATGGGGCGGCGGCCTCGTCCAGGGCGATGTCGGGCCGGATGACGATCTCCACCGTCCCGGCGGTCGGGGAGTATTTGATGGCGTTGTCGACCAGGTTCTGGACCACCTGCAGGATCTCGTCGCGGTCGCCGTTGACCGGGGCGCTGAGCTCGCGATCCTCGAGGCGGACGATCACGTCGCGCTCGGCCGACAGCACACTGACGGCATCGACCACGTCTGCGGCGGCGCGGGCCAGGTCCACGCGACCGGCCGGGGGAATATGCTCATTGAGCTCGATCCGGCTGAGCGACAGCAGGTCGGAGACCAGCCGGCTCATCCGGTCGGCCTGGGTGGCCATGATGTCGAGGAACCGGTCCCGCGCCTTGGGATCGTCCCGGGCGTGACCCTTGAGCGTCTCGATGAAGCCGGACAGGGAGGCCAGCGGCGTCTTCAGCTCGTGGCTGGCATTGGCGAGGAAGTCGACGCGCATCAATTCCATGCGCCGGACCTCGGTGTCGTCACGCAGCACCAGCAGGGCGAGGGGGCCGGCCGGGGTTTCGGCCAGCGGGCGCGTCACGGCGCGCCAGTGCCGGGTCTGGGCCCCCATGCCGGCATAGTCGGTGGTCCGGGTCAGGCCGCCGAACAGGGCCTCGTCCACGGCCTCGAGCACGGCGGGATCGCGCAGCACCGACACCAGCAGGGCTCCCTCCCTCTGGATGCGCAGCAGGTCGCGGGCGGCGGTATTGGCCAGGACGATGCGGCGGCCGGCGATGTCGTCGGCCTCGCCGCCGGATATCACCAGAACCGGGTCGGCCAGGGCCTCGAACACATCGTTCAGAAGGGGGGTGGCGGTCTCTGTCGTCGCCTCCGACGCCGGATCGATCACCGGCACGGTCTGTGGGGCCGGGGCGGCGGGGGTCCGGTTCAGCAGCCAGGCCGTCAGGCCGACGAGAAAGGCACCGCCGAGCAGCCAGTGGGCGAGCTCGGGATGATAGACGGCCAGGCCGACCAGAACGAGGATGGCGATCCCCGCGCTGACACCGGCGGTCCACAGGCGGGATCCGGCAGGGGGCGCGACGGGAGAGGGAGAGACTTCGTAGGGCATTCACGCTTTCATCGGACGCGCGACTCGTCCCGATGAACATGACACGGAATTCATGACAGCGGAGCATCGGTGGCGCGAGTTCGGCTTGTCAAACGTCCTTTACACACCTAATCCTGAGCCCAACAGACACGGACGGGGCGGCGAGATCATGGCGGCAGCGTTGACGCTCGAAGGGGTGAGCAAACGGTACGGCGACTTCCAGGCCGTGCGCGATCTGAGCTTTCAGGTCGAGAAGGGCACCATCTGCGGCTTCCTGGGCCCGAACGGCGCCGGCAAGACCTCGACCATCCGCATGATCCTGGGCCTGCAGGGCGTGAGCGCCGGGCGGATCGGCATTCTCGGCACCGATGACGGCCGCAAGGTGCGCGACCGGATCGGCTTCCTGCCGGAGGAGCGTGGCCTCTACAAGAAGATGACCCCGGTCGACGCCATCGCCTTCTTCGGCGCCCTCAAGGGACTGCCGACCGGCGAGGGGCGCAGGCGGGCGCGCGAGATGCTGGACGCCCAGGGGCTGGGGGCCTCGAAGAACAAGAAGATGAAGGAGCTGTCCAAGGGGATGGCCCAGAAGGTCCAGCTGATCGCCTCGGTGGTGCACCGGCCGGAGTTCGTGATCCTCGATGAGCCGTTCTCGGGCCTCGACCCGGTCAACCAGCAGGGGCTGGAGGCGGTGATCCGCCAGCTGGCGGCGGACGGGGCCACGGTGCTGTTCTCGACCCATGTGATGCAGCACGCCGAACGGCTGTGCGACAAGGTCGTGCTGCTGGCGCGGGGCCAGAAGGCCTTCGAGGGCACGGTGGCAGAGGCGCAGGCGACCTCGAAACGCTTCCTCGAGCTGGAAGGTGCGATCGACGCTGCCCAGGCTGCAGCCCTGCCGGGCGTCAGCGGCGTCGAGGTGGTGTCCGAACAGGACGGTGTGCGGGTGCTCAAGGCGGCCCTGGGGCAGGGCGGCCGGGGGCAGGAGGCACTGAAGGCGGCCTTCCTCGGCGGGCTGGACGTACGCCGGTTCGAACTGCGCGAACCCACCCTGCATGACGCCTTCATCAGTCTGACGGGCGATCATCCTGATATCGACCAGTCGGTGAAGACCAGCGCGGAGGCCGCCCGATGAAACGCATCCTGCTGATCGCGCGCCGGGAATACGGCGCCTATGCCAAGACCGTGGGCTTCTGGCTGTCGCTGCTGGCCTTTCCCCTGTTTGCCGTGCTGGGCGGTGTCCTGCCGGCCCTGATGATGTCGGCCGAGCCGGTGCGCAATGTGGTCGTGCTGGAAGAGGGGCCGCAGGCCCAGGGACTGGCGGCGGCCGTCCAGGGCGCCGTGCGGCTGGAACAGGAGCGGCGCGCGGCGCGGATGGCCGAGGCCGCGGCCGAGGCGGAGAAACAGGGCGGCCAGGCCGGGGCTTCGGCCGCCGGACAGGCGCTGAACCGGCTGGCCGGGCTGCGTCTGAGGATCGTGGCGGCCCCGGCGGATCTGGCCGCGGCCGCGCCGGTTGAGGCACGGGAGGCGATCGTGCGCCGCTATCTCGGCGATGGGGTGCCGGAGGCCGACCAACTGGATTCGGTGGTGCTGCTGAACCGCGTTGACGGCAAGCCGACCGCCCGGGTCTGGACCCGCCGGGCCACCGACGACACGGTCGAGGACTTCGTCCGTGAGGCCCTGAAGGATGCCAATCGGCGTGAAGCCTTTGAACAGGCCGGGATCAATGCGGTCGTGGTCGAGGAGACCGAGCGGTTCCGCCCGGACATAACGGCGCTGTCGCCCAAGTCCGCCACCGGGGGCGAGGTGTCGTTCCGCGACCGGCTTCCCATGATCATCGGCCTGGTCTCGGGCTTCATCCTGTGGTCGCTGGTGATCACCGGGGCCTCCATCCTGCTGAACAGTGTGATGGAGGAGAAGGCGAACAAGATCCTCGAGGTCCTGCTGTCGTCGGCCTCGGCCACGGAAATCCTGACCGGCAAGGTTCTGGGGGTGGCGATGCTGACCGGCACCGTGATGCTTGTCTGGGGCGGGATCGGAGCCTTCGGCCTGCTCGCGGCAAATCCGGAGACGGCGGCCATGGTGGGCGAGGTCCTGCTCGAGGGCGGCATGCTGGGCTATTTCATCGCCTATGCCGTCGGCGGCTATCTGATGTACGCCGTGCTGTTCGCGGCGATCGGGGCCTTCTGCGAGACGCCCCGCGATGCGCAGACGCTGATGGGACCGATCATGATGGTCCTGACAGTGCCGATCTTCGTCATGGTCATGGCCGCGCAGACGCCCGACTCGCCGGTGGTGCAGATCCTGTCGTGGATCCCCTTCTTCACGCCCTTCCTGATGAGCGCCCGGGCCCCGTCCGAGCCGCCCATGATCGAGGTCGTCGGCACCATGGCGGGGATGTTCGGCTTCGCCCTGCTGATGGTCTGGATCGCCGGGCGGGCGTTCCGGGCGGGGGCGCTGTCGGACGTGAAGCTGAGCTGGAAGAGCTTCGCCGGCGCGATCCGGGGCGGGGGGAAGTAATCACGGCCGTCTCCTCCCTGTCGCGAAGCGATGGGGTGGAGGAACGGTCGCCGGAGGCGGCCGGACGACGGGACCATGCGAAGCGTGGTGGAGGGGTGCCGAACCGCGCTCCCTGCTTCGACCCCTCCACCCCCGCGCCAGGAGGCGCGGCGGTCCCCCTCCCCACGATGTGGGGAGGAGACATAGAAAAAGGGCCGCTCCGGTTTTCCGGGGCGGCCCTTGATCATTTCGTTCGGTCGGTCGCTTAGGAGCGCGGGCCGCCCACGCCCGGCACGCGGGGCTTCGGCGGCGGCAGCAGGCCTTCGCGCTGCATGCGCTTGCGGGCCAGTTTGCGGGCGCGGCGAACAGCCTCGGCCTTCTGGCGGGCGCGCTTCTCCGAGGGCTTCTCGTAGTGCACGTGGCGCTTCATCTCGCGGAAGCTGCCTTCGCGCTGCATTTTCTTCTTGAGGGCCTTGAGCGCTTGATCGACGTTATTATCGCGAACGAAAATCTGTACCAGGTTGAACTCTCCTTTGGCCGCCCGCCGCGCACCTCGAAAGGGAGACGGGCAGACAAATAAAATCTCGGTCCGGCAGACGGGGTCTGCGGATGAAGGCGGGCTGATACACGTTCGCCCCCCGCCTGTCCAGATCGTCGCGCGTCTATCTCAGGCCTCGAAACGCCCGCCGGACGGGGATATGCTGCCGCCATGACCGATGCGCCACACCTGTCGAACGCAATGCCCGGGGGAGACTGGGCTGACCGCATGGAGCAGACCGTTCTGGACGCCGCCCTGGGCCTCGCACCCCGGCGGGGCTGGAACAGTGGCCTGGTGCGCGCGGCCTGCGAGGCCTGCGGCCTGTCGCGCGGTGATGAGGAACTGCTGCTGCCCAACGGCGCGCGCGATCTGGCCGCCCTGCTGTCGCGGCGGCATGACGACCGGGCGCTGGCGGCTCTCGCCGAGGTCGACGCCAGGTCCCTGAAGATTCGCGAGCGGATCGCGACGGCGGTGTCGGCGCGGCTGGAGGCCGGGGCCGCCGATCTGGAGGCCACGCGCCGCTGCGCCGCCTTCCTGGCCCTGCCGATGAATGCCGACCTGGGACTGAAGCTGGCCTGGGAGAGCGCCGACCACCTCTGGCACTGGGCCGGGGATACGGCGACGGACTGGAACCACTATTCCAAGCGGGCGATCCTGTCGGGCATCCTGATCCCCGCCCTGACCCTGCGCTGGTTCGACGGCCGCGAGGCGGCGGAGGCCTTTGTCGCCGCCCGGATCGAGAACGTCATGGCCTTCGAGAAATGGAAGGCCGGCAAGGATTTCGATGCACCGCTGAAGACGGTCACGGATATGCTGAGCCGGATGCGGTACGGGGCGAAGGTTTAGGCGCGGTCCCTCTCCCGTTGGGAGAGGGTCTGCTCTCAGAGCGGCTTGACCTTGTTCACATGGCCCATCTTGCGGCCCTTGCGGGCTTCGGCCTTGCCGTAGAGGTGCAGGCGGGCGTCGGGTTTGGCGGACAGGGCCTCCCACTTCTTCACATCGTCGCCGAGCAGATTGGTCATCTCGACCCGGGCGTGGGCGGTGGTCGGCCCCAACGGCCAGCCGGCGAGGGCGCGGATGTGCTGTTCGAACTGGTCGCAGACGCAGCCGTCCTGGGTCCAGTGGCCGGTATTGTGGACACGCGGCGCGATCTCATTGACCAGCAGCAGGCCGCCGCCGAGGTCGAACAGTTCGATGCCGATCACCCCGACATAGTCCAGGCCCTCGAGGATGGCGACGGCGATGGCGTGGGCGCGAGCCTCGGTCCTGGCATCGACCCGGGCCGGGGCGACGGTCGTCTTGAGGACGCCGCCCTTGTGGACGTTTTCGCCCAGCGGATAGACGGCGACGGCCCCGTCGCGGCCGCGGGCGCAGATCACCGACAGTTCGCGCTCGAAGGCCGCCCGGGCCTCGAGGATGGCTGGGCGGCCGCCGATGGCCTTCCAGGCCTTGGCTGCATCGGCGGCGGTCTTGATCCAGACCTGGCCCTTGCCGTCATAGCCCTCGCGACGGGTCTTGAGCAGGGCCGGGACGCCCATCCGGTCGACGGCGTGGCGGAGGTCCTCGAAGGTGTCGATGATCGCAAAGGCGACGGTCGTGGCCCCGACGCTGTTGAGGAAGGTCTTCTCCTCGACGCGGTCCTGGGCGACCGCGAGGGCCCGGGCCCCGGGTGCGACGACCGCTCCCCCCTCGGTCAGGCGTTCGACCGAGCCGGCGGGCACATTCTCGAACTCGAAGGTCACGGCCTGGCAGGTCCTGCCCAGCACGGTCAGGGCGGTGGGGTTGTCATAGGCGGCGACGATCTGGCCCTGGGACACACGCCCGGCGGGGCTGTTCTCCTCGGGATCGAGGATGACGACATTGAAGCCGAGCCGGGAGGCGGCCTGGCTCAGCATCCGGCCCAGCTGGCCGCCGCCGAGGATGCCGAGCGTCGAACCGGGCGGCAGGGGCGGGGGGGATACGGCCTCGGTCACTCAGTCCTCGACCGATTCGTGCACGGCCTCGGTCTGGGCCTCGCGGAAGGCGGTCAGGCGTCCGGCCAGGATGGGGTCCGCAAGGGCCAGGATCTGGGCCGCGAGAATGCCGGCGTTCTTCGCGCCCGGTTCGCCGATGGCCAGGGTGGCGACAGGGACGCCGCCGGGCATCTGGACGATCGACAGCAGGCTGTCCATGCCCTTGAGCGCCTTGGATTCCACCGGCACGCCGAGCACCGGCAGTTCGGTCATGGAGGCGGCCATGCCGGGCAGGTGGGCGGCACCGCCGGCCCCGGCGATGATGACCTTGAAGCCCGCGGTGCGGGCTCCGGTGGCGAAGTCGAACAGGCGTTTGGGGGTGCGGTGGGCGCTGACCACCCGGGCCTCCCAGGCGACGCCCAGCCGGTCAAGGGCGTCGGCGGCGTGTTTCATCGTCGGCCAGTCCGAGCGGCTGCCCATGATGATCGCCACGGGGGGAGTCTCGGTCGCCATCGATGCGCGCCCTTTTCGCGGGAAAGCGGCGCGATACAGGACTCGCGTTGCGCCCGCAACCGACGGCGTTAGGCTCAACGGCGGTCTGGCGTATTGAGTCGCCGGCCGGGGAGCCCCTATCGCTCGTGACTGACGCGGCCGTTACCGACCCCCAAGCCGAGATCGAGCGCCTGCGCGCCGAGGTCGAGGCCTTGCGCCTGCGCGCCGAGGCGGCCGAGGCCGCGGCCGATCACGACGTGCTGACGCCCGCGCTGAACCGGCGCGGCTTCGTGACGGCCCTGCGCAGCGCCATGGCCTTCTGCCAGCGCCATGAGGTGCCGGCGGTGCTGCTGTATCTCGATCTCGACGGCTTCAAGACGGTCAATGACACCCTCGGCCATGCGGCCGGTGATGCCGCCCTGGTGCAGGTGGCCGAGCTGCTGCGGGCCAATCTGCGCGAATCGGATGCGGTCGGACGGCTGGGCGGCGACGAGTTCGGTCTGCTGATGCTGAACGCGGGCCTCGAGGAGGGCCGTGACAAGGCCCGGCGGCTGACGACGGCGCTGGAGGCGGACGGCTTCGTCTGGGCCGGGGCTCAGGCCCCGCTGGGCGGGTCTTTCGGCGTCCGCGCCTTTGCCGGCCATACCGATCCCGAGGTCTGGCTGGCCGAGGCCGATGCAGCCATGTGGGTGCGCAAGAAGGGGCGGTAGCCCCTGACCCTCAGGCGATGATGTCGGGCAGGATGCGGTCCTCGACCTTGGCGATCTCGTCGCGCAGGACCAGTTTCTTGCGCTTGAGCCGGGCGATCATCAGCTGGTCAGGCACCGGCATGTGGCCCAGGGCCTCGATCGAGGCGTCGAGGTCGGCGTGCTCGAGCTTGAGCACCTTGAGCCGGGCGTGAAGCGCCAGGTCTTCCTCGGTCAGAAAAGGTTCGTCGTCGTTCATGTCGGCCCCTGCCGGAGGATCATACTGTGCGTCGCGTCAGGCCGGAAGGCGGTCCGCGAGCCGGACCAGACCAGCGCGCGGGGTCATAGGTGACCAGACTCGCGCGGCGGCCACCATGGTGTTGAGCGGCGGCTGCGAGGCGATGGACGGGGCCGGGGCGAGGGCTTCCAGCGCGGTCAGCAGGCGATGCTCGGCCTCGAGCTCCACCGCCTTGACCTGGGCCCGGACGGCCTCGCGATCTGTGTCGTCGAGGTCCGGGGCTCGGGCCTTGAGGGCCCGGCGCACGGCGCGGAGCGGGGCGATGGCGGTCTCCTGCCAGGCGCGGGCGGTGTCGCCGGCGGCCTCGAGGGTGTCCTCGTCGGGGGTGCGACCCTCGGCGGCGCACCAGGCGGCCCACAGCAGCAGGGGCACGTTCTGGCCGGCCGACTCCTGCAGCTCCAGGCAGGCGTCAGCGACCCCGTCGGCGGCATAGGCCGTCAGCGCCCAGTCCCACAGGCTCATTCGGTCGCCGGTCCCTTGAGGCCGTCCCAGCGGCGGACGGCGGACCAGTCGAGGCCGAACAGGTCCAGGGCCCGGCCGACGGACTGGTCGACGATCTCATCGATCGAGGCCGGCCGGGTGTAGAAGGCGGGCAGGGGCGGGGCGATGACGGCACCCATCTCCGCCAGGGCGGTCATGGTGCGCAGATGGCCGAGGTGCAGCGGCGTTTCGCGGACCATCAACACGAGCGGGCGGCGCTCCTTCAGCACCACATCGGCGGCCCGGGTCAGCAGGGTGGAGGTCACGCCGGTGGCGATCTCGCTCATGGTGCGGACCGAACAGGGGGCGATGACCATGCCCATGGTCCGGAACGAGCCCGAGGCGATGGTGGCACCGACATCGTTGAGCCGGTGCGTCACGTCGGCGCGGCCCATCAGGTCATCGGCGGAAAGGTCGGTCTCCTGCGACAGGGTCAGCAGGGCGGCGCGGGTCACGACCAGATGGCTCTCGACGCCCAGCTCACGCAGGGCATCCAGCATCCGGACGCCGTAGATCACGCCGGACGCGCCGGAAATGCCTACGATCAGGCGGGTGGGGGTCGAGCCGGAAGGGTTCCGTACGGCTCCGTTCACATCTTCGGCCAATTCGGGCTCCAGGGTGGTCCGTGTCCGGACGGTCGGCAGTTCACCGGAATGTGATTCTACAGCGGGTCAGACCCGGCGCTGACTGTACTGGTCCCTTAGACATGGAGGCGCAAGCCATGACCATCGAAGCTCGTATCCGCGAACTGGGAAACCGTCACCGCAGCCTGGATGAAACCATCCGGCGGGAGGCCACTCACCCGGCGACGGACTCGCTTCGAGTCAGGGAACTCAAGCAGCAGAAGCTCAGGCTCAAGGAACAGATCACCAGTCTGGAGGCCCGCACCGGTTAGCGACAGCCTCCCGAAATGACGACGGCCCCGGGAGCGATCCCGGGGCCGTTTTTCATGGGCGAAGGCGAGGGGCTCAGTCCCTGGAGCCGAACACCGAGGCGGCGGTCGGCTCGGCACCGCGACGTTCGCGGGCTTCCGGCACGAATTCCTCCTCGACCGGCTCGGCCGGGGCGTCGACGGCCTGCAGGGTGGCACCGCCCTTTTTCGCGTCGTCCTTGGCCTTCTTGTCGGCCGCCTTGCGGACCAGTTCGTCGAGGGCCAGCTGGCCGACGAGACCGAGGGTCACAGGGTCGACCGCCTTGATGTTCGGGCTGTTCCAGTGGGTGCGGTTGCGCACGCTCTCGATGGTCGATTTGGTGGTGCCGAGCATCTTGGCGATCTGGGCGTCGGTCACCTCGGGGTGATTGCGCACGAACCACATGATGGCGTCGGGGCGGTCCTGGCGGCGCGAGACCGGCGTGTATTTCGGCGGTGCCTTGTGCACCTTCAGCAGTTCGGCGTGGCGGCTGACGACGGCCTGCATGCGGTAGGTCTCGTCATTCTGGGCCTTGTCCAGTTCCTCGCGGGTCAGCTGGCCGTTGACCAGCGGATCCGCGCCGCGGATGTCCCGGGCGACGTCGCCGTCGGCGATGCCGCGAACTTCCAGCGGGTGCAGGGCACAGAAGTCGGCGATCTGTTCGAACGTCAGCGAGGTGTTGTCGACCAGCCAGACCGCAGTGGCCTTGGGCATCAGGATGTCGGTCATGGGGGCATTCCGGTTCTTGTTCGAGCCCGGACGCCGGGCTCTGGATACGACGGCGCCCGGCCTTTCGACCGGGCGTTGATGTTGCCGATATAGTCCTATTCGCCGGAAAAGAAAACGGAACCCGACAAGGCCGTACAGCCATGGTTCATCCAGGCCGCGCAACAGTGACTGCACAGACGCGTTGTGCGTCGAGAGCGAATATCCGGGAGGAGTTTCCATGCTGATCGAAATGCTGGCCGCCGCGGCGGTCGTCACCGGTTCCGGGCAGGAGTTCGCTCCGCAGATTCCGGATGGTCCCCAGCGCGGTGCGCCGCGTGGCGACTATCGCGACAGCTGCAGCGGTGAATATGTCAACCGGGGCCGCCTCTATGCCGACTGCCGCAACAACCGCGGCAACATCCGCGAGACCTCGATTGAGCTCAATCGCTGCACCAATTTCGAGATTCGCAACAACGACGGCCTGCTGGTCTGTGGCCCGAACCGCGGTGATTTCGAGGATCGCGGTGGCGGTGGCGGTGGCGGTGGCGGTGGCGGTGGCGGCGGCAACGGCGGCGGTGGTGGCTGGGGCGGCGGCGGAGGCGGCGGCTGGGGCGGAGGCGGCGGACGCAGTTCGGTGATCATCTTCCGTGACGCCGACTACCGTGGTGCCAGCTTCCGGTTCGACAATGAGGTGCCGAACCTGGCCAATACGGGCTTCAACGACGCGATCAGCTCGATGCAGTTCCGGGGCGAGTGGCTGGCCTGCACCGACGCCTATTATCGCGGGGTCTGCGTCACCTTCCGGAACGATATCCGCAACCTGCGCAACACGGGCCTGAACGACCGCATTTCCTCGCTGCGTCCGGTGGGGCGCGGCGGCGGGCGCTGGTAGCCGTCAGAGCGCCAGGACGATCTTGCCGACATGGCCGCCTGCCTCCAGCCGGAGGTGGGCGGCCGATGCCTGTTCGAGGGGGAAGGTCGCCTCGACGGGTGGGCGGACGGTGCCTGAAGCGATCCATGGCCAGACCGTGGCCTCGACTGCCGCGATCAGCCGGGCCTTCTCGTCGGCGGGCCGGGCACGAAGGGTCGAGCCGGTCAGGGTGATCCGCTTCATCATCAGCCGGGCCAGATCGACCTCGGCCGTCGCGCCGGACTGGGTCGCGATCACCACCCAGCGGCCAAAGGGGTTCAGTGCGGTCTGGTTGAGGGCGGCGTAGTCGGCCCCGACCATGTCCAGCACCACATCGGCGCCACCGAACGCGCGGATCGCCTCCGCCATGTCACCGGTGGTCGCATCAAGACTGAGATCGGCCCCGAGGCGAGCGGCCGCGGCGGCCTTTTCGGCTCCGCGCGAGGTGGCGATGACGCGCGCGCCGGCGGCCCGGGCCATCTGGATGGCGGTGACGCCGATGCCGCTGGTGCCGCCGTGGACGAGAAGCGTCTCGCCCGGCTGCAGGGCTCCGGACTCGAAGACATTGGCGAAGACAGTGCAGACCGTCTCGGGCAGTGCGGCGGCCTGGATGAAGTCCATGTCGCCTGGCACGGGCAGGGCATGGCGGGCGTCGACGACGGCCAGGCCGGCATAGCCGCCTCCGCCCACCAGGGCGCAGACCCGGTCGCCGACCTGCCAGCGGGTGACTCCGTCGCCAAGCTGATCGACCTCGCCGGCGACCTCCAGCCCGAGGATGTCCGAGGCACCGGCCGGTGCCGGATAGAGACCCATACGCTGCAGGATGTCGGGCCGGTTGACCCCGGCGGCGCGGACGCGGATGCGGATCTGGCCCGGTCCGGCGACGGGATCGGGACGTTCGGACAGGACCAGGGACCCGGCAGAACCGGACCCGCCCGTGATCTCGACTACGCGCATTCGCCTGTCCTGTTCTTGCAATCGTCCGTATCCGGGCGTTGAAATAGGCAGTTGCTGGTCGAATGGCCATGAGGGAGGCGGCGATGTTCGAGGATCTGGAGCCCCGTCCGGCGCGGGGCGCACCCCTGATCGCCCTGACGCGCGAGGATCTGGACGGCTATTCGGTCGAGGACCTGAAGCAGAGGATCGCCGGATTGCAGGCCGAGATCGACCGTTCGAACGCCGCCATCGAGGGCAAGTCGTCGCAACGCCATGCGGCCGACGCCATGTTCAATTTCCGGTCCTGACCCTGCAGGCGGCTGTCTGGCACGGCCGTTGCACACCGGGGAAGCGCCGCGCCATGACGTGTCGGTCGTGATACGGATACGCCTGTCCCATGAGTTTGGTTGAGTTCATGACCACCGACGTCACCCCGATTGCCTCGATGGGCCGCAACCGCGCAACGGTCGTGGACGATTTCGCCCGGTCGGAACTTTTCGACCGGACCTTCCAGGAAGGGATGGAGCTGGTCGAGGAGACGGCGGCCTATCTGGACGGCGACGGCCGGCGGGAATCCAAGCTGCTGTCGCGTGCGACCGCCCTGGCCTATGCCGGCGAAAGCATGAAGCTGACTACACGGCTGATGCAGATCGCCTCCTGGCTGCTGGTCCAGCGGGCCGTGCGCGAAGGCGACATGACGGCCGAGGCCGCCTGCGAGCCGCGCTATCGCCTGGCCGAGCGTGCGGCCGCGACCGAACCCGGCCATCCGGAACTGCCGATCGCCCTGGTCGAATACCAGGTCCGCACTGACAAGCTTTACGACCGGGTGCTGCACCTGGATCGCCGCATGTATCTGGACGAGCCGGAAGAGGACGCGGTCAATCCCGTCCAGAGCCAGCTGGATCGCCTGACGGCAGCCTTCCGGATCTGAAGGGCTTTACGGCCCGACGTCGGTGGCCACGCGGGCACCGTCATTGACCGGCCGGGGCAGGCTGATCGCGATGCCGAGGGCTTCTGCCAGCCGGGCGTCGCGGCTGTAGACATCCTCGCGGAAGGCGACGCGGCCCTGGCCGTCGACAAAGGCCGTCCAGTACAGGAGGCGGACGCTGATCTCGCGACCCGTCGAGATACGCCGGGTTTCCCGCGTATCCTGGGCGTTGTCGAACTGGGCCAGCAGGGCCGGATCGGGTGACAGCAGCAGACGCGCGAACTCGACCGCGTTCTGGACCCGGACGCAGCCATGGCTGCGCTGGCGCATGGCCAGGTTGAAGGCCGCCTTGGAGGGGGTGTCGTGCAGGAAGATGGCGTAGCTGTCGCGCAGTTCGAACTTCACATAGCCGAGGGCCGCCGTCGGGCCGGCGCGCTGGATGACCGTGCCGTTCTGGATGTACATGTTCTGGCTGGCCAGATAGGCGGGCCCGCGCGGCAGGATTTCGGCCCGGGCGATCGAGGCCGGGACATACCAGGGCGGATTGGCCACGACCGAGGCGAAGGGCTTTTCGAGGCTGGGCGTCTGGGTCGACGGCGCACCGCAGACGACGCGGTTGGAGTGAACCGGGCGACCGTCCTTCCAGTAGACCATGATGGCAGCGGCGGTATTGACCTCGATCCGCTCGGGGGCGACCTCGCGCTTCAGCCAGCGGCGGCGTTCGAGGTTCAGGGCGATCTGGCGGGCCCGGTCTTCGGCTGAGGCCGAGAGCGACCGCTGGCTGCCGGTGCCCAGCCGGCCGTCGGCGACGAGGCCGTGACGGGCCTGGAAGCCGCGGACCGCGGCCTGGAGTTCGGGGCCATAGACGATGCCCTGGGCGGTCAGCCGCGCGCCGTCTGCGGCGGACAGGTCGCCTTCGGCGACCAGACGCTGGATCAGGGCGGGAATGCGGGTGTCGCTCATCCCCGGCTCGATGGTCGCGCCCTGGCGGAAGACCGGCCAGCCGCCGTCGCGGATCAGTCGGCGATAGCGGATATAGCCGGCGGACAGGTTGGAATAGCCGATGTCGGTCGGGGCCAGGCCCTCAAACCAGTCGACCAGGCGGTTCCCGGCGAGGGCGTCATTCAGCCCGACGGGCAGGTCGACGCGATTCTTCTGCATTTCCCACAGCTCTTCGACCGTCTCGGGACGAACGCGGCCTTCCGCGAGGACCCGGCCGTAGCCCAGGGCTGCGGCGGTGGTGCGCATCTCGGCGGCGTCCGGCGCAGCGGCGAGGGCCTCGAAGTCGAAATAGTCGCCCGGCGCCAGGCCGTGACGCTCGGCGCGGCTTGCCGCGGTCTGAAGGGTGCGGAGGCGTTCGGCGGTCCAGACGGGCCGCCAGCCGTTCAGTTCATAGAAGGCGCGGACATCCGGCTGGATGGTGGCGGGCAGACGGGCCAGCTGGTCGTTGAAACTGTCGTAGAATGCGACAGCGCCGGGGTCGCGGGTCTGGGCCCGGGCCGCCAGTCCGATGGTCGACGCGAAAGCCGACACGGCCGCGCCAAGTCCCAGTTGCCGTCGATTCATCGTCAAAATCTCTTCGCCCGCTTCGACACGGGACCCCACGTCCTCGCCCCCGAAGCCAACGCAACGATGTTATCGGCGTTCCGGGCAAACAGAAAGGCGCCGGTCCGGTGGACCGACGCCTTTGTGATCGTCTTGTCGCGGACTGTGGCCCGAAAGCCCGGCCCGCGCGCGAGGCCTACTTCTTGATGAAGCCGGCGAATTTGTTGTTGAAGCGCGAGACGCGACCGCCGCGGTCCATCAGGTGGGCGTTGCCGCCGGTCCAGGCCGGGTGGGTCAGCGGATCGATGTCCAGGTTCAGGACAGCGCCTTCCTTCTGGTAGGTCGAGCGCGTCTGATAGCTGGTACCATCGGTCATCGTGACGGTGATGAAGTGGTAGTCGGGATGGGTATCCGCCTTCATGGTCCTGGTCCGGTCTCTGCGCGATGACGATGCCGACCGTCGGAGCGCGAAAATGAGAAATCCCGCCTTCTGGGGCGGGAATGAGCGGCGGCGTTTACACCGGGGGCCGTTCCGGGGCAAGAGGCGCGCGCCATGACAGATGCAACCTCCCATGCCGACGCCGCCGCAGACATCCGGGGGCGGCCGGGTGCCGGTGCCCTACTGGTCGAACAGATGGGCGAGGCCGGGGCGCGCCGGGAGCGGCGCAGGGATGTGCGGCCGCTGGGTCGGCTGTTTCCCTATGCGATGCGGCACAAGGGTCATATGGCCATGGCCGGTGTCTGGCTGATCCTGTCCACCGCGGCCTCGCTGGCCCTGACGGCGGCGGCGCGCGGTGCCATCGACAACGGTTTCGAGAATGGCGGTGCCCAGCTGAACCTGTGGTTCCTGCTGCTCGGGGCCAATGCCCTGTTCCTCGGGTTCGCCACGGCGGTCCGCTACTATTTCGTCACCAAGACCGGGGAGCGGGTCATTGCCGACCTGCGCAAGGGGCTGTTCGGACGCATACTGACGCTGGATCCGGCCTTCTATGCCTCGATGCGCACCGGCGAGGTGCTGTCGCGCCTGACCACGGACATCGCCCTGGTCGAGACCCTGCTGACGACCTCGGTGTCTTTCGCCCTGCGAAACTTCCTGACCCTGATCGGCGGGGTGGTGCTGCTGTTTATCGTCAGTCCGAAGCTGACCGGCCTCGTGCTGCTGGTGGTGCCGCTGCTGCTGGGACCGATCTTCCTGTTCGGGCGGACGGTGCGCAAGCTGACGGTCGCCTCCCAGGACCGGTTCGCCAATGCCGTCGGCTTCGCCGGCGAGAGCGTGGACGCCATCGAGACGGTCCAGGCCTTCGGGCGTGAGGCCAGCGCCATTGCCCGGTTCGGTGCGGCGGTCGAGGCCGCGTTCGGCGTCTCCCTGGTGCGGATGCGGGCGCGGGCCCTGATGACGGCCATGATCATCGTGGTGATGTTCGGCGGCGTGACCCTGGTGCTGTGGCTCGGGGCGCAGGATGTGATCCAGGGGCGGATGTCGCCGGGAGCCCTGCTGCAGTTCGTGCTGCTGTCGGTGTTTGCGGCAGGGGCCGTGGGGGCGCTGGGCGAGAGCTGGGGCGATGTGCAGAAGGCCGCCGGGGCCATGGAGCGGATCGACGAGCTGATGCGTGCGGAGGCGGCGATCCGTCCGCCGGAATCGCCGACCCTCCTGCCCGAGCCGCCGACCGGCGAGGTGTCGATGTCGGCGGTCCAGTTCGCCTATCCGGGGCGGCCCGACCTGGCGGCGCTGAAGGGCTTTTCGCTGACCGTACGGCCGGGCGAGACGGTCGCCCTGGTCGGCCCGTCGGGAGCCGGCAAGAGCACGGTCTTCCGCCTGTTGCTGCGCTTCTATGATCCACAGTCGGGCATGGTCTCGGTGGATGGGGTGGACGTGCGCGCCGCCGATCCGGTCGCGGTGCGCGGCCGGTTCGCCTGGGTCTCCCAGGAGGCCCCGCTGTTCTCGGGTTCCGCCAGTGAAAACATCCGCTTCGGCCGCGAGCTCGCCACGGACGACGAGGTGCGCGCCGCCGCCGAGGAGGCCCAGGCCCTGGGCTTTGTCGAGGCCCTGCCGGAAGGCTTCGACACGCCCCTGGGCGAGCGCGGCAAGAGCCTGTCCGGCGGCCAGCGCCAGCGGATGGCCATTGCCCGGGCCCTGGTCCGCGATGCGCCGATCCTGCTACTGGACGAGGCCACTTCTGCGCTGGACGCCGAGAATGAGCGGCTGGTGCAGGCGGCGCTGGACCAGGCCATGGAGGGCCGCACCACCATCGTCATCGCCCATCGGCTGGCCACGGTGCTGCGGGCTGACCGGATCGTGGTGATGGAGGACGGCAGGGTGGTGCAGGAAGGCACGCACCAGTCGCTGATGGCCCAGGGCGGGCTGTATGCGCGGCTTGCCGAGCTGCAGTTCCGGGCGGATTAGGCCGTCAGGGCCGGGTCGAGGAATTTGAGATTCGCCTCGCGGATCGCCGCTGCCGGCTCGTCGTAGAGGAAGGGCAGGAAGGCGAAGCGTTCGCCCCTGGTGACCGCTGTGGCCTCGTGCAGGACCGAGCAGGAGAAGACCACCGCGCCGCCGGGCGGCGGGCGATAGGTGCGCGGGCCGAACTCGGGGAAGCGCAGGTCGTCGCCCTCATAGTCGGCGTTCAGATTGATCGAGACGGCGAACCGACGGTGGGCTGTGCCCTTGGTGGTGTTGTCGCGGTGAGGCCGGAAGAAGCCGCCGGCCTCGGCGTCATAGCGGGCGACCAGATAGCGTTCGATCCGGGTGGCCTTGAAGTTGAAGACCTTCTGGATCTGGGGCAGCAGGCGGCGGTTGAGGCGGGCGACCACCTGTTGCTGCAGCGTCTCCTCCTCGATGATCACGTCCGAGCGGCGCTTGTGCTGGTCGTTCATCATCAGGGTGGTGACGCCGTCGACCTCGCGCATTAAGCCGGACGGCTCGCCGCCGATCTCGCGATAGAGGGCGATCAGTCGCTCGCAGAAGGCCGGCTCGAAGATGCGCGGGGCCAGCAGCACGGGGGCGGTGACCTCGGGCCCGGCGTGGCGGCCCGGGGGTGGCAGGGTGGCGGCCCGGTCCACCATCTGCTCGGCCTGGTCGGGACCGACCACGGTCATGACGTGCAGGGCCGGGTCGATCAGGTACCAGCGCTCGGCCCCGGTCACGCCATAGAGGGCGGCGACGGCACCGTCCTCGTCGAACAGGAAGCGCAGGCCGGGAATGCTGTCCTCGCGCTTCTTGCGGCCCTTGTTCTTGCCGACGATGAGCACGAAGGCACTGGCGTGGGCGTCATTGAAGGCTGCCCGGCGGCGGTCGATGGTGGCGACGGCCCGGGCGACGGCTGGTCCGGCCGGGACGATGGCCAGCAGCAGATAGCGGCCCGCCGCCGTATCGAAGACATAGCGGGGGTTGCTGATCCCGGCAGCTGAGAAGGTCGGAGCGGGATCACCGTAGAAGAGTGCCATGGTTGCCACGATGCACGGGACAGGGCTCCCGTTTCAAGAGTGGTGCAGCCTTCAGTCCAGGGCGGCGGCGATGCGGTCGGCGAGATCGCGCAGGACGGCGGCGTCGGCCATGGGGGCCTGCCCGTGCCCCTTCATCGGCCGGTCGGCCCAGCGGGGGATGATGTGGAAATGCAGGTGGAAGACGGTCTGGCCACCGGCCGCGCCGTTCAGCTGCATGATCTGGAAGCCGTCCGGTGCCAGGGCCCGCTCGACCGCGCGGGCGGTGCGCTGGACGGCGGCGGTCAGGCGGTCCAGTTCCGCGGGCTCGATGGTCAGAAGGGTCTGGGCGGTCGAGGTCTTCGATATGACCAGGGCATGGCCCTCGGACTGGGGGAAGACGTCCATGAAGGCCAGCACATGGTCGTCCTCCCAGATCTTCACGGAGGGAACCTCGCCGCGCAGGATTTTCGCGAAGATATTGCCGGTGTCGTAGGGCGCAGTCAGGCTCATCAGAGGCTCCGTGGGTCGCGATCACCGTAGCAACCGCCGGCGAAAACGGGGAGGCCGGTGCGCGGATTTGCGCTAAACTGGGGTCCGAGTCGGGAGACAGCCATGCTTCGCTTCATCATCCAGTTCCTGGTCACCTGCATCGGCCTGTGGCTGTCGTCGCGGGTCGTGAACGGCGTCGACTTCCTGTCCAATGGGTCGCTGCTGGCGGCGGCCCTGTTTCTGGGGATCGCCAATGCGGTGGTGCGGCCGATCCTGACCATTGTGACCTTCCCGCTGACCATCATTACCTTCGGCCTGTTCCTGCTGGTGGTGAATGCGGCGGTGATCGGACTGGTGGCCAGCCTGCTGGGCGGTTTCGTGGTCGACGGCTTCTGGGCCGGCATCGGGGCGGCGGTCGTGACCGGCCTCGTCAGCTGGATCGCCGGCTGGTTCATCGGCGAGGATCCGGCGCGTCGGGCGGCCGACTGACCGGTCAGTCGGTCCTGCGGAAGGGCGACAGCTCGGCCTTGATGGCCTCGATCTCGGCCGCGACGGCCGGGCGCTCACCGTCCAGATAGCGCGCCACCGGGTCACGCAGGGCGGGGTCGGCGATGAAATGGGCCGACCAGACGGGGGAGGGCAGGTAGCCGCGGGCGATCTTGTGCTGCCCCTGTGCTCCCGCCTCGACGCGCGACAGGCCCCGCGCAATGGCGAAGTCGATGGCCTGGTAGTAGCAGAGCTCGAAATGGAGGAAGGGGACCTCCTCCAGCGCGCCCCACTGGCGGCCGTAGAGGGCGTCGCGGCCGATCAGGTTCAGGGCTCCGGCGATGGCGACTCCGTCGCGGAAGGCCATCACAAGCGCGATGCGGTCGGCCATGCTGGCACCGATACGGCTGAAGAAGTCGCGCGTCAGATAGGGCCGGCCCCATTTGCGCTCGCCGGTGTCCATGTAGAAGGCGAAGAAGGCGTCCCAGTGGGCTTCCGTGATGTCGGCACCGCTCAGGACGCGGATGTCGAGGCCCGCCCGGGCCTCGCGGCGTTCGCGGCGGATGGTCTTGCGCCGGTTCGCGGACAGGGCGGCGAGGAAGTCGTCGAAGGTCGCATAGCCGTCGTTGCGCCAGACGTACTGCATGTCCTGCCGCTGCAGCAGGCCGGCCTCGCCCATGGCGGTCCAGTCGCCTTCGGTGGGGAAGTTGACGTGCAGGGAGGAGACGCCGAGCCGTTCGGTGAGGGCGATCGCGCCCTGCAGCAGGGCCTGACGCACGGCCGCGGCATCGGCGTCGGGATGGGCGAGGAAGCGGGGGCCGGTCACCGGAGTGAAGGGCACGGCGGACAGGAGTTTGGGATAGTAGCGGCCCCCGGCGCGCTGATACGCATCGGCCCAGCTGTGGTCGAAGACGTATTCGCCCTGGCTATGGCCCTTGAGCCAGAGGGGCATGACGCCGAGGACGCGGTTGTCTTCGTCGCGCAGCGAAAGGTGGCGCCCGGCCCAGCCTGCGGCGGGGACGGCGCTGCCGGAGGCCTCGCAGGCGTCGAGGAAGTCGAAGGACAGGAAGGGGTCGCCATAGGGCGACGCGCAGGCGTCCCAGGCCTCGCGGCCTATGTCGGCGACCCGATCGTGGACCTGGAGGGTGAAGCTCACCGCACCTCGACGATGGCGTCCACCTCAACGGCGAAGCCGAGGGGCAGTTTGTAGACGCCGACGGCGGAGCGGGCGTGGCGGCCCTTGTCGCCGAAGACCTCGACCATCAGGTCGGAGCAGCCGTTGATGACGGCGGGGATGGCCTCGAAATCACCGGCGGCCTGGACGAAGCCGCCGAGTTTGACGACGCGGACGACGCGCTCGAGGTCGCCGTCGCAGGCGGCCGAGATCTGGGCCAGCAGGTTGACGCCGCACATACGGGCACCGTCCTTGGCCTGTTCCGGCGAGACGTCGGCACCGACCGTGCCCTTGATGCCGCCGGCGGCGTCGTTCGACAGCTGGCCCGAGATATGGACCAGGTTGCCGGTCTGGACGAAGGGCACATAGTTGGCCACCGCCTTGGCGGGTTCCGGCAGGCTGATGCCGAGTTCGGCGAGGCGGGCGGCGACGGTCATTGGCAGGGCTCCTGAAGGTTCGGCGGCGGTTTAGCGCGGGTCGGGGCGTGAGTCATCGCCGCTTTGACGCCGAGGTGGGGCAGACTGCGCGTATAGTCTCCTCCCTGTTCGCGTAGCGAATGGGGAGGGGGACCATCCGAAGCCTCGCAGAGGCGAAGGATGGTGGAGGGGTGCCGGTTCGCGCCCTCTGCGTCTGCCCCTCCACCCCCGCGCCGGGGCGCGGCGGTCCCCCTCCCCATCGGCTTTGCCGACGGGGAGGAGATGGAAGGGTGTGGTATTTTAATACCGTTATTAGATAAGCCAATAATTTCAACGCGATGCGTGCAATGCGCGCATCCGTACTGCCTTGACCCCGTGCCCCCCATCCTCTATCAGCGCGCCTTCCGCTCGTCCCCGTTACCGGGAGGGGCACCCGATCGTCTCCCAGGACCCTTGAAATGCTGAAGAGCACCACGGCTTCGCTGAAGCCGGCCGAGGTCACGAAGAAATGGATCCATATCGACGCTGAAGGCGTCGTGGTGGGCCGTCTCGCGACCTTCATCGCCAACCGTCTGCGCGGCAAGCACCGCGGCGACTACACCCCGCACGTCGATTGCGGCGACTATGTCGTCGTCACCAACGTCGACAAGGTGGTGTTCACCGGCAAGAAGAACACCGACAAGATCTACTACCGCCACACCGGTCACCCGGGCGGCATCAAGCAGACGACCCCGGAGAAGGTCCTGAACGGCCGTTTCCCCGAGCGCGTCCTTGAAAAGGCCGTCGAGCGCATGCTGCCCAAGGAGAGCCCCCTGGCTCGCCTGCAGATGACGCACCTGCGCCTGTTCGCCGGCGCGGCGCACACCCATGAAGCCCAACAGCCGGAAACGATCGACTTCAAGTCGGCGTCCGCCAAGAACACCCGGAGCGTCTGAGCATGACCGACGTGACTGCTGAAACCTCCGCCCCGCAGAACGACGCTCCCGCCGCGACCGGCTTCGACGCCCTGCGTGGCCTCGGCACCGTTTCCTCGGCTGACGAAGCGCCCGTCTACACCCAGAAGCTGGACGCCCAGGGCCGCGCCTATTCGACCGGCAAGCGCAAGAACGCGATCGCCCGCGTGTGGATCAAGCCCGGCTCGGGCAAGATCACCATCAACGGCAAGGATCAGATGCAGTATTTCGCCCGCGAAATCCTGCGCATGATGATCGCCCAGCCGCTGGAAGTGACCGACCGCCTGACCCAGTTCGACGTCGACTGCACCGTGCAGGGCTCGGGCCTGTCGGGCCAGGCCGGCGCCATCCGCCACGGCCTGTCGCACGCCCTGACCCACTATGAGCCGGCGCTGCGCCCGGTCCTGAAGCCGCACGGCTTCCTGACCCGCGACAGCCGCGTCGTCGAGCGCAAGAAGTACGGCCGCGC
>JAIESL010000061.1 GCA_019746095.1 Caulobacteraceae bacterium
CGCACCCGCCGCGACTCCGCCGCCTGCGCCTGCCGCGCCGCCGCCCGGAGGGACCGAATGAGACGCCCGGTCGCGGTCCGCGTCGTCGGACCGGTGCAGTGGATCTTCATTCCGGCCCTCGTCACGGTTGCCGTCACCATCCTGCTGGCCACGCCGGTCGAACTGTTCGGCCTGCACCTGCCCGAGCCGGTGATCCCGATGGTGCTGGCCTTCGCCTGGCCGCTGATCCGTCCCTCGATCACGGCCCCGCTGGTTCTGGCCCTGCTGGGCCTGGTCCTGGACATTCTGACCTATGGCCCCCTCGGCCTGTGGGGCCTGACCCTTCTGGCCATCTATGCGGTGGTGCTGGCCTCGCGCAGCTTTCTGATCGGACAGGACACCTCCGTCCTGTTCGCCTGGTATGCCGCCTGCTGTGCCCTGGCCTTCCTGATGGCCTATGTGGCCGTCAGTGTGATCGCCCGGAACCCGCCGAGCCTGCTGTCCCTGATCGGCCAGATGGTGCCGACCCTGCTACTCTTCCCGTTCGCCGATCGCATGATCGAGCGGTTCGAGGACGGCGACGTGAGGTTCCGGTGAGCTCCGAGCCCTCCATCTTCTTTTCGGACGTCAACGAGCGGCAGGGCTCCTTCCTGCGGCGTACCTTCGTCCTCGGCGGCCTGACCGCCCTCGGTGGTCTGGCCCTGACCGGACGCCTGGCCCAGCTGCAGGTCATCCAGGCCGGCCAGTACGCCACCATGGCGTCGAACAACCAGTTCAACTTCCGCCTCGTGCCGCCTCCGCGCGGCCGGATCCTCGACCGCGACGGCGTGGTCATCGCCGGCAACCGCCCCAGTTTCCGGGTGCTGGTGGTTCGCGACGAGACCAAGGACCTGGACCAGACGCTCGACCTGCTCGGCCGGCTGCTGCCCGACACCATGGACCGGCGCCGGTCGATCATCCGCGACGTCAACGCCGCCCCGCGCTTCTCGCCTGTCCCGGTCAAGAGTGACCTGACCTGGGAGGAGTTCGCCCGCGTCAACCTGTATGCGAACGAGCTTCCGGGTGTCATGGCCGACATGAACGAGGCCCGCTACTACCCGTTCGGCGGGGCCTTCGCCCATGTCATCGGCTATGTCGCCAAGCCCAATGACCGTGACATCAAGGCCATTGAGGACCGCGGCGAGAAGGTTCCGGAGATCCTCTACAACCCGGGCTTCCGGATCGGTCGTCAGGGAGTCGAGAAATCGTTCGACACCGAACTGCGCGGCGAGGCCGGCGGCAACCGGGTTGAGGTCGATGCCCGGGGCAGGGTGGTGGCCGAGGATGTCGGCGGTTCGAAGCCGGCGGTGCCCGGCAGTGACGTCGTCCTGACCCTCGATGCCGATGTCCAGAACCGCGCCCTCGAGGTCTTTGGCGAGGAATCCGGTGGCTGCGTCGTCATGGACATCCGCAACGGCGACATCCTGTGCATGGTCTCGGCCCCGTCCTTCGACCCCAATATGTTCGTCGGCGGTGTGCCGTCGCGGGTCTATGGGGCTCTGCGCGACTATGAGCGGAAGCCCCTGCTCGACAAGGCGATCTACGGCAGCTTCCCGCCTGGCTCGACCTTCAAGATGACCACCGCCTTGGCCCTGCTGGACGCGGGCATCAATCCGGCCGAGCGTGTGACCTGTACCGGTGGCTATCGCTACGGCAACCGGACCTTCCGCTGCTGGAAGCGCGGCGGGCACGGCTCGATGGATATGCACGAGGCGATCAAGAACTCGTGCGACACCTATTTCTACCACCTCTGCAACCGGGCCGGCGTCGACCGCATTGCCCGGGTGGCCGAGGACCTGGGCTTCAACCAGGTCTATGAGATCGGCATCGGCGGCCAGAGCAAGGGCACCATGCCCAGCCGGGCCTGGAAGGCCGACTATGCCCGCCGGACCCGCAATCCGAATCCGGACGCCCGCACCTGGTATCCCGGCGAGACCCTGTCCGTCGCCATCGGCCAGGGGGCGATCAAGACGACGGCGCTGCAATTGGCCGTCATGACCTCCCGCCTCGCCAATGGCCGCAAGGCCATTACGCCGCGTCTGGTCCGGTCCGTCGGCGGCGTCGACAGACCCTCGGGCGCCGCCGTCCCGGACCTGCCGTTCAGCCAGGAACATCTCAACATCGTTCGCGCCGGCATGGCCGCCGTGGCCAATGATGTTAGCGGCACGGCCTACCGCGCGTCCCAGCTGGGTCTCGGCGACATCCAGATGGCCGGCAAGACCGGCACGGCCCAGTCCCGCGACTATGGCACCGGCTCGCGCGGACCGCGCGACGCCGTCTGGACCCGCCGCGACCACGCCCTGTTCGTCGCCTTCGCCCCGCACGATGCGCCGCGTTACGCCATCGCCCTGATCATCCAGCACGCGCCTGTCGGGGGGTCGGCCGACGCCGCGCCCCGTGCGCGCGAGATCATGAAGACCGTCCTGCTCAAGGACCCCGACATGCGCGCCCGGATCGAACGTCCCCTGCCGCCCGAAGCCCTGGCCCCCGCGGGGGCCGACGAAGGTGAACAGGGTGCCGGGCCCGGCGGTGAGGTGACCGGTAGCGCCGCCGCGGAAGTGGCGGCACCCGCACCCGCGCCGCGCCGCGCGTCTTCTGCGACCAGCGGTCCACGTCCTTACCTGTCGGAGCCACCGCAATGACCGCCTCGGCCCTGACCCGTCCGGGGGAGCGCGACCGGCTCTCGACCAAGATCACCGAGCTGGACTGGCGCCTGGTGGCCCTGCTCTGCCTGGTGGCTTTCGTCGGCACCGCCATGCTCTATTCGATCGCCGGTGGCGATTGGCAGCCCTGGGCAATCAAGCACGCGATCCGCTTCGGCCTGCTGCTGGTAGTGATGCTGGGCCTGGCCATGCTGCATCCGAAATGGTGGTTCCGTGCCGCCTATCCACTCTACGGGGTACTGCTGCTGCTGGTTCTGATGATCGAGTTTACCCCGCTCGGCTATGTCGCGGGCGGGGCCCGGAACTGGCTCAATCTCGGCTTCATCCGGATCCAGCCGGCCGAGTTCATGAAGCTCGGCCTCGTCCTGGCCCTGGCCCGCTGGTACCACAGCCACACGGCCCAGGAGGCCCGCTGGTCCTGGAAGCTGCTGATCCCGGCCGGCATGATCGGTGTGCCCTTCATCCTCGTCGCCAAACAGCCCGACCTCGGTTCGGCCATGATCATCGGTCTGACCGGGGGGGCGATCATGGTCCTTGCAGGCCTGAGCTGGCGCGTCATCGCAGCGGGGGCCGCCGCCGCCGTCGCCGTCATCCCGCCCTTTGTCATGTTCGGCATGCATGACTATCAGCGCAATCGCGTCCTGACCTTCCTCAGCCCGGAATCCGACCCGTCTGGCACGGGCTACAACATCATCCAGTCCAAGATCGCGCTCGGCTCGGGCGGCGTCCTGGGCAAGGGCTACGGGCTGGGCAGCCAGAGTCAGCTGGAGTTTCTGCCGGAACGGCACACCGACTTCATCTTCTCGACAGTGGCCGAGGAATTCGGCTTCGTCGGCTCGTTCGGTCTGCTCGCCTGCTACATCGCCATCATCCTGATCGCCCTGCGCATCGCCTCCCTGGCCCACAGCCATTTCGGCCGCGTCGCCGCCGCCGGCATGACGGCATTCTTCGCCCTGTTCGTGCTCATCAACGGGGCCATGGTCATGGGCCTGGCCCCGGTGGTCGGCGTGCCGATGCCGCTGCTGTCCTACGGCGGATCGTCAATGATGACCGTGATGATCGGCTTCGGGCTGATCCTGTCGACGCGGGTTCACCGCTACGCCGAACTGCCCAAGGGCCAGGGGCTGTTCTAGGTTCTCCCTCCCCTGGAGGGGGAGGGAGAGCTACAGTGCCTCCATGACGGACAAACCCATCGCCTCCGCACCGCCTGCCTTCGTGCCTGACTGGGGTGACACTCCCTGTCCGAAGCCCGGCCTCCCCGCAACCACACCCGAGCGCAACGCCGCCCTGATGGACGGGGTGCAGATGCGCGAGAATCCCGCCGAATGGGCCTTTGTCCGCCTGTCCAAACTGATCGAGGATTTCGAGAAGGGGCTCGACAAGGATGACGAGATCGGGGCCCGCATCGTCGGCCTGCCCGGTGACGGGATCATGTCGATTGAGGACCTCGGCTTCTGGGGGCCGGACTTCATCATGTTCCTGGGCCGGAATTCCGACGGCAAACCGGTGCGGCTGATCCAGCACTACAACCAGATCAACGTCCTGCTCGACGCCCGGCGGAAGCCCGAGGAACGCGAAGCCCGCCGCATCGGCTTCCAGCTGTCCGAGATGGTCGGGAAGACCAATCCGAAATGACGGTCGGGGGCCGGCGGATCAGCTGCGGCAGGGGCGGGGCCGGTTAAGGCACCTCTGCCGCTCCGTGGAGCTTGTCCCTAAAGACCGGCGGCCCAGTCCGTGGCCCGGACCAGACTGTCGATGATGCCCGGCTCGCTGGAGGCGTGGCCGGCGTCCCCGATGATGTCCAGCTTCGTTTCCGGCCAGGCCCGGTGCAGGGCCCAGGCGCTGGAGATCGGCGTCACCACATCGAACCGGCCCTGGGCGATCCAGCAGGGGATGTGTTTGATCCGGCCGATGTTCTTCAGCAGCCAGCCTTCTTCGGGGAAGAAGCCGCCGTTCATGAAATACCAGCACTCGATGCGGGCGAAGGCGACGGCGAACTCCGGCTCGGCGAATTTGTCAGGACGGGCGTCGGGCCCCTCGACACTGACCGTCTCGCCCTCCCAGCTCGACCAGGCCACGGCGCAACGCTCGCGCTCGGCCCGGTCTTCTCCGACCAGCCGCTTGTAATAGGCTCCCATCAGGTCGTTGCGCTCGTCCTCGGGGATGGGGGCGATGAACCGCTCCCAGGCATCGGGGAAGATGTTCGAGGCCCCGTCCTGGTAGAACCAGTGCAGCTCCGGCCGGGTCAGCAGGAAGATGCCGCGCAGCAGCAGGGCTGAAACCCGCTCGGGATGCGTGATGGCATAGGCCATCGAAAGGGTGGACCCCCAACTGCCGCCGAACACGACCCATTTGTCGATGCCCAGCAGTTCGCGCAGGCGCTCGATATCCTCGATCAGCGTCCAGGTGGTATTGTCCTGCAGCGACGCATTCGGCCGGCTGTTGCCGCAGCCACGCTGGTCGAACAGGACGATCCGGTATTTCGCCGGATCGAAATAGCGGCGCATCCCCGGATTGACCGCGCCGCCCGGACCGCCATGCAGCACGACCACCGGCAGGCCCTGCGGGTTGCCGCATTCCTCATAATAGATCTCGTGCACGCCCCCGGTCGGCATGAAGCCCGTGGCATAGGGCTCGATCTCCGGGAACAGGTGACGGCGAGGGGGCTCGGGCGTGGGGAAGGCCATACGGGTATGAGGTCTCGTGTGCGCCGTCAGGCGGGTGTTGAGTGTGAGCGCAATGCGGCAATGAGCAGCAAAAGCCAAGCCGAGATCATCAGCAATCCACCGATCGGCGCGACCGCTCCTGCAGCCTTCAGGCCCAGCAGGCCGATGACCGAGAGGGCGAGGCAAAAGACCAGCCCGCCCGTTGCCGCCAGCCATCCGGCCACGACCACCGCCCGGCCGCGGGCCGGCCAGCTGGCACAGACCAGGGCCAGGACGGCATGGACCATCTGGTAATGACCGCCGGTGGTCAGCAGCGCCTTGACCTGGGGTTCCGCCCCATGGGCCGCGAACGCGCCGATCAGAACGGCGAGGGCCCCGTTCAGCGCCGCAAAGGCCGCCAGGTTGCGAGAAATGATCATGCCCGGACGCTAGCCGACAGAATCTCCCGCGTCTGCTATCCCGCCGGGATGACGGCCTCCCGGCGCATGGCGCTGCAATATGTGTTGCTCTTCGGCGCCACCGGCGTGAGCCTTCCATTTGCAGGCCTGTGGCTGCGCGCCCAGGGGTTGAGCGGAGCCCAGATCGGCGTCGTGCTCGCGGCCCCCATGCTGGCGCGAATCATTACCGGGCCCCTGCTGGCAGTCTGGGCCGACGGCTTCCGCCTGCGTCGCACCCCCATCGCCCTGCTCGGTCTGGTCATGGCCCTCGGCTACGTCCTCGCGGGGGTGGCCGACAGTTTCGCCCTGCGCGCCACGGGCTGGTTCATCGGGGCCACCGCCATGGGGGCGCTCGTCCCCCTGACCGATGTGATGACCCTGCGGCTCTCGACCCGTCAGGGGTTCACCTTCGCCCTGCCGCGGGGCATGGGGTCAGCCGCCTTTGTGGTCGCCAATATCGGCATGGGTATGCTGCTGCTGACGGCACCCGTCGACGGGATCATCGTCTGGATCGTCGCCGTCTCCCTGGCCTTCGCCGCCTCGGCCCTCCTGACCCTGCCGCCCGAACCGGTCGCGGACGGCGAGCCCCTGATCGGCCGACAGCGGTTCCGCGGTCTGGGTCGACTGCTCGTCGATCCGGTCTTCATGGTCACCATCTTCGCCGTCGGGGCGGTCCAGGCGGCACACGCCTTCCAGTACGGCTTCTCCGCCATCCTGTGGAAGGCGCAGGGGATCAGCGAGGCGGTGACCGGCCAGCTCTGGGCCTTCGGCGTGGTGGTGGAGATCGCGCTCATGTGGATCTTTGAACCCTGGCGGCGGCGTATCGGCATCGGCCCCTGGAGCCTGCTGGTGATCGGCTCGGCTGCGGCTGTGCTGCGCTGGAGCCTCATGGCCCTGGCCCCGCCGCTCTGGCTGCTCTGGCCGCTCCAGGCGCTGCATGCCCTGACCTTCGCGGCCACCTTTTTGGCCGGCATCCAGCTGGTCGACCGGCTGACGCCGCCGGACACCCATACGGCAGCGCAGATGCTCAGCTCGGTCCTGTCGGCCGGGGTGCTGATCGGTCTCGCGACCGCCGTCTCCGGCCCGCTGTACGACCGCTACGGTGCCGGCGGCTACTGGGCCATGGCCGCACTCGCCGGGGCCGGCCTGCTGGCCGCCATCCCCTTGAGAGGTCAGTTGGCGCGGGAGCGGGGCAGGGGCGACAGGTGATGCGCCATGGCCTGGGCCGCGGCTTTCACGGCCCGCTGCACAGCCGCATCCGGCTCATGCTCGGGCGCCCGCAACAGGCCGATCGCCGGCGTATCCGGTCCGTCCGACAGCCCGGACAGGACCCGGTAAAGCAGATAGCTGCCGGCATCGTCCTCGGATTCCGAGCTCGCATCTGCGGCCAGTCCGGCCTTGTTCAGGGCCCGCACAATGTCAGCCACCGGCGCCGTCGCCCGCGCCATTCCCGGCCCCAGACTGTCGAGCCGGCGGCCGCCGTCCAGCGAGCGGTTCTCGGCCCGGATCTGTAGCCGGAAGGTGTCGCTGTGCCGAGTTCGCCCGACCAGCAGCAGGCCCCGGCACCGACGATCGTCGAGGTGGGCGGACAGGACCGAAGCCAGCGCCTCCGGATCTCCGCCGGCCACAGCCAGGGTCCGGGCACCGGTGGGGTTCCATGGCTCGCCGGACAGGTCCTCGACCGGGTCCCACCCGGCCTCATCGGCGTCGTAGGCGCAGATGACGAGCGCCGGCCGGAGGTCCGCCGCGTTGGACTCAAACATGACCGGCCCGTGCATGACAAATACGTGACATTCGCCGGGGACGGTGTCGCCATCCAGCCTCCGGCGTCAAGGCGCAATCGCCCTGTTGGAGCCGGGCAGACCGAAATTCACGCTTCAGGCGAGATCGCCCACGGCGGCGTCCAGCAGCATGAAGGCCCGGCCGCCGTCCGAGGTCAGCTGCCCCAGAATCCCCGGCCGGTCATTGGCCTTCGCCCGTGCCGCCAGATCCCGTGAGAAGCCACGGACATAGGCCTCGGCATCGGCCCGCATGTCCGGATCGGTCAGGACGCGGCGGGACACGCTGCGAACCGCGGCCGGCGCAACCCGCCGCACGATCTGGCGCGCCCGGTCGGGATCGCGCTCGGCCACTGCCTGCGCGGCTTCCTCAACCCGGGATCGTGGCAGCAGGGCGTTCGGGTCGACGCCCATGCGCCGGATGGCGGCCGTCACCCGGCCCTCAAGGGCCTCGGCGGCCTCAACCGGCATCACCGGCGTGTCGAGGTCCAGCGGGGCCTCGCCCGGCCCGTCATCGACCAGATCGTTCCAGTCCAGCCGACCCGCTGCCGGCCGGGCCGGGGTGCCGGATCCGGGCATCGGCTCCAGTTTCAGCCGGCCGCGCAAGCCGAAGGCCCGGCCATCCTCGGCCTTCGCCGGACGAGGTTGCCGGGAATCGGCCTCGGCAGGATCCGGTGCCGCCGCCGGCCCGGGCTCGCGGCGGCGCAGGGCCGGGGAATCGCCCGAAACCACACCCATCAGCCGCACGGCCTCGGTCAGCATGTCGTAGTTGCGGCGCACCCGCTCCTGGAAGCCGGCGTCCAGCGCCTCCGTATCCGCAGCAGCCTTCTGGGACGCTGCGGACAGGGCGGCCAGCCCGTCCTCGACCGACGTCCGGATGGCGTCGGCCCGCTTCCGGGCCTCTTCGGGCAGCCTTGCAGCGCGGTCGTCGAGATCGCCGATGGTCTCGTCGATCTGGGCGAGGGCGGCGTTCATGCGCTCCACCGTCGATTCCAGCCGTTCGAGGGCCCGGTCGCCGGCCTCCTCGACCAGGCCACCGGTCTCGAGGACGATCTTGCGGGCCGTATCGACCCGGGCGTCTGCCGCCTGGTCAGCCTTCTGCGCGGCTTCGAACAGGGCTTCGCCCAGGCGGTCGGCGCGGACCTGGGCCTGTTCGGCCGCATGTGTCGCCTGGGCACGGGCTTCCTCCGCCGTGGCCTGCAGGGCCGAGAGGGCCAGCCGGGTTTCCTCGACGAGGGCGTCGCGCGCCTCGGCAGCCAGGGCCTCGAACCGGTCCAGTGCCAATTTGGTGGCCGCGTCGAAACCGTCGGCTTCGCGCTGGGACATTTCGACCAGGGCCCGGAACTGGTCCGTCGCCGCTTCGACCAGATCCTTGATTGTCTCGGTCGTACGGGTCGAGGAGTCGCCCAATTCTCCGACGGCGGTGCGCGTGGCCGATAGCTGTTCGCTCAGCTGCGCGCGCTGGCTCTCCACCTGGGCCGAGAAATCCTCCTGGTCGGTGCGCAGGGCATAGGCGGCGGTGACGAGGGCGGCGCGTTGCTGGCCCAGGCCTTCCTCGACCGACTGGATCTGTTCGGCGACGCCGGACCCGGCGTTCTCGAGCCGCAGGGTCTGGCGGGCCAGGTCGTCGGCGGCGACGCGGGCGGCGTCCTGGGCCTCGCCGGCGGCGGCGGCGAGGTCTGCAGCCCGCGCGGCCAGGGCGGCCTCGGCCTCCCTGAGCTGGGTCTGGGCCAGATCCGAGGCGTCCACCACCATCCGGGACTGGCGTTCGACGGCTTCGACCACGCCCGAGGCCTGGGTATCCAGTTGCGAGGCGAGGGTTTGCATCCGGTCGCGTTCGCCACCCAGCTGCTCGACGAGGCGACGCGCTGTGCGGTTGGCCGTTTCGGCCGCCTCATTCAGCCGTGTGGTCTCCTGCGACAGGGCTTCGCGCAGCAGGGCCATGTCGTTTCGGGCGCGCTCTGCAGCCAGCGACGCCTGATCGATGTCGTTGCGCAGCGAGTGCAGGACCGCGCCGGTCTGTTGGGCCGCCAGGGCCGTCGGGGCGACCAGGGCCTCGGACAGCTCGCGGGCCCGGCGGGTCTCGGCGGCCAGTCCGGCCCCCTGGCGCACGGCATGGGCCAGCATGATCGCCATGCCGGCCGGGGCCAGGGCGATCAGGGCATAGAAGGCCAGGCGCAGCGGCTCCAGCTCGGCGGCACCCGCCCCGACCTCGAAGGCCAGCCAGGCCGCGACCCCGCCGACCCACAGGGCCGAGGCGACGCTGGCGACCAGATAGGCGTGGCGGCCGTTCGGAACCGGTCCGTCGTGTCCCGGGAGCGGGGCCGGCAAAGGCGGGGCCTCATAGGCAACCGGGGGCGCGTCCGCGGATACGGCGATTTCGGGGGCGACGACAGGGGTCGGGGCGGTCCGTTCAGCCTCAGCCCGGGCGCGTTCCTCGGCGCGCCGCTGCTCGTCGGCGAGACGCCGCCGTCTCCGCTCCGACATAGGGCGGTCGGTGGCCGGTGCCGCATCGGGGTCCGGCACCAAAAGCTGTGAACCGTCCAGAACCGCCCTGCCGGTCAGCGCCTCCGCCTCCGGTTGGGTCAGATTGGTCGTGGGCCGTTGACGGGGTGGTTTCATGGGGCGGCGATCTCGTCACGGTGCGCGGCGACAGCGGTCGCGCGATAGGACGGTTCGACCCTAGCGAGTCAATCGCGGCGAGCAAAGTCGAGGGTGGATGATTCCGGGGACAGTCGCCCGGAAACGGTTCAGCACTCCGGCGTGCGCTCGGTGGCGGCGACGAGTACCGAGGCGGGCGGGCTGTCGCCGCAATCCCGGACCCGGTGGATTTCGCGCTCGGGTGCCTGACGCCAGTCAAGTTCGACGCCGAACTGCGACAGGGCCGCAGCCGCCAACATGGCGACGAACCCCGCAATGAACTCGATCAGCGCTTGCATCGCCGATCTCCCCTGTCCGACTGACGACCGCCCTTATGCCCACAAAACCCGGTTGGGACAATCCTGATGCACATGAACAAAGCGTCACCATTGACCCGCCCCGCCCGGGCATGGAACGGAAGTCATCGGCGCGCGTCCTGTAGAGCTTGAGGCGCACGTCGTCGTCACGCGAATCGGTCAGACCTGCGTCATGATCCAGTCAACGCACGACAGGAACGAAAGTCTGCTCAGCCCCGGCCGCAATTGCTGGCGGGTCGAGACGGCGGGGCGGTTCGCCGTCCTGATGGAGAATGCAGCCTATTTCGATGCCCTGCGTTCGGCTCTCGGCAAGGCGCGCCGCTCGATCGTCATCCTGGGCTGGCAGTTCGACCCCCGCACACGGCTCGATCCGCAAAGCGCCCACGACGACCATCAGGCCCAGATCGGTCATCAGCTGCGGATGCTGGTGAGGGCAAATCCCGAGCTGGATGTCCGGCTTCTGATCTGGAAGTCGCCGCTGCTGATTGCCGCATCCCAGGGCTTCTATCCGCATCGGGCGCGTGGCTGGTTCCGCAAGCGGATGGTCGAGTTCCGATTGGACCCGCCGCCCGTCCTCGGGGCCTGTCACCACCAGAAGATCGTCATCATCGATGATGCCGTGGCCTTCTGTGGCGGTGGCGACATCTCGACCGATCGCTGGGACTCCGACGAACATCTGGACGGCGATCCGCGCCGCTGCCAGCCGTCGGGGATCATCTCGCCCCCCCGTCATGAGGTGATGGCGGTCGTGGACGGGGCCGCCGCGCGGGCTCTCGGAGATTTGGCGCGGGAGCGCTGGTTCCGGTCCACCGGCGAACGAACACTCGCCGATCAGGTGGACAGCGACCCCTGGCCCGAGGGTATCGAACCCGATCTGCGCGACACGCCCGTGGCCATCGTCCGCACCGAGCCGGCGGCCGGTGGACGGACCGAGGTTCGCGAGAATGAAGCCCTTCATCTTGACGCCATCCGCCGCGCCAAACGACTGATCTATCTCGAGAACCAGTATTTCACCTCGCCAGTGCTCGCCGCGGCCCTGGCCGAACGGCTGGCTGAGGAAGAGGGGCCGGAGATCGTGCTGGTCTCAACCGGTGCCAGTCCCAGCTGGTTCGACCGCTTGACCATGGATACCGCCCGGTCCGAGGTCCTGTTCCGGCTGGAGCAGGCCGACCGGCACAATCGCTTCTTCGCCTTCGCTCCCCATACCCGACTGGGCGAGCGCATCATCGTCCACGCCAAGGTCTCGATCTATGACGACGCGGTGCTGCGCATTGGCTCGGTCAATCTGAACAACCGCTCCTTCGGCTTCGACACGGAATGCGACATCGCAGCCGAACCGGAAGACGCGGCAGGACGGGATGCCATCCGCCGGTTCCGCCACCGCACGATCGGCCACTGGATCGGTATCGACGGGGCGGCCTTCGGCGCGGTCGAGGCCATTACCGGGACCGTCGGCGAGGCAATCCACCGTTTCGACACCGGCCGGATGAAACTGCTCGGGGCGGACCCCCCCTCGCAGTTGGAGCGCCTCATTGCCGAATTCCAGCTCGGCGATCCGACGTCGACGCGGGACGCCTTCCGTCCGTGGAAGCGGCGCACGCGGTCACACCGGACCCTGCCGTCACCTACCGGGGCGTAATCTCGAAATCGACAATCAGGGGCAGGTGGTCCGACGCCATCCGGGCCAGGGGAGAGACGGGGGCTTTCACCGATGTCACCGTCAGCTCCGGACTGGTGAAACAGTGGTCGATCCGGATGGCCGGAAAGCTCGAGGGGAAGGTCTTGACCGTGGGCCTCAGCCCCAGGCTCCGCTGGCAGTCGGCCAGGTGACGGACCAGTGTCTGATAGGGCCTGGTCATCGAGGTGGCGTTGAAGTCCCCCGTGAGCAGGGTCGGACCCGTGCAGTCCGGATGACCCAGCCACTCCGGCCCGACCAGGGCGGCGGCCTGCAGCCTCTGTTCCCGCGGCACCAGGCCCAGGTGGGTGTTGATCACATTCAGCGGAACACCATCGAGGTCGATCACGGACCACAGGGCCCCGCGGGGCTCGAGACCGGGTACGCCGTGAACGGTCGGCAACGGGCCTGATTTCACCAGACGCTCGGGCCGCAACGTCAGTATGGCGTCGCCGTACTGCTCGGCCTCGACCCGCATGGCCGCGTGGAAATGAAAGGTCATGGCCAGGCCGTCGGCGATGGCCAGGGCCTGGTCGACATGGCCCGTACGGGCGCGGCCGACGTCGAGTTCCTGGAGGCAGACGATATCCGGCTCATGCTCGGCGATCACGCCGACGATGCGCGCCACGTCGAGCTTGCGGTCGACGCCGACGCATCGGTGCACATTATAGGTCAGCAGACGGGGCATGAAGTCCTGGAAACGGGCCGGGCGGGCTCAGGCCCTTAACACGGGTAATGCGACACCATGGCGGCGCCGGGCCGATCTTGGGTCAGATCAGGACCAGCCGGTCCCTGATCTCATTGGGGTTCTTTGGCCGGGGTGGGAAATGCTCGGCCAGGACCTTGCCGCACAGGGCGATCGCCACCTCGAAACCGGTGCCGGGATCACCCTTCTTCATGCCCCTGGCCAGCGCCTCGACGGCATCGGCCCAGACCGTCTGGTCGACCTTGCTGTGGATGCCCTCGTCGGCGACCACCTCGATCTGATGGTCCGAAAGGGCCGCAAAGATCAGCACGCCGGTCCGGTCCTGGGTGACATGGAGTCCGTGGGCGAGGAACTGCTGCATGGCGGCACGCCTGACCCGCGCCCGGCGCACACTCCGCGGCGTGACCAGACGGCTCACGCCCGGGATCGAGGTCAGCAGGAACACGGCGAGGAAGACCGTGGCCTGGACCAGCACATAGGCGGCCAGCGAGTGGCCAACGACCACGTCGGTGGACGAGAGATGCGCGGCCTGCCAGCCGTCTCCCAGTCCGGGAATCCAGGCGGGGTCGAAGCCCAGCGGAATCAGGCCCAGCGGCAGGAGCAGGGCGGCCGCCGCGGCCCAGCCGAGGGAAATGTCGCGATAGGACGAAACCCGCCGCGCCAGCACGCAGAAGATCTCGCCCGAGGTGGTGGCCTCGGCCGCGGCGATCGCCTCGCCGATACGGCTCTGAACCGCAGGAGTCAGCCTGTTTACCATCCGCCGGATGCTCCCCCGCCACCGAAGCTGCCACCGCCGCCGCCAAATCCGCCGCCGCCGCCGCCCCCGCCGCCAAATCCGCCACCGCCAAATCCGCCACCGCCGCCTCGCAAATGGCTGCTCAGCACCTCCGCTGCGGCCCAGAGCAGAATGGGGCCGACCCCGCTGGGGCGTCTGCGACCCCGTCCGCCGGTACCGCCGATCAGGGCCAGGATCATCAGGATGAAGATCACGGCGATCACCACACCGACGCCGATGGGCGCGTCGGACTGGGGCCGCTCCGCCGCCGCCGCGCGGGCCTGGGCCTCGGCCGGATCCAGTCTCAACTGGCGGTCGATGGCGTCGACGCCCTGTTCGACGCCGCGTTCGAAAAAGCCTTCCCGGAAGGAGGGCAGGATCTCGTTCTGGATGATCAGGGCGGAAAGGGCGTCGGTCAGGACGGGTTCGAGCCCGTAACCGACCTCGATCCGGACCTTGCGCTCCTTGGGCGCGATGATCAGCAGGACGCCATTGTTCTTCTCGGCCTGGCCGATGCCCCAGGCACGCCCCAGCTGATAGCCGTATTCCTCGATCTCATAGCCTTGCAGATCGGGCACGGTGACGACCACGACCTGGTCCGTGGTGTCCCGCTCCAGGGCTTCCAGCTTGGCGGCCAGCTCCAGTTCCTTGGCGTCGGAGATGAGGTCGCCGTGGTCGATCACCCGGCCGTTCAGGGGCGGGAAGGTCGGCCCGGACTGGGCGAGCGCCGGGCCGACCGCCGCCAGCCAGACGACGGCAAGCAGCGCCGCCGCGAGGCCGGCTGCCCGGATTGCCAATGACCCCGGAAGGGTGCGGATCACTGCGCCGCCGGTGCTGCGCCGGGCACGACGGCCGGAGCCGATCCGCCGGGTTGTGCCGGGTTCAGGGCGTCGAAATTGACCCCCGGGGCGCTCTGGGCGGCCGCGGTCGCCGTGAACAGCTGCATCGGCTCGGAGCCGCCGTGGATGGTGTTGGCCCAGATCACGGTCGGGAAGGTGCGCAGCGAGGTGTTGTAGTCCTGAACAGCCGCATTGTAGTCGCGCCGCGCGACCGCGATGCGGTTCTCGGTGCCTTCGAGCTGGGACTGCAGGGCGATGAAATTCTGGTTCGACTTGAGGTCGGGATAGCGTTCCACGACCAGCAGCAGGCGTGACAGCGCCTGGGACAGTTGACCCTGTGCCGCCTGGTAGCGCTGGAAGGCGGCCGGATCGTTCAGGGTCTCGGGCGTGACCGTCACGCCGGTCGCCTGGGCCCGGGCCTCGATCACCTGGGTCAGGGTGGTGCGCTCGGCAATGGCGGCACCCTGGACCGTGGCGACCAGATTGGGCACCAGATCGGCGCGGCGCTGGTACTGCGACTGGACATCGGCCCAGCGCGCCTTGGCCGCTTCTTCCTTGGTCGGAATGGCGTTGATCCCGCAGCCCGCCACGGCGGGGGTCAGAATCACGACGGCCGCGAGGGCCGAAACACGGGGCGAGAAGCGGATCATCGTCGTCTCCTGACAGGCCAGAGACCGACTATCGGGGTTCAGCGCCGAGGGTTCAAGCGTCCAGAGACTCGGGCACGGTTCCGACCGAGCGGCAGGCGGCCGAATAGGTGTTGGCCAGCAGGCAGGCGATGGTCATCGGGCCGACGCCGCCCGGCACCGGTGTGATCTGCCCGGCGACACCTGCGGCCTCGTCGAAGGCCACGTCGCCGACCAGCCGGGTCTTGCCCTCTGAGGCCTTGACCGGGTCGCGCGACGGGACGCGATTGATGCCGACATCGATCACGGCCGCGCCGGGCTTGATCCAGTCGCCGCGCACCATTTCGGGCCGACCGACCGCCGCCACCAGAATGTCGGCGGTCCGGCACAGGGCCGGCAGATCCCGGGTCCGGGAATGGGCGACCGTCACGGTGCAACTCTCGGCCAGCAGCAGCTGCGCCATCGGCTTGCCGACGATATTGGAGCGACCGACGATCACCGCGTTCAGCCCGGTCAGGTCGCCCAGCTCGGCCTTCAGCAGCATCAGACAGCCCAGCGGGGTGCAGGGGACCAGCCCAGGCAGGCCGACCGCCAGCCGTCCGGCATTGACCACGTGAAAGCCGTCCACATCCTTGTCCGGGTCGATCGCGTCCAGCACGGCGGCGGCGTCGATATGTCCGGGCAGGGGCAGCTGGACCAGAATTCCGTGGATACCGGCGTCGGCGTTCAGCGTGGCGATCAGTGCCAGCAGTTCGGCCTGGGAGGTCGTGTCCGGCAGCCGGTGGGTGTCCGACCGCATGCCCGCGCGCAGGGTCGTCTCACCCTTGTTACGGACATAGACCTGGCTGGCCGGGTCTTCACCGACGATCACGACGGCAAGGCCCGGCTTGACGCCCTGGCGCGCCTCAAGTCGCGCCGAGGCGGCGGCAACGCGGTCCACCAGGCCGGCCGCGAAGGCCTTGCCGTCGATCAGGGTCGCGCGGGCGGGGTCGGCCGTCATGGATTTCGGCTCCGGTCGTCAGGAATCGTGCGGTGTCCGCGATTTACAGACGGCGCGGTTCGGCGTCTATGATCAGCGCTGCATTCAAGGGGACATCCATGCGCCGTCAGACCATCCTTGCCGCCGTCAGCCTGATGGCGCTGTCCATCGCAGCCCCGGCGCTGGCGCAGCGGGCCGAGCCCCTGTCGCCCGGTGTGCGCGTCGAAGGTCAGATCGCGGACGGCGACGCCACAGCGGCGGATGACGCCTATCGCTACGACGACTACCTCGTCCGTATCCGTGCCGGCCAGAGGCTGGAGGCGGTCATGCGCGCCGAGGCGTTCGACGCCTTTCTGGAGGTCTTCCGCCAGGGCGAAAGCGAAAGCCTGGCCAGTGATGACGACGGCCTGGGCGAGGGCACCCATTCCCGGCTGCGCTTCTCGGCGGACCAGTCCGGCGTCTATGTGCTTCGGGCCCGCACCCTGTCAGGGGTGGAGGGCGGAGCCTACAGCCTGGCCCTGACGGAACGCCCGGCTGCGGCCCGTCCGCCGCGCCCCTCGGCCATCCGCCTCGGTCAGACCGTCCAGGGGGCCTTGACGGCCCGGGACCCGGAGAACGCCGAGGGCCAGGCCTATGACGCCTATGCCTTCCGCGCGCGCGCCGGTGAGCGTTTCGCGATCGACCTGAACGCCGACGCCTTCGACCCCGTGGTGCGGGTCGGGCAGATGCGGGCCGGCGAGTTCAACGAACTGGCGATGAACGACGACACGCTGGCGACCGGCCTGAACTCGCGCCTGATTTTCACGGCTCCGGAGAACGGCGACTACATCATCCGGGCCACGCCTCTCGTGCCGGGCAGTGAGGGGGCCTACACCCTCGTGCTGGGGCGCGGACCGGAGGCGGCCGCCATCGAAATCGGCGGGTCCGTCGAAGGCTCGCTGGCGGAGGACGACGGCAAGGGCATCGGTGGCGCGACCGCAGACACCTACCAGTTCTCGGGGCGCGAAGGTCAGCGCATCCGCATCGACATGAGCTCGGACGCCTTCGACACCTATCTGGAACTGTTCGACGCCAGCCAGATCAGCCTGGCCCAGGACGACGACGGGGCCGCCGAGGGGACGAACTCGCGGCTGACCTTCACCCTGCCACGGACCGAAACCTACACCATTGAGGCGCGGGCCTTCACCGAGGCGACCGGTGGCTACAGCCTGTCGATCTCCGAGGTTGAGCCCGACAAGGCACCCGAGCTGCTGCCGTTCGGCTCGACCATCCAGGGCGAGATCAGCGAGGCCGACTCGACGGACGGCGAGGATCGCAGCTTCGATGCCTTCACCTTCCGCGGCGCTTCGGGCCAGCGGGTCCAGGCGATCATGCGGTCGGGTGATTTCGACACCTATCTGCAGGTCGGTCGCGCGGGTCCGGAGTTCGAGGCCCTGGCCTCTGACGACGACGGCCTCGGCGAAGGCACCGATTCCCGGCTCAGCTTCACCCTTCCCGAAGAGGGCGACTATGTGCTGCGGGTCTCGCCGCTCGGGTCGGATGCCAAGGGCCTTTACGCCCTCGAGCTGATTGATCGCGGGCCGCAGCCGCAAGCCGGCAGCGTCCTCGTCGGCGCGACCGCGCGCGGCATACTGACCGAGGCCGACGCCACCGCCGAGGACAACAGCTTCTATGACGCCTACCGCGTGACCCTGAAGGAAGACGAAAAGCTGCTGATCACCATGGTCTCCAATGAGGTCGACAGCTTCCTCGTGATCGGGCGTCCGGGTGAAGGCGAAGCCTTCGAGGTGCTGGGTTCGGATGACGACGGCCTGTCGGACACCCATGCCAAGCTGGAATGGACGGCTCCGGCTGACGGCGTCTATGAGGTCCGCGCCGGCACCTTCCAGCAGGGCCAGACCGGGGCCTATGCCCTGAATGTCGAGAAGCAGCCCTAAGGCCTTGTCCGGGATTCTGAACCGCAAGGACCAGCACCTCGACGTCATCCTTTCCGGCGCGGCGGCGCACGGCCTGTCCGGCGGCTTCGACGCCGTCCGCTTCGTCCACGAGGCCCTGCCGGATCTGGACCATGCCGGGATCGATCTCGGCCTGGCCTTTCTAGGGCACCGGCTGAAGGCCCCTTTGCTGATCAGCTCCATGACCGGCGGGCCCGCCCGGGCCGAGGCGATCAACGCCCGGCTGGCCGAGGCGGCACAGCAGCTGGGCATCGCCCTGGCCGTCGGATCGCAGCGGGCGGCGCTGGAAGGGGCAGGCACACCCGGCCTTGATCTGACCCTCCGCCGCCGGGCACCGGACGTGCCGATCCTGGCCAATATCGGCGCGGCCCAGCTGACCCGTGGTTTCGGCCTCGATGCGGCGCGGCGGGCGCTGGACATGATCGCCGCCGACGCCCTGATCGTGCACCTCAACCCGCTGCAGGAGGCCTGCCAGCCCGAGGGCGATCGGGACTGGCGCGGCGTGGGCGCGGCGCTGGAGGCCCTGGTCAGGGGGCTGGACGCGCCTGTGGTGGTCAAGGAGACCGGAGCCGGGATTTCGGCCGTCACCGCCCGGCGGCTGTTCGACATGGGCGTGGCGGCAGTCGATGTGGCCGGGGCCGGGGGCTCCAACTGGGCCACCGTCGAGGGCGAGCGGGCCGAGGACCCGGGCGACAAGGCGCATGCCGCCGCCTTCGCCGACTGGGGCATGCCGACAGCGCGGGTCATTGCCGAGGTCCGGGCGGCCTGTCCCGACGGCCTGATCATCGGCTCGGGCGGCGTCCGCGACGGGGTGGAGGCGGCCAAGGCCATCCGTCTGGGGGCCGATCTGGTCGGTCAGGCGACCGGCGTCCTGAGCGCGGCCATGACCTCGACCGAGGCGGTGGTCGCCCATTTCGGGACCGTCATCCGCCAGCTGCGCACGGTCTGCTTCTGCACCGGTTCGGCCAGTCTGGCGGATCTGCGTCGCGCGCCCCTGCAGGGCTGACCCACCGCCTGCGAGGGGCGGAAATACACTGTTTCAGCCGAAAAATTGCACCGCATTTCGCGGCACCGGCCGGGGTGTGCCCTGTGCGGGGATCGACAGGCCCGGGTGCGGTCCTGTCGGGAGAATTCAGCGTGTCAAAGACCGCGCCCGTGGGCGTGGAAGCATTGATGCACGCGGGTGCGTCGGATTTGGTCGTGGGCGGGGCGAAGGCGCGAATTCGGCCGCCCCTGAGGGGTCGAAAGGGAGGTTTCGGGGTTCAAGGGGGCGGGAAGATGGGGGGCGAGAGTACACTGTTCCGCTATCGTCATTCCGGCCTTCGCCGGAATGACGATAGCAGGAAGGGGGGAGGTTAAGCCGAAGGCAGCAGGTCCCCGGCGAACACCCGGTACCGCCCTTCGCGGACCCCATCCGTCGCCCTGGCGATGTCCGGTGCGAAATAGTGGTCCGAGCCATAGGCGGCGGCGGCCTCGCGGACGATGGCCCAGACCTTCTCCAGTTCGGGCGACGAGGTCAGGGGGCGGTGGAACTCCATCCCCTGGGCTGCGGCCAGCAGTTCGATGCCGACCACGGCGGCCGTGTTCTCGGCCATGTCCAGCAGACGGCGGGCACCGTGGGTGGCCATGGAGACATGGTCTTCCTGGTTGGCCGAGGTGGGCACGGTGTCGATGCTGCAGGGATGGGCCACCATCCGGTTCTCCGCCACCAGGGCGGCGGCGGTTACCTGGGCGATCATGAAGCCCGAGTTGAGGCCACTCTCCTTGACGAGGAAGGCGGGCAGTTCGCTCATCTTCGGATCGACGAGGATGGAGGTGCGGCGCTCGGAGATATTGCCGATCTCGCACAGGGCCATGGCGATCATGTCGGCGGCGAAGGCGACGGGCTCGGCATGGAAGTTTCCGCCCGAGATGACATCGCCGTCCTCGATGAAGACCAGCGGATTGTCGGTGACCGCATTGGCTTCAAGCTCGAGCGTGGCCGCGGCGTTGCGCAGCACATCGAGGACCGCGCCCATGACCTGGGGCTGGCAGCGCAGGGAGTAGGGGTCCTGCACCTTGTGGCAGCCCTCGCGATGGCTGTCGCGAATGGCCGAACCGGCCATCAGGGCGCGCAGGCGGGCGGCGACGGCGATTTGCCCCGGCTGGCCGCGCAGGGCGTGGATGCGGGCGTCGAACGGGGCGTCGGAGCCCTTGAGCGCATCGACCGACAGGGCGCCGGCGGCGATGCCGGCGGCGAAGGTCGCCTCGGCTGCGAACAGGCCGGCGAGGGCCAGGGCGGTCGAGCACTGGGTGCCGTTGAGCAGGGCAAGGCCTTCCTTGGGGCCGAGCACCAGCGGCTTGAGGCCGACGCGGGCCAGGGCGTCCTCAGCCGACAGGGTTTCGCCCCTGTGGCGAGCCTCGCCGACGCCGATCAGGACGCAAGACATATGGGCCAGCGGGGCCAGGTCGCCCGAGGCCCCGACCGAGCCCTTCGAGGGAATGCAGGGCAGGACGTCGGCATTGACCAGGGCGATCAGGGTTTCGAGCGTCTGGCGGCGGATGCCCGAGGCTCCCTTCGACAGGCTGGCGATCTTCAGCACCATCAGCAGACGGGTGACGCTGTCCGGCAGCAGGGCACCGACACCGCAGGCGTGGCTGAGCACGAGGTTCTTCTGCAGGGTCTCGAGGTCCTCGGTGGCGATGCTGGTGTTGGCCAGCAGGCCGAAGCCGGTGTTGACCCCATAGACGGTGCGCCCCTCGGCCACGATGGCGGCCACCACGGCCGCACCGCGCTCGACGGCGGTCCAGGCGGCACCTGTCAGGGATACGGTGGTCGGGCCTTCAAGGACGGCGCGGAGTTGGCTGAGCGTAAGCGGGCCGGAGCCGATGATGATCTGGGTCATGGGTTTCGCCTTTCCTTCTCCCCTTGAGGGAGAAGGTGGCCCGGAGGGCCGGATGAGGGGTGTCAGGTCAGGTGTTGGACGATCTGCGGATGGGGATACAAACCCCTCATCCGACCCGCTTCGCGGGCCACCTTCTCCCTCAAGGGGAGAAGGAACGGGCTGGCAGCGGTCACTTCAGGCTTGGCAGGTTCAGACCGTTTTCACGCGCTGCCTCCTTCGCGATTTCATAGCCCGCATCGGCGTGGCGCATGACGCCGGTGGCCGGGTCGTTCCACAACACGCGTTCCAGCCGCCTGGCCGCCTCGGGCGTGCCGTCGGCGACGATGACCACGCCGGAGTGCTGGGAATAGCCCATGCCGACCCCGCCGCCGTGGTGCAGCGAGACCCAGCTGGCCCCCGAGGCGGTGTTCAGAAGGGCGTTGAGCAGGGGCCAGTCGGAGACGGCGTCCGAGCCGTCCATCATGGCCTCGGTCTCGCGGTTGGGGCTGGCGACCGAGCCGGAGTCGAGGTGGTCGCGGCCGATGACGATGGGACCGCTGAGCTCGCCCGAGGCGACCATGTCGTTGAACATCAGGCCCGCGCGGTGGCGGTCGCCGAGGCCGATCCAGCAGATGCGGGCGGGCAGGCCCTGGAAGGCGATCCGCTCGCCCGCCATGTCCAGCCAGCGGTGCAGGCCGGCATTGTCGGGGAACAGCGTCTTCATCGCCGCATCGGTCTTGCGGATATCATCCGGATCGCCGGTCAGGGCGGCCCAACGGAACGGGCCGATGCCGCGGCAGAACAGGGGGCGGATATAGGCGGGCACGAAGCCGGGGAAGGCGAAGGCGTTCTCCACGCCCGCGTCGAAGGCGACCTGGCGGATGTTGTTGCCATAGTCGGTGACGGGAATGCCCATGGACTGGAAATCCAGCATGGCCTGGACGTGATCAACGATTGATTTCGTCGCTGCTGCGGTCACGGCGGCGGGATCGGAGACGCGCTTGTCCTCCCATTCGGCGACGGTCCAGCCGGCCGGCAGATAGCCGTTGACCAGATCGTGGGCGCTGGTCTGGTCGGTGACCAGATCCGGGCGAACCCCGCGCCTTACCATCTCAGGCAATACATCAGCTGCATTGGCTAACAGGCCGACAGATATGGGTTTATTGCTCTTCGCGGCCTGTTCGATCAGGTTCAGGGCCTCATCCAGGCTCTCGGCCATGACGTCGAGATAGCGGGTCCGCAGACGCATCTCGATGCGGCTGCGCTGGCATTCGATGGCGAGGCAGGAGGCACCGGCCATGGTGGCCGCCAGGGGCTGGGCCCCGCCCATGCCGCCGAGGCCGGCGGTCAGGATCCATTTTCCGGCCGTCTGTCCTCCCCAGTGCTGGCGGGCGGCCTCCATGAAGGTCTCATAGGTGCCCTGAACGATGCCCTGGGTGCCGATGTAGATCCAGGAGCCGGCCGTCATCTGGCCGTACATCATCAGTCCCTTGCGATCGAGCTCGCTGAAATGCTCCCAGGTCGCCCATTTGGGCACCAGGTTGGAGTTGGCGATCAGCACGCGCGGGGCGTCGGCATGGGTGCGGAAGACCCCGACCGGCTTGCCGGACTGGACCAGCAGGGTCTGGTCGGCCTCGAGGTTGCGCAGCTCGGTCACGATGCGATCGAAGGACGGCCAGTCGCGCGCGGCCTTGCCGATGCCGCCATAGACCACGAGGTCCTCGGGGCGCTCGGCCACTTCGGGATCGAGGTTGTTCATCAGCATGCGCAGGGCGGCCTCGGCGGCCCAGGTCTTCGCTGTCATCTCCGGGCCCCGAGGGCTGCGGATGACGCGGGTGTTCGGGGTGCTGCTCATGGTGACCTCCCAGTCGATCCTTCCATCATTATGTCTAGACATATTGGAAGGCAAGCCGGATAGTCCGGGGATGGACACGACCGTCATTCACCGCCGCATCGAGGGCGATATCGAGCGACGCATCCTCTCGGGCGAGTGGCGTCCCGGCCGGCGCCTTCCGACCGAGAGCGATCTGGTCACGGAATACGGTTGCGCCCGGATGACGGTGTCCAAGGCGATGGCGTCCCTCGCGGCGCGCGGCCTGGTGACACGGCGCCGGCGGGCCGGAACCATCGTGGCCCATCCGCCGCTGCATTCCGCGGCGCTGGTGTCGATTCCCGACATCCAGACCGAGGTCGAGGGGCGGGGTCTGGCCTACGCGCACAGGCTGCTGGCGGCCAAGGTTCGCGAGGCCGGGGTTCGCGAGACCGGGGTCGACGAGGCCTGGCTGGCGGGCGACGGGAAGCTTGTCGAGCTGGAGACCCTGCATCTGGCCGACGGCCTGCCGTTTGTGCACGAGCGTCGGCTGATCGCCCTGGCTGCGGTGCCCGAGGCCGGGACCACGGATTTCGCTGCTCAGGCAGCCGGCAGCTGGCTGCTGGCGCACACGCCCTGGACCGAGGCCGAACACCGTATCTCCGCCGTCGGAGCGACAGGCGACATCGCCCAAAAGCTGTTGTTGCCACCGGGCACCGCATGCCTGAGGCTGGAGCGCAGGACGTGGCGGGACGGGCAGGGCGTGACCTGGGCCTGGCAGACCTTTCCCGGCGCGGCCTATGACCTGGTCGCCCGTTTCCAGCCGACGAGAGCCTGAGCATGACCGAATCCGAAGCCCTTCGCTGGACCAGCATCGCCGACCTCGTCGGACATTATCCCGACGCCCCCGTCGCCCTGATCGGGGCCGGGCTGAACGAGCGCTCACTGACCCCCGGACGGTGCGACCTCGGCCCGAAGGCGTTCCGGGCCGTGCTGCCGCGGTTCTCGACCTATGACGTCGAGACCGGCGGGACGCTGGCCGTACCGGTCCATGACGCCGGCGATCTGGCGCTGAAGGCGGTCACCCCGGCCGACGCCTTCGGGCCCGTGCGCGATGCCGTGACGGCGCAGGCGAAGCGCGGGCTGACCGTGCTGATCGGCGGCAACAACGCCATCACCCGGCCCGGTGTGCACGGCCTCGGCCTGGCACGGACAGGGCTGCTGACGCTGGACGCCCATTTCGACCTGCGTGACACCGACCAGGGCCTGACCAACGGCAATCCGGTGCAGGCGCTGCTCGAGGACGGACTGGCGGGTGAGCGGATCAGCCAGATCGGCCTGGCCCCCTTCGCCAATACGCAGCGCGCCCACGACAAGGCCAAGGCGGCGGGGATCTCTGTTCGGACGGCGCGGGCTTGCCGCGACGCAGGTCTGGCGGTGGTGGTCGCCCAGGAACTGGAGCGGCTGTCGGCGCTGTGTGAGGTCATCTATGTCGATTTCGACATCGATGTGATCGACCGCAGCCAGTGGCCGGCCTCGCCGGGCGCGCGGCCGGGCGGTGTGTCGGTGCAGGACTTCTTCGACGCCACACGGGTGATCGGCGCCCATCCGAAGGTGCGGGCGGTCGACCTGACCGAATACGACCCGTCGCTGGAGATCGGCGACCTGGGCTCGCTCACGGCCGGGCGGTGGTTCTGTGAGCTGCTGGCGGGGTTTGCGTCGCGATGATCCGCGCGGACCGGCTCATCACGAACTGCCGTCTGGCCACCATGGCTGAAGGCGGCGCGGCCTATGGCGCGACCGGGGACGGGGCGATCCTGATTTCCGCCGGGCGGATCGTCTGGGCCGGGGCCCGGGCCGACCTGCCGGCGCATGAGGCGGCCACGACTGACCGCCTGAACGGGCGCTGGGTCACGCCGGGGCTGGTCGACGGCCATACCCATCTGGTGTTCGGCGGCGACCGCTCGGGCGAGTTCGAACAGCGGCTGGGCGGGGCCACCTATGAGGAGATCGCGCGGGCCGGGGGCGGCATCGTCTCGTCCGTCGCGGCGACGCGGGCGGCACCGGAGGACGCGCTGTATGCCAGCGCACTGGCGCGTCTGGCCGGGCTGAAGGCCACCGGGGTCACCACGGTCGAGATCAAGTCCGGCTACGGCCTCGACCGCGACAGTGAGCTGAAGATGCTGCGGGTCGCCCGGCGGATCGGGCGCGAGGGCGGGGTGCGGGTGCGGACCAGCTATCTGGGCCTGCATGCTGTGCCGCCGGAGTGGAAGGCGGACCGGGGTCGCTATGTCGATCTGGCGGTCGATGACATCCTGCCCGCCGCCCATGCGGAGGGGCTGGTCGATGCGGTCGACGCCTATTGCGAGCCCATCGCCTTCTCGACCGAAGAGGTCGCGCGGCTGTTCGACAGGGCGAAGGCCCTGGGCCTGCCGGTCAAGCTGCACGCCGACCAGCTGTCCGACGGCGGCGGGGCGGCGCTGGCGGCACGCTACGGGGCTCTGTCGGCGGACCATGTTGAGCACACCAGCGAGGCCGGGGTCCGGGCAATGGCGGAGGCGGGCGTCGTCGCCGTGCTGCTGCCGGGCGCCTATCTGATGCTGCGCGAAACCACGCCGCCGCCGATCGCCCTGATGCGGCGGCACGGGGTGGCCATGGCCGTGGCGACGGACTGCAATCCGGGCACCTCGCCGGTCGCCTCGATGACGGCGGCGATCAACCTGGCCTGCGTCCAGTTCCGCCTGACGCCGGAAGAAGCGCTGGCGGGGGCGACGCGGACCGGTGCACGGGCCCTGGGGCTGGAAGACGAGATCGGCACGCTGGAGGCCGGCAAGGCCGCCGATCTGGCGGTCTGGGACATCGAACGCCCGGCGGAGCTGGCCTACTGGCTGGGCAAGCCGCTGCTGGCGCGGCGGATGGTGGCCGGGGTCTGGGACGCCTGAGGCCTCAGTCGCGCCAGGTGGTCTTGGCCGCGACATCCGGGCGGGGGCGTTCCAGCGACGGCTCGGCCAGGGTCCCGATGTGGATGAAGCCGGCGACCCGCTCGTCCGCGCCGACGCCGAACAGGGCCAGCGCCTCCGGGTCATAGCTGTACCAGTCGGTGATCCAGCTGGCGGCATAGCCCAGCGCATTGGCGGCGTGTTCCAGGTTCATGCAGACGGCTCCGGCCGACAGCTGCTGCTCCCATTCCGGCACCTTGTGACCGGCGATGGGGGCGGAGAGCACCAGAATGGTCAGGGGCGGGGCGGTCAGCTTCGACAGGACCTTGGCCGCCTTGCCGGGGTCGGGCTGACGCGCGGCCATGAGGGCCAGGGCTTCGGCCAGCCCGGCACGACTCTGCGGACCGAGCACCACGAACCGCCAGGGAAACAGCTTGCCATGGTCGGGCGTACGGGCCCCGAGCAGCAAGATGCGCTCGATCTCGGTCCGCGACGGGCCAGGCGTGGTCAGGGACTGGGCCGGGGCCGAGCGGCGCCGCGCGAGGCGGTCCTGCATATCGGCGGACGGGACGGGCAGGGGGAGGGTGGCTCCCAGATCAGCGTCGGTCATGGGCCAGACCTAGTCGCGCTCAGCTCGCTGCGCCATACCCTCGGCCATGAACAACTCCCACAAGACCTTCGACGCCGACCGCCCCTTGCCCGGCTGGGATGACGGCAGTGACCGGCCGCCGCCCTGGCGGGACGCCGGCGCGAGCGTGATGTTCGAAAACCCCTGGCTGCAGATGACCCGGCACGACGCGACCGCGCCGACCGACGTCAAGGCCGACTATGTGGTGATGCGGCCGCGCAATCTGTCGGTCGGGGTGCTGCCGGTGCATGAGGACGGCACAGTGACCCTGGTGGGCCAGCAGCGGTTCGCCCTGATGAACTGGTCCTGGGAAATGCCCGAGGGCGGGGCGCCGTTCGATGAGGATCCGATCGAGGGCGCGCGGCGTGAACTGATGGAGGAGGCCGGGCTGGAGGCGGCGCACTGGCTGCCGGCCTACAAGGCCGAGATGAGCAATTCGGTGACGGACGAGCGGGCCATGGCCTGGATCGCCTGGGGGCTGACGCCCGTCCCCGTCGCGCCCGATCCGACCGAGATCATCCGCGTCGTCCGCGTGCCGTTCGGCGATCTGCTGCGCGAGATCGGCACCGGCGCGATCCGGGACATGTTCACGCTGGCAACGGCGCTGCGGGCCTACCATATGGCGCGGGAAGGCGAACTGCCGCCCGAACTGGCGAAGGCCATGCTGTCGGGCGTATGATCAGGCCGAAGGAGCCCTCGATGCCGAAGCTCGAAATCGTCTCACGACGCCCTGACTGCTGGTCCGACCTGCGCGCCTCTGCCGAAGCGGCGACGCGGGATGAGCCGCATCTGGCGTCCCAGATGAGCGCGGTCATCCTCGCGCACGCGGATCTGGCCAGCGCCCTCAGCTTCCAGATCGGGCGCAAGCTGGGCGACAGCGAACTGGGGCCGATGACGGTGCGCGAGGTCTGCCGCGATGCCTTCGCCGCCGACCCGTCCATTGTCGCCGCCGCCGAGGCCGATCTGCAGGCCGTGGCCGAGCGCGATCCGGCCATCAAGACGCTGTTGCAGCCCTTCCTCTATTTCAAGGGCTTCCAGGCGCTGCAGGCCTGGCGGGTGTCGCACTGGCTGTGGACCCAGGGCCGCGAGACCCTGGCCTTTCATTTCCAGAGCCGTATCTCCGAACTGTTCCAGGTCGACATCCATCCGGCGGCGCAGCTGGGCTCCGGCCTCTTCCTCGACCACGGCACCGGCATCGTCATCGGCGAGACGGCGGTGGTCGGCGATGAGGTGTCCATGCTTCATGCCGTCACCCTGGGCGGGACCGGCGCCGAGCGGGGCGACAGGCATCCCAAGATCGGCAGGGGCGTGCTGCTGGGCGCGGGGGCCAAGGTGCTGGGGAACATCACCGTCGGCGACTATGCCAAGGTCGCCTCGGGCTCGGTGGTGCTCAAGGATGTGCCGGCCGGCTGCACCGTCGCCGGCGTGCCCGCGCGGCTGGTCAACTGCCCGACGGAGGCCACACCTGCGCGGACGATGGATCATACCCTGGCCGAAGTCGTCTACGACTTCGTCATCTGACCTTTCCCTCCGCCGACCGTTTCTCTAGGGTCCGAGCCTTCACGAAAGACCTGAGGCCAAGCATGAACACCGCCGACATGAAGCGCGTCGAGACGCATCTGAAGCGCACCTTCAACACCGGCGGCATCATTCTGAAGCCGCGCGGCAAGCCCAATGACTCCTGCGAGGTCTATGTCGGTGACGAATTCATCGGCGTCGTCTTCGAGGACGAGGACGAGGCCGGCAGCTTCATGTTCGAAATGGCCATCCTCGCGGAAGACCTGCCGCAGGACTGACCGCTCGCCGGTCATCGCCCACGAAAAAGCGCCGGTGGAGCGATCCACCGGCGCTTCGTCGTTTCAGGTCGTGACGCCTATTTGGTGCCGAAGATGAACCGGCTGAGCGAGGCGAAGAAGCCCTTGCTCTCGGCGGGCTTGGCAGCGGCCGGCGCCGGTGCAGGCGCGGGAGCCGGGGCGGCCGGTTTCGGAGCCGGGGCAGGCGCGGCGG
>JAIESL010000050.1 GCA_019746095.1 Caulobacteraceae bacterium
TCGTCCGAGGAGTTCCCCCATGCTCGCCGTCGTCTTCGCCGTCTTGCTGCAACAGGCCGCCCCCCTCCCCGCCGCAACCGGTCAGGTGGTGTGGGAGACCCCGGTGCCCGTCGAGGCCGCTCAGCCTGCCGCCGCCGAACTTCCGCCCCTTCCCGACTCCGCCCGCACCGACCCCTGGGGCTATGAGCGGGCCGAATGCAGCCCGCTGATCCGCTCCGGTCAGGAAACCCTTCAGGCCTGTCAGGCGCGGGTGCGGGTGACGCTGGCCGCCCATCTGGGAGCCGACCTGCCCGCCGGCCTGGCCCCGGCGGGGGCGGTGGATGAATGCCGTCAGGCGGCAGCGGGCGACCGCTACGCCCTGCAGTGCGGCACCCCGACCCGCACCACCCGGCCCACGCCGGTGCTGGAGGAGCGAAGCTGCGAGACCCGACCCCGCGCCCAGGCCCAGGGTGGCGTGGCCTGGACCGAGGAATGCCGTCCCGCCAGCGGCGTCCGCCAGGACGAGGGCGGTCTGAGAGTCCGGCTGGGCGGCAACGACTAGAAGCGGCCCCGAAGCCAGACAGCCACGGCCCAGGCATGGGCTTCGTGCCGCAGCCGGGCCAGGGCCTCGTGCGGATCGAGCCAGACCAGGTCGTGGTCGGCCTCGACCTTGGCGGCGGGATCAAGGGACAGCTGTTCGGCGATCCAGAAGCCGCCCGTGTTGTTGATGGGCCTGCCATCCGTCTTGCGGAAATACTGGGACGCCTCGGCGATGCGGACCAGCGGCCGCACGGTCATGCCTGTTTCCTCCAGAAACTCGCGGACCAGGGCCTGTTCTTCCGTCTCGTCGCCATCCACGGCACCGCCGGGCAGGTCCAGATAGCTGCCCTCGCCCCGATCAATGCGAACGCAAGCCAGTTTGCCGTCCCCGACCGCTAGGCCAAAGGCGGTGGCCCGCGGGCGGTAGTCCAGACCGGGCTCGGCGGTGCCGAACTGCAGACGGGCGGACAGGGCCTCGGCACGGGTGGCAGCCGACAGGGGGCGGGTGCGGAAGTTCATCGTCTGCGAGCATTAGCGGGGTGTTTGGGCCTGTCCAGTCGCGCGCGGGGAGAAACCATCGCAGTTCCGGTGATTTGGGGTAATGAATAGTATCCGTCGGGATCGGTGGGAGTTTTGCGATGGTTTGGTGGTGGTGGATCGTTCCGGCGGTCGTTGGCCTGATCGGCGTGATCCTGCTCATCCGCGGACTGATGGCCCTGTTCCACGGGCGGTTCCTCAGCGGCCTGCTGGTCGGGGCAGGCGGCGCAGGCTTCATGGCCGCGGGCGCGATTGCGGCCCTGCTGGCGCTGGACATCCAGACCTATGGTCGACTGACCCATGAGCGGCCGGTGGCCACGATCCAGACCCGGCAGCTGGGACCGCAGTATTTCGAGGCCACCGTGATGCAGCCCGGCATGGGCGAGAACGCGCCGGGGGTCAGCAACCTTTACCCGCTGCACGGCGACGAATGGCGGATCGAGGCCCAGGTCCTGAAATGGAAGCCCTGGGCCAATGTCCTGGGGCTGGACACCCAGTACCGGCTCGACCGGCTGTCGGGCCGCTATCGCGCCATCGAACAGGAGATCAACGCGACCCGCAGCGTCCACCCCCTGTCCGGCGGCGACCCCCGGGTCGAGGGCCTGCCCTGGAAGATCAGCGCCTGGGACACCGCGCGGAAATACCGGAAATACGTCGATGCGGTCGACACCCTGTACGGCGGCGGTGCCTATATGCCGATGGCTGACGGGGCCCGATACGAGGTCTGGATCACCCAGTCCGGCCTGGTGGCGCGACCGGCCAATGACGCCGCACGGGCGGCCTCGGCGGGCGGCTGGACCGAGGTGGAATAGGCGCGAGCGCTGATTCTTGACAACGGGCACAACCGGGTCACCCCAACGAGCGACCGCTCCGTTCAACGGCCGTCCTAGACCGTCCCGATCGTCCGCAGGCGGGCCCGTGGGTGGACCTCGTTCTGGCTCATGACCACGGTCTGGCCGCGGAAGCGTTCGATGATCGAGCGGACATAGGGGCGAATCTGGGGGCCGGTCAGCAGGACAGCGGTCTCGCCGGCCATGGCGGCACGTTCGAACACGTCGCGGACGGCGCGGATGAAATCCTGCAATCGTGAGGGAGCCATGGCCAGCTGGCGGTCCTCGCCCTGGCCGATCAGGGCCTCGGCGAAGGCGGCTTCCCATTCGGGCGACAGGGTCACGATGGGCAGGGCCCCGTCGTCGCCCTTGTGCTGCCAGCACAGCTGACGCGCCAGACGGCCGCGGACGTGTTCGACCAGGGTGGTGACCGAGCTGGTGTGCGGCGCGGCCTCGGCCAGGCCCTCGAGAATGGCCCCGAGATCGCGGATCGAGACCTTCTCGCGCAGCAGGGTCTGGAGCACGCGCTGCAGGGTGGTGACGGTGACCACCGAGGGGATCAGTTCGTCGACCAGCTTCTTCTCTTCCGTTCCCAGTTCCTTCAGCAGCTTCTGCACCTCGGCATAGGTCAGCAGGTCCGCCATATTCTCCTTGAGAATCTCGGTCAGGTGGGTGGTCAGCACGGTCGAGGGGTCGACGATGGTATAGCCGCGGAAGGTGGCCTCCTCGCGCAGGCTCTCGTCGATCCAGGTGGCCGGCAGGCCGAAGGCGGGCTCCTTGGTGTGTTCGCCGGGCAGCTCGACCTGACGGCCGGCCGGGTCCATGGCCATGAGCGAGCCGAGACGGACCTCGCCGGTGCCCGCCTCCATCTCCTTGATGCGGATGGCGTAGGCCTGGGTGCCGAGCCGCATATTGTCGAGAATGCGCACCGACGGCATGACGAAGCCGTACTCCTGGGCCAGCGAACGGCGCAGGGCGCGGACCTGGTCGGTCAGGCGGCGGCCCTCTAGGTCATTGATCAGCGACAGCAGGGAATAGCCCAGTTCGATCTTGACCTCGTCGATGGTCAGGGCCGTGCCGATGGGTTCCTCGACGTCTTCCTTGGGACCCGCCGTGGTGGCGGCCATTTCGGCCTCGGTGGGCTTGGGCTTGAGCCGGTCGCGGCCCAGCCGCCAGGCCATGAAGCCGGCCCCGAGGGCCAGGGCCGCGAACGGCAGAAAGGGCATGCCGGGGATCAGGCCGATCAGGCCGGAGGCGGCGGAGACGACGCCGAGGCTGACGGGGTTGGTGGCGAGCTGGGCGACCAGGGCCTTGTCGGCCGTGCCCTCGACGCCCGCCTTGGACACCAGGAAGCCGGCGGCGATGGAGATGATGATGGCCGGAACCTGGGTAACCAGGCCGTCGCCGACGGTCAGGGCGACGTAGGAGTTGGCCGCGTCGCCGATCCCCATGTCGTGCTGAAGCGTGCCGATCAGTATGCCACCGATGGCATTGATGAAGACGATGATCAGCCCGGCCACGGCGTCGCCGCGGACGAATTTCGAAGCACCGTCCATGGCCCCAAAGAAGGTCGATTCCTGCTCCAGTTCCTTGCGGCGCAGCTTGGCCTGGTCCTCACTGATCAGGCCGGCCGACAGGTCGGCGTCAATGGCCATCTGCTTGCCCGGCATGGAGTCCAGGGTGAAGCGGGCCGAGACCTCGGCGATCCGGGTCGAGCCCTTGGTGATGACGACAAAGTTCACCACCAGGATGATGGCGAAGATGATGATGCCGATGATGAAACTGCCGCCCATCATCAGGGCGCCGAAGGCCTCGATGACCTGACCGGCACCGCCCGGCCCTTCGTGGCCGTGGCTGAGGACAAGGCGGGTCGAGGCCAGGTTGAGGCCCAGTCGGAACAGGGTCGAGACCAGAAGCACGGTCGGGAAGATGGCGAAGTCCAGCGGCCGCTTCATCATCACGGCGGTCATCAGGATCAGCACGCTGGAGACAAGCGACACCGCCAGCAGCACATCCATCAGGAAGACCGGGATCGGCAGGATCAGCAGCAGGATCACGCCGATGACGCCGATGGCCATATAGACCTCGCCGCGGGCGAACCAGCCCCACATGTCGCGGCCGGTGGGCCGCGCCAGGCCGTCCTTCATCATGGGCGAGACGGGGATGTCGGTCATGCGCGGCCGAGCCGTTTCAGCGCGAGGCGGGTGGCCTCGGCGATGACGGCCTCATTCTCCGGACGGTCGGAGGCGGCATGATAGTAGGCGGCGAGGATCACCGGAGCGCCCGACGGGGGAAAGAGGATGCCGATATCGTTGGTCGGGCCGTAGCCACCGGTGCCGGTCTTGTGCGCCACCCGCCAGTCCTCCGGCACGCCGGCCCTGATCCGGGCCATGCCGGTCGGGGCGGCAAACATCCAGCCCAGCAGCAGGGCTTTTGACTCCGCCGACAGCGGGGTCGAGGCATCGATGAAGAGGCGGTGGAGGTTGGCGGCAGAGCGGGCGGGCTGGATCGTGTCCTTGTCGCCGTCCAGCCGGTTCATTTCGGGTTCGAACCGGTCCACGCGGGTCGTGACGTCGCCGATTCCGCGATAGAAGGCCCGCATCGGCTCCAGCCCGCCCATGGCCCTGAGCAGCAGATTGGCGGCGGGGTTGTCGCTGACCTCGACCGTCCCCTGCATCAGTCGCTCGACCGTGAGCGTCCCGCCGATCGCCGGTTCGGTGACCGGTGCATGGTTGGTCATGTCGGCCCGGGTGATCGCGATGGCGCGATCCAGCCGCTCCTCGGCGGCCTGGACCCGCAACAGGGTGGCGGCGGCGAGATACATCTTGAAGGTCGAGCAATAGACAAACCGCTCCTCGCCGCGCCAGGCGAGGCGACGGCCCGAGCCGGTGTCGTGGGCGGCCAAGCCCAGGCGGCCGCCAACCTGCTGCTCCAGCGACGACAGGTCGAAGGCTTCGGCCGCGGGCGCGACCTCCTGCGAGGCCCTGGGTTCGGCACGGACGCAGCCGGTCACCCCCAGCGCGCCGAGGCCGGTCAGGACGCTTCTGCGGTCCGTACCCAGGGTCATGTTCAGGCGGCCGCGTAGCCGGAGGCGGCGACGCCCGACTGGGGGGCGATGATCTGGGTGCCTTCGTCGGCGTATTCGTTGAGCTTGTTGCGCAGGGTGCGGATCGAGATGCCCAGGATGTTGGCCGCATGGGTACGGTTGCCGAGGCAGTGCGACAGGGTGTCGAGGATCAGGGTCTTTTCCATCTGCGCCACCGTCTGGCCGACGTGGGCGCGGGTGACGGCATCGGCGGTCTGGGCGGCGCGGGCGGCCGGGTTGTCATAGCCGGCGGCACCGTGCGAGCCGGCGCTCAGCGGCTGGCCGTCCGGCAGTCGGATGGCCTCGACGTCGATCTCGGGCCCGATCGCCAGCAGCACGGCGCGGTGCATGGCGTTTTCCAGCTCGCGAACGTTGCCGTTCCACCGGTGCGAGACCAGGGCGCGGCGGGCGTCGACCGAGATCGGCCGCACCGGCACGCCGTTGGCGGCGGCGTATTTCTTGACGAAATGATCGGCCAGGACGGAGATGTCGCCCGGACGTTCGCGCAGGGCCGGAAGGCGCAGGTTGACGACGTTCAGGCGGTACAGCAGGTCCTCGCGGAAGCTGCCTTCCGACACGGCCCGGCCGAGGTCGCGGTTGGAGGTGGCGATGATGCGGATGTTGACCGGCACCGGGCGGGTTCCGCCGACGCGGTCAATGACCCGCTCCTGGATGGCGCGCAGCAGCTTGGCCTGCAGACGGACGTCCATCTCCGAGATTTCGTCCAGCAGCAGGGTGCCGCCGTCGGCCTCCTCGAACTTGCCGATGCGGCGGGCCATGGCCCCGGTGAAGGCACCCTTCTCGTGGCCGAACAGTTCGGATTCCAGCAGATTGTCGGGGATGGCAGCGCAGTTGACGCTGATGAAGGGGCGGTCGGCGCGCTTGGAGCCGGCATGGAGATAACGGGCCATCACCTCCTTGCCGACGCCGCTTTCGCCGGTGATGAGGATGGAGGCCTCGGACCGGGCGACCTGATCGGCCAGCATGACCACCGCCTTCATCGACGGATCGGCCGAGATCAGGGGACGGTCGTCATCGGCCACCGCAGACAGGACGGCGGCGATCAGATCCGCTTCCGGCGGCAGGGGGATGAACTCCTTGGCCCCGGCCCGGATCGCATTGGCGGCGTCATTGGCGTCAGCGTCGACGCCGCAGGCCACGACCGGAACGTGGATCCGCTCGGCCTCATTGGCCGCGATCAGGGCGGCGATGTCGACACGGTAGTCGACCATCAGCAGGTCGGCCCCCTGCCCGCGTCGGAGCTGTTCCGTCGCCTGATCACCGCGCTCGACGTGGCTGACCTTGGCGCCGTGCGCCATGGCCATCTTCACCGCCGTCGCCAGCTGTCCGCTGAGCCTGCCAACCACCAGAAGCCGCATGGGTCTTCTCCTCTAATCTCTACGCACGATCCGGCCGCCGATCAGGCGCCGGAGTCCTCGGTCTTGATGATTTCCGTCATGGTCACGCCGAGCCGGTCCTCGACGACGACGACCTCGCCGCGGGCGACCAGCCGGTTGTTCACGAAGATGTCGATGGCCTCGCCAACCTTGCGGTCCAGCTCCAGCACACTGCCGCGATTCAGCTTGAGCAGTTGCGCCACGGACATGTGGGCCTTGCCCAGCACCGCCGAGATGTTGACCGGAACGTCGAAGACCGGCGTCAGGTCGTGCGCCGTCTTGTCGGTCGCGTCATCGTTGACGGTGATTGCGTGGGAGTCCGGAAACTCCTCCAGGGCCATGGTGTCGGACGCCATTACGGCCTCCCTTCCAGCGAGGTTTCAGGGGTGAGGTTTTCGGCATGCCCGGCCTCGGCGGCCAGGGCGGAGTTGAGGGCCTCGCCGATGCGGGCGAAGGACTCTGCCGGATCGAAGGCGGCGCGGCCGTCGGCCCATTCCAGCTGGAAGGCGGCGGCGGCCATGCCCGGCTCGGTGCGGAAGGCAACGATCCCCGAAAAGCCGGCGTCGGCGCACAGCTGCTGGAGCCGCGCATGGGTCGACTCGGTCAGGTCGCCCGTGCGGATGACCAGACGCGGCGAGGCATCGATTTCCTGGCCGAGGGCTTCCAGCGCGGCCTGCAGGGGGGCCTCCGGGTGGCGGTCCAGGGCCGAGGCGGCGACGACACGGGCAGCCGCCAGGGCCAGTTCCGCGGACTGATGCCGGTGCAGCTGGGCCACCTGGGCCAGGGTGGGCACGGCCGCGCCGAGGGCCTGGCCGATGGCGGACAGGGCCATGGCCTGGAGGCTTTCGACTTCCGCCATGGCCTCGGTCCGGGCCTCGAGCCGCGCCTGGGCGACGAGGGCTTCGACCTCGGCCGGGCCATAGGCGCGCTTGATCGGGCGGAAGGCAGGGCCGGCGTTCACGACCACACCGGCGGCGTCGAACTCGGTGTCGAAGGCAAAGGGGGTGCTGAGGGGCTGAGGGGTCATGTCAGTAGATCAGCTCATCATCGCCGCCCTGGCCGACCAGCATTATCTCGCCCTTGGCGGCGAGATCCTTGGCGACCTGAACCATGGCCATCTGGGCCTGGTCGACGTCCTTGAGGCGAACCGGGCCCATGGACTCCATGTCCTCGCGCATGATCTTGGCGGCGCGCTCGGACATGTTGGAGAAGAACAGTTCGCGCAGGGATTCGGACGAACCCTTGAGGGCCAGGCCGAGGGAGTCCTTCTCGACCGCACGCAGCAGCGTCTGGATGCCGCCGGGGTCCAGCTTGGACAGGTCCTCGAAGACGAACATCAGGGCGCGGATACGCTCGGCGGCCTCGCGGTTGCGTTCCTCGAGCGCCCCGATGAAGCGGGCCTCGGTCTGGCGGTCGAAGCTGTTGAAGATGTCCGCCATCATCTCATGGCTGTCCCGCTTGGAGGTGCGGGCCAGGTTGGACATGAATTCGGTGCGCAGGGTCTGTTCGATCTTGTCGAGGATCTCGCGCTGCACCGGCTCCATGCGCAGCATCCGCTGGACGCATTCGAGGGCGAAATCCTCGGGCAGGCTGGTCAGGACGCGGGCGGCATGATCGGGCTTCACCTTCGACAGGACCACGGCCACCGTCTGGGGGTATTCGTTCTTCAGATAGTTGGCGAGAACGGCTTCGTTCACATTGCCGAGCTTGTCCCACATGGTGCGACCCGCGGGCCCGCGGATCTCCTCCATCAGACCTTCGACCCGGTCAGACGGCATGAAGGACGCCAGCAGTCGCTGGGTCTGTTCGAAACTGCCCATGACCGCGCCGGAGCCGCTCATGCCGGAGACGAACTCGACCAGGAGTTCCTCGACCACGACCGCGCTGACCGTGCCGAGAGAGGCCATGGCCTGCGAGATCTCCTTGATCTCGTCCTCGTCCAGCCCCTGCCAGAGCCGGGTGTGATCCTCGCCGAGCGAAAGCAGTATGACGGCGGCCTTCTCGGGCCCCGTCAGCTTTCTGGCGTCCTCGACCGCCGGCTTTTTGTTGGTCAGGCGTGCCATCAGGTCTCGTGGACCCAGCTGCGCAGGATGGCGGTGGATTCGTCAGGGTGTTTCTCGACGAACTCCGCGACCTTCTTGACCGAGGAGGCTTTCACCTGGCCCTCGATCCGGGCGATGTCGAGCCGCTGGTCCATCTCCGAGGGACCGGCCAGCTGGGGCATGACCCCGCCCGCGCCGCCCATGATGGTGGTCTGCAGCGAGGTCGTACCGCCGCCGGGGCCTGCACCGGCTAGCTGCATCTGGCCCGGGGCCGCGCCGCCATTGGCCGATTTCAGCAGCGGGCGCAGGACGAAGAAGATCAGCAGCAGGCCGGTGATCAGCAGCACCAGCAGTTCGACCCCACGCATGATGTCGTTCTTGGTGAAGTCCAGCAGGGGCGATGCCGCCTCCTCGCCGCCGACCACCGCGAGGTCGCGGTTGAAGCGGACGTTGAGGACCTCGATCTTGTCGCCCCGGGTCGCGTCGATGCCGACGGCGGCCGCGACCAGGGCCTTGATCTGTTCGATTTCCGCCGGCGTGCGTGCGGCATAGGTCGGGGCGGCGCCGTTGGCCCCGGGCGTCCACCGGCCGTCCACGGCGACCGAGACGGCCAGCCGCTTGATCTCGCCGGCCTCCTTCACCGTGGTCGTGGTGGTGTTGGAGATTTCGTAGTTGGTGGTCTCGGTCGTGGCGGTATCGCGCGATCCGGCGAGTCCGGCCGCCGGGGCCTCGCCGCCGGGAATACTGTTGGTCGCCGTGGCACCACCATCGGCTGCCGGGGAGGTGTCAGTGGACTCCGTGCCGTTGGCCGAGGTCGAGCGGACAACCTGGCCGTCGGGGTCGAACCGCTGCTCCTGGGTGGTGGAGCGGCTGTGGTCAATGTCGGCGGTGACCTGCACCCGCGCGCCGCCGACACCGACGACACCCTCGACGATGTCCATGATCCGGGCCTGGAGCTGGGCCTCGGTCGAGTCCCGCGCCTCCTGGGCCGAGGCGGCGCTGAAGCCTTCGGAGTCCGAGCCGGCCGCCAGGGTGCGGTTGGAGGTATCGGTCAGGGTGACCTTCTCGGGCTTCAGATTGGGCACCGAGGAGGCGATGACATTGCGGATGGCCTGGACCTGGGCCCCGGTGAGCTGGCCACCGGTGACACCGACGACCACCGAGGCGGTGGGCTCGGCGGCATCGGACTGGAACAGTTCACGACGCGGCAGGGCGATCATGACCCGGGCCGAATTGATGCCGCGCATGGTCAGGATGGTACGGGCCAGCTCGCCCTCGAGGGCGCGCTTTTCATTCAGGTTCTGCTGGAACTCGGTCTGGCCCAGCACCGACTGGTTGTCGAAGATCTCGTAGCCGACCGAGCCCGAGGTCACGAGGCCCTTGCCGGCAACCAGCATGCGGGCCTCGCCCACCTGGTCACGGCTAACGAAGATGGTCGAGCCGTCGCCCTTGGAGGAATACTTGATGCCGGCGCTGTCGAGGGCGGTGGTGACCTCGGAGGCTTCCTGCAGGTCGAGATTGGAATACAGCAGGGCGTCGGGAGCCTGGCCGATGCGCAGCATGACGGCAACCAGCACGGCCGCGACGCCGGCGGCAACGCCCAGCACCACGGTCAGCCGACCGATTCCGAATCTCTGCAACGCCGCCGTGAAGCCGCCCACGCGTCCCGCCCCGAATACTCACGGGTCCTTACAGACGCCCGCTAGGCAGAAACTGCCGCCTGCGTGGTAAATGCGGAGTTAAGACCTTTGGTTGATCAGCGTTTTTTACGGCGCTGCATGACGAAGCCGATGACCTTGGCGGCCGCTTCGAAATGCTCACGCGGGATGGTCTCGTCGATATCGACGGCGGCGTAGAGGGCGCGGGCCAGGGGCACGTTCTCGACGATCGGCACATTGTGCTCGCGACCGACCTCACGGATCCGCAGGGCGAGGGCATCGACCCCCTTGGCCACGCACACCGGGGCGGCGTCACCGGACTCATAGCGCAGGGCCACGGAATAGTGGGTCGGGTTGGTGACGATGACCGTGGCGTTGGGGACGTTCTGCATCATCCGCTGGCGGCTGCGCTGGGCGCGGATCTGCTTCAGCTTGGCCTTGATGTGCGGGTCGCCCTCGGACTGTTTGTAGTCCTCCTTCAGCTCTTCCATCGTCATCTTCATCCGCTCGGCAAAGCGGTATTTCTGCCAGAGGAAGTCCGCCCCGGCGGCGAAGCCGAGAAAGATGATGGTGGACATCATCAGGGCGATCGCCAGGTCGCGCGCCAGCGGCAGGATCATGGCCGGCGGCATGGCGGCCATGTTTTCCAGCTCGCGCAGATGCGACTTCAGGACCAGCCAGCAGATGAAGCCGACGGCCAGCAGCTTGAGGAAGGTCTTAATGAACTGGAACAGGCCGTCGGGGCCGAAGATGCGTTTGAACCCCTCCAGCGGATTGACCTTGGACCAGTCGGGCTTGAGCTTTTCGGCCGTGAAGATCAGGCCGGACTGGGCCACATTGCCGCCGACACCGCCGATGATGGTCGCCAGCATGACCACGCCGAGGAAGGGGGCGATGGCCCACAGGGCGACGGCGCCGATCTCGACCCCGGCCCCGGCTTCGAGCCCGCCCAGCATGGTGTGGGGGGCGGCTATGAAGGGCAGGAGTTGCTCGGCCATAGAGGTGGCGAACCAGCCACCCGACATCAGGACCACGGCGGCGGCCCCCATCAGGGACAGGGCAGAGGCGACATCCGGAGATTTGGCGACGTCGCCCTTCTGGCGCGCCTCGGCTAGTTTTCGGGGTGTCGCCTCTTCTGTTTTTGACTCCTGGTCGGCGCCTTCAGCCACCGGCGCCTCCCGCGAAGATCTGGGCCAGGGCGCGGTAGCGGTCGATGAAGACCGTACCGACGACGCCGAGGCTGAGGGCGAAGACCGACAGGCCCAGGATGATGCTGAGCGGGGCGGCGGCGAAGAAGACCTGGAAGGACGGCATCACCCGGCCGACGAGGCCGGAGGCGAGGTTGAAGATCAGGGCGAAGACCAGCAGGGGGGCCGACAGCTGGACCCCCAGCATGAAGGCGTCGCCGAGGGTGCGGATGGCCAGTTCGGCAAAGTCGCCCGTGACCAGGGGCGCGACCGGGCTGATCAGCTCATAGGAGCCGACCAGGCCGGCAATGAACAGATGATGGGTGTTGGTGGCGAACACCAGGGTCGTACCCAGCAGCATCAGGAAGGCCCCGATGGTCGTACCGGGCTGGGCCTGCATCGGACTGGCGGTCTGGGCGAAGGCGAGGGTGGTCTGGAGCGCGACGATCTCGCCCGCAGTGGCCAGGGCGGTCAGGAAGGAGCGCAAAAGGGCGCCGATCATCAGGCCCACGATGACCTCGCGAATGATCCAGCCGGCCATACCGCCGATGGTCGCGGGCAGGGCCGGCAGGGTCCCGGCGATCACCGGCCAAAGGGCCAGGCTGACAACCAGGGCGAAGGACAGGCGGATGCGCGGCGGCACATAGCTCTCGCCTATGCCGGGCATCATCAGCATCACGGCGCCGATGCGGGCGAAGATCAGCGCGCCCTGCCAGACCTGGTCCGATGTCGCGTAGGGCTCCACCTACGGGCGTTCCATGGTCATCACATGCCGGCGATGCGCGCCGCGATCGTCCGCATGAAGCCGCCCAGCAGCGCCCCCATCAGCGGCAGGAACAGCAGCAGGCTGACGAAGATGGCGATGATCTTGGGGGCATAGATCAGGGTCTGTTCCTGGATCTGGGTCAGGGCCTGGAACAGGCCGATGACCACACCGACGACCAGGCCGACCAGCAGGACTGGCGCGCAGAGCTGGATCGTCAGCCACAGGGCGTCGCGCCCCACGTCCATAACTTCCGCGCCGTTCATCGAAATCCTACTCCCGGGATACCGTGCAGAAAATGCCGGGAGCGTGGTTAACGAGGGGTTAGTGAGGGGGCAGGTGGCTGGTGACGGGTGGCGGAGGTCAATGGCCCGGTGCCGGGCCACAGGCCGGAAGTCCCTTCACTCACAGGCCAACAAGGACACCTCCCGACTCTCGACCCTCACCCCTCGACCCCCTATGTCTCACCCCATGACCAGACCCCCCGTCTCCCAGGCCGACGCCGAAGCCGCCGTGCGCACCCTGATCGAATGGGCGGGCGACGATCCTGCCCGCGAAGGGCTGCTGGACACGCCGGCACGGGTCGTCCGCAGCTACAGGGAATTGTTCGCCGGCTATGAGGTCGAGCCGCGCCAGTATCTGGAACGGACCTTCGAGGAGGTCGGCGGCTACAACCAGCTGGTCGTGCTGAAGGACATCCGCTTCGTCAGCTTCTGCGAACATCACATGCTGCCGGTCGTGGGCGTGGCCCATGTCGGCTATCTGCCGACCGACCGGGTGGTGGGTATCTCCAAACTGGCGCGGGTGGTGCGCGGCTATGCGCGACGGCTGCAGATCCAGGAGAAGATGACCTCCGAGATCGCCAATGCCATCGATGAGGTGCTGAAACCCCAAGGCGTCGGTGTGGTCATCGAGGCCGAGCACAGCTGCATGACCCTGCGCGGCGTCGATGTGCCGGGTGCCAGCCTGACCACCAGCGCCCTGCTCGGCGTGGTCCGGGACGACCACCGCACCCGGGAAGAATTCCTGCGGCTGGTGCGGGGGTGACACGCACCTTCGCCGGCGGACAGGAGGGCGCGTGACATGGGCCGGCTGATCGAGGAACTGGACTATCGCGAGACGCCGATGGGGCCGCTGATCCTGCGCCGGCGCTGGGTGGCGGCCATCGATGCCGATGTGGTCGAGGTCATCCTCGGCGAGGAACATCTGATGTCGAGCCTGTTCACGGTCGGCGAGATCGAACTGGCCGTGCGCGGTCTGGCGGCGGCGAAGGGCGGGTCGCTGCGGGTCCTCGTGGGGGGACTGGGGCTGGGCTATACGGCGCGCGCCGCCCTGGCCGATCCGCGCGTCACCTCGGTGGATGTCGTCGATGCCCTGGCGCCGGTGATCGAATGGCATAAGGCCGGTCTGGTGCCGCTGGGAGAGAGCCTGGGGCAGCAACCGCGCTGTCACCTGAAGCTGGGGGATTTCTTCGGCTGGTTCGACAGGCCGCGGGCGGCGGCGGAGCGGTATGACGTGGTCCTGCTCGACATCGACCACTCGCCCCGTGCCCTGCTTAACCCCGAACACGCGCGCTTCTATGCGGTCGAAGGGCTGCAGCGAATGCGCGACGGGATCGCCGGGGGCGGGGTCTTCGCCATGTGGTCCGACGAGGGGCCGGACCCGGACTTCATCGCCGTGCTCGAGGCCGTGTTCGTGAACATCCGGGCCGAGGTGGTCGCCTTCGACAATCCCCTGACCGACGGGGCATCGACCTGCACGATCTACATCTGCGACCGGGGCTGAGGCCGGCAAGACTGCGGCCCACTCCTTGCGGAATTCGCCTCAGAAGAGGTGAATTCCATGGCCTGGACCGCAATTTCGACCCGAAATGAGACACCGCCGATCGTGCGCGGTGGCTGGCTGGACGCGCTGCGCTTCATTGTGGCCGGCCTGATCATCCTGCACCATTTCCAGGGCGCGGGCCCGATCGCCCTGGCGGAGGGGCTGCATCCGGTGTTCGAGCGGGGCGGCTTCCTGCTCACCAACTTCTTCCTGATCGACAGCGGCTATGTGCTGATGCGGGTCTATGGGGCATCGATCGCCGGAGGCCGGATGTCGACCGGTGACTTCTTCGCCAAACGCTTCCTGCGGGTCTGGCCCGCGCATATCATCATGGGGCTGAGTCTGGTCGCCCTGGTCGTCGGGGGGACGGCAATCGGCGTCGGGCCGCGCGCACCGGAATGGTTCGCCTGGGACCAGCTCTGGGCCCAGCTGGGCCTGGTGCAGGCCTTCGGCATTCCCGGCGGCTACGGCTGGAACGCGCCCAGCTGGTCGATCTCGGCCCTGATCGGCTGCTATCTGGCCTTTCCCTGGATCCTGCGCGGTCTGGTCCGGCTAGGACCGTGGAGCGTGCTGGCCCTGGGTGTCGGCCTGTATCTGGTCGCCAACCAGCTCACCTGGAGCCTGCTGGGCTATCCAGTCTACCAGATGCCGCTGGGTTACGGCTTCATCCGCGCCCTGCCGCTGTTCTTCCTCGGCATGGCCCTGGCCTGGTTCGCCCAGAAGGTCTGGATCGCGCCGAAGCTGGCGGGCTGGGCCGGGATCGGCGCTGCCCTGATGCTGGCCTTTGTGCAGTATTTCGACAAACACGCCCTGATCTCGCTGGTCTGTATCTCGACCATCATCCTGGCCGCGGGTGCCGTGCCCACGCCGCGGCCCTCGAAATGGGTGGAGAAGGCAGCCCAGGTCTCGTTCTCGATGTTCATCACCAATGAGGTCGTGCGGATCGCCTGGTTCGGCGTGGTCAATGTGATGATCGCGAAATTCGCCCTGCCCGTCGCCGCACAGTGGGCGCTGTGGGGGATGGGCGTGATCGCAGCCTTCGTCTTCGCCTATCTGTTCCATGTGCTGATCGACACCCCGATCCAGGACCGCATCCGGGCCTCGCTGAAGGGGCGGTCGCGGTTGCAGGAACGTCTGACCGCCGTGGTCCGGCCGGCCGTTTCGCAGAAAGTCTGAGCCCGGCCCGGCCCTGACCGGATCGCACCCGAGCCGCAAATTGGTCTAGAACCGTCCGGTGAACCGCGCCGATCCCAACCATCCGGAAGCCCTGGCCGCGGCGGCCGACGCCGGTGACGCGGATGCCGCCCATCGGCTGGCGGTGCTGAGTGCCATGGGGCTGGGCCTGCCGCAGGACTGGCGCACGGCGCTGGACCGCCTGGCGCAGGCAGCCGAACTGGGACACGCCACAGCGGGCCGGCAGCTGGCCCTGTTGTCCAAAGGTTTGGGGCCGGAAGGCCGCTGGGGCGATCTGGCTGCCGGGGTCGACATCTGCGCCTGGCTGAACCCGCCGCCGCCGCGCATCCTGAGCCAGGGCCCGGCCATTTTCGCGATCGAGGGCTTCCTGCCCGGGGAGGTCTGCGACTGGCTGCAGGCGCGGGCCCGGGCCGTGGCCGAGCCGGCGCTGGTCTATGATCCCGAAACCGGGGTCGGGCGGCGCGAGGGCGTGCGGACCAATGCGGCGGCCCGGTTCGATCTGGAACGGATGGATGTGGTTCTGGCCGTGGTGCGCGAGCGGATCGCGCGGGCAGCGGGCCTGCCGGTCCCCGGCCTGGAGTGGACCCAGGTGCTGCACTATGCGGTCGGACAGGCCTTTGACTGGCACGTCGACTGGCTGGACCCGGCCACACCCGGCTATGCCGCCGACCTGGCCGCGTGGGGGCAGAGGATCGCGACCTTTCTGGTGTATCTCAATGACGATTTCGAGGGCGGAGAGACGGCCTTCGAGGCCGGCGGCCTGAGGCACCGGGGCCGCAAGGGCGACGCCCTGATGTGGGCCAATACCCTGCCGGACGGATCGATCGACCGGCGCACCCGCCATGCCGGCCTGCCGCCGACGCGAGGGGAGAAATGGCTCCTGTCGCAGTGGCTACGCGGTCGCGCACCCCTGGCCTGACGGGCTGAAGGCCGTCAGATCGGCATCCGCATGATTTCCTGGTAGGCCTGGATCACCTGGTCGCGGACGGCCATGACGGTTTCCAGCGAGGCCTCGGCCGAGGAGACGGCGGTGACCACGTCGATCAGACTGCCCTGCCCCTGGACCGCGGACGTCATTTGCGTCTCGGCGGCGCGGGAGCTGGCGGTCATGTCGCCCATGACATTGGTCAGCATCTCGGCGAAGCCCGACTGGGCCGCACCCGTGGCTGCCGTCGGCATCTCCGTGCCCTGGATCGCCGAATAGGCGCGCGCTGCGGCCAAGGGGTTCATCGGTCAGTCCCTATTTCTTCAGCAGGTCGAGGATGCGGGCGTCCATGGCCCGCGCGGTTTCGATGACATTGAGGTTGGCTTCATAGGCCCGCTGCGCCTCGCGCATGTCCATGGCCTCGACCAGGGTGTCGACATTGGGCCGCAGGACATAGCCTTCGGCATTGGCCGCCGGATGGGACGGGTCATATTCGGTCTTGAAGTCGCCCATGTCGGGCCGGACCTCGGCCAAGGTCACGCCCGTGGCACCGTCGATCTCACGCGCCTGGAAGACGGGGATCTGGCGACGGTAGGGCTGACCGCCGGCGACCTGGGAGGTCGACTGGGCGTTGGCGATGTTCTCGGCGATGATGCGCATGCGCGACTGCTGCGCCTGAAGCGCGCTGGCGGCGACGGCCATGGCCGAGTTGCGGGGCGGGATCGGGTCAGGCATCGGCTATTCCTCGATCAGCGGCCCGGCGGGCGGGCGGCCATGCGCAGCATCTGCATGGATTTCTGGTAGAAGCCGATAGCCGCGTCATAGGCCATCCGGCTCTCGGCCATCTTGAGCATCTGCTCCTCGACGACGACGGAATTGCCATCGAGCGTGGTCTCCGAATCAGGCGCGGACCGGCTCTCGAACCGGGCCGTCGCGCCGGCGGGGGCGATATGCATGGCGCTGGTGCGGACCATGCGGACCCCGCCGCCCCCGGCCGCCAGGGCGCGGGCGAAGTCGGTCGGCTGGTTCAGGTCGCGGCTGACGTAGCCGGGCGTATCGGCGTTGGCGACATTCTGGGCGATGACGCGCTGGCGCTCGTCCAGCCAGGACAGGCGGCCCTTGATCTGGCTGAGCAGCGGCAGGTCGGCGAAGCCCACGGGCGACATCCTCGGGCGGGGATCGCCCCATCAGATGGGCAGAAACTGCCGCCTGCATGGTTAACGCGGAGTTATCTCAATGCGGCGTTAACCATGATCGCTGAAGGCTGGGGCATGAGTTTTTTCCTCGACCTCGCTAGGGGGTTTTTCGCCCTCGCCTTCACCCTGGGCATCATCGGCCTCGCCGCCTGGGCCTCGCGCCGCTATCTGCCGCAGTTGCTGGCCCGGCTAAGCGCGGAGCGGGGCGAACGGCGGATGGCGGTGGTCGAGACCCTGGTGCTGGACCCTGCGCGGCGGCTGGTGCTGGTCAAGATCGACAACGAGGAGCGGCTGCTGATTCTCGGTGAGGGCAGGGAACTGATCGAGCCGCGCGGTCCGGAGGCCAGCAAGTGAAGGCCGCTGACGCTCTCCCTTCCCCTCGGGGAGACGGTCGTCGGCGCAAGGCCGCGCCTCCCCTCCCCCGCGGCGGGAGAGAGAAGATGTTCGCCCTGCCCAGCCGCGCCGAGCTGAAGCGGGCTGCCCTGCTGTCGCTGATCACCACCGGCTTCTGCCTGCTGTGGCCGCTGGCGGCCCTGGCACAGGACCTGGCCGCGGCCGGGGGGCCGGGCGCGGCCATCAATGTCGACCTCGGCACGGGTGCCGGCCTGACTGAACGGGTGGTGCAGCTGGTCGGTCTGATGACCGTGCTGTCGCTGGCACCGTCAATCGTGATCATGACCACCAGCTTCGTCCGGATCGTCGTGGTGCTGTCGCTGTTGCGGACGGCACTGGGGATGCAGCAGTCACCGCCGAACGCTGTTCTGGTGTCCCTGGCCCTGTTCCTGAGCGCCATCGTCATGGCTCCGACCTGGCAGGACGCCTATGATTCGGGCATCCGGCCGCTGCTGGATCAGCAGATGGAGCTGCCCCAGGCCTTCGATGCGGCCTCGGAACCTGTGAAGACTTTCATGCTCGCCCAGGTCGATCAGGACGACCTCGCCCTGTTCGTCCGGCTGTCCCAGCTGGAGACCCCGACGGCGGCTGCCGACCTGCCCCTCAGGGTGGTCACACCGGCCTTCATGATCAGCGAGTTGAAGAAGGCCTTCGAAATCGGATTTCTCCTTTTCGTTCCGTTCCTTGTGATCGATCTGGTGGTCGCCAGCGTGCTCATGTCCATGGGTATGATGATGCTGCCGCCGGTGGTGATTTCCCTGCCCTTCAAACTGATCTTTTTCGTGCTCGTGGACGGCTGGAGACTGGTCGCCGGAAGCCTGGTCGAGAGCTTCCAGCGCGCCTCCGGCAGCGGATAAATCCCCACCCCGTGGGGGTTACAGCGGCGAAGTCGCTTGCCAAGGGAAGAAAAAGCGGCGTCAATCCGTCCGTCATCGCCCCTGAATCGGGGCGAGCTTTCATCGGGAAACGACCCATATGACCACCCAAGCAGAACTCATTGCCGCCGTCGCCAAGGACGCCGGTGTCAGCCAGGCTGACGCAGGCCGGATGCTCGACGCCCTCGTCAAGAACATCCACAAGTCGCTGACCGGCGGCGGCGACGTCCGCATCTCGAACCTCGGCGTGTTCGACACCGCCGCCCGCGCCGCCCGTGAAGGCCGCAACCCGGCCACCGGCGCGACCATCAAGATCGCCGCCTCCAAGGCCGTGCGCTTCCGCGTGTCGAAGCCGCTCAAGGATGCGGTGAACAAGTAAGACCCTTCCCCTTCGGGGGATGTCTTAACCAGGACGGGCGGGTGCCGCAGGTCGGTTCCCGCCCGTTTTCGTTCTGAGCTCGGTCTTCATGGTTGCGACCCAGCCGGCGAAGGTGTCGGCAGAGGCCGCGAGACCGGCGAAATCGCCAGGAGCAGCGCCGCCGTTCCCGCCTTCATCAAGGGCGATCGACAGGGCCGTCTTCGCTCTCGCCCCGACCACGAACGGGCGGAAATTGCGCGATACGCGGCTGAGGCCGGCGCTGTCGTTCCCCAGTGAATAACCGACCCCGGCCCGGACCAGACGCGCTTCCTCGGCGGCGGTCAGGGCCGCAGGATTACGGAAGCGGTCGCCCAGCAGCCCCTCGTACAGCGCCGCGGCCGGGGCCCAGTTGCGCTGTTTCCAGAAGATGTCGGCACGGACCTCGCGGGCCTCGGGCGTGGCGTCGGTACCCAGCACTTCCAGCGCATGATCGAACCGGCCCAGATCCATCAGGGCTCGGGCTTCCAGCGCGCGTCGCTCGGTATTCAGCGCGGTGGGCAGGATGGTCGTGCGCGAGTTCCAGATGGCCTGCAGGGCGGGCTCGGGCTGGCGGTCCATCAGATAGACGGCGGCGAGGTCGGTCGCGACCTGGGCCTTGGCGACGCCCTCCAGCCGGTTCTCGACCTGGTATTTCAGCAGCTCGGCGGCCTGGTCCAGCAGATCGACATCGACGAGGCGGCGCGACAGGCGACGGACCATCTCGTCGCCGTCGGCCCCGATCGGGGTCAGTTCGCGAAAATCGTAGAACAGGCCCAGCGCCTGCACGGGCTGAAGGCCGTCGGCCCCGCCCTCGAGAAACAGCATGCGGAAGGCCGAGCCCAGGTCCGCCTGAATCTCGGCGGCCCCTTCCAGACGGCTCAGATTGGGGCCGGCACCTTTCAGGGCGGTGAGGGCCTCGCGATACAGGCCCTGGGACAGATAGAGCTGGCCCAGCTGGCGGATGACGGCAAGTTCGGTGGCGTCGCCGCGCCAGCGCCAGCGCAGGCCCTCGAGCTCCCGGGCCGCCGCATCGGCCTTCATCGTTCCCTTGGCCAGGGACAGGCGAACCATGCCCAGTTTGGCCGGCACGGCGACCGCGTCCAGCGGGGCGCGGGTGATGGCGGTATAGACGGCAAGGGCGCGGTCGGACTGGCCGTCCAGTTCGAACAGGCGCGCCTGCACCAGACGGGCGGTCAGTTGATCCGCCGCGGGAGCATCCTGGCTGAAGCTGTAGGCCAGCAGGGAGCGGGCGGCATCCAGGTCACCGGTCTCGAGCGCCGCCATGGCATGGGCGGCCCCGAAGCGCGCGCGCCAGGCCGGCGGGAAGTCGTCAACCGCCGCCGCCCCGGCCGCGAAGGCCTGCCTGGCCGAGTCCCAGTCGCCCTGGGTCGAGGCGATATAGCCGCGCCAGACGGCGGAGGCGGGGTCGGATGAGAGGGCCGCCGAGGCGAAATCGCCCTGGGCCTCTTCCATCCGGCCGATGGAGGCCCGCGCCGCGCCGCGCAGGCCGCGCAGTTCCGGTTCGCCGGCCATGTTGGGGGCCTGGGCGACAATGCTGTTGAGGATACCGATGGCCTCATAGGCGAGCCCCGAGCCGATCAGGAAGCGGGACAGGGCGAGGCGCGCCTCGGCCGGAGCGCGGGGGTCGTCGCCGGCGGCGGCCGATTCCAGCGCCGCGGCGTCCTGAAGCTTGCGGTATCGGGCCGAGAAGCCGCCCTCCCTGACGTCGGCCCACTCCATGAGGATCAGGGCCGGGTGTTTGGCCCTCTGCGGCGCGCCGTCCCCGGCCGAGGCGGCCTCGAGGGCGGCCGACGGGGGCGACAGGGTCAGGCCACCGGGGCGGCTCAGCGTCACCAGGTCGCCGTCGGCCTGGATGGCGAGATCGCTGGCCAGGGTCTCGACGGCCAGACCGTGAGCGGTCGGCAACAGGGCGAGGTCGATGGTGCGGCGGCGGTCGCCGAACCCCTTGCCGGGAGCCAGGGCGGTGACGGCAGCGAACCGGTCGCCGACGAGGGGATCGGTCAGCCAGATGGCGCGGGTGGCCCCGGCCATGCGCGCGACGAGGGCCGGCTCGCCGTCATCCTGACGGTCGATCGCCACGCCTTCGACGGCGACCGGCTGGCCGCCGATGGTGACGGTCCAGACCGAGCCTTGGGCCGTGGCCGAGACGGGGAGCCCTTCGGGCGCGTCGATGCGGACCGCGACGTGGTCGGCTCCGGCGGTCCAGCGGGCAGCGGTGGCCGGGCCGAGCCGGCCGGAGCCGGGCAGGTCGAGGCGGGCGGGAGTGTCGAACACCACCCAGACGGCCTCGCCGCGGCGGAACACGGCGGCCCCGACCGGGGTGGCCCAGGCAAAGGAGAGGCTGACCTTGGCGGGCGTGGCCTCGGCCGTGACCGCCACGGACTGGACGCCGGTGGTGGCAGGCGTCTCGACCGGCGCGGCCGGCGGTGTGGTGGCATAGAGGTTGAGCCAGACCGCACCGTCGGCCGAACCGGTGCGGGCGTCCGCGCCCTCGGCCAGGGTCAGGACCAGTTCGGTGGCACCCCGGACCGCCCGGGTCTCGACCTTTTCGACGCCGCGTGGCGGATTGACCTTGAGACGCGAAACGTCGGGTGCGGCGGTAGAGCCGATCCGGATGACGACGTCGCGGCCGTCGCGGCGGACCTGGGAGCGGGCACCGATGGCACCGGCGAATTCGATGCGGGTGAATTCGGTGTTGGAGCCGATGCGGATCGAGATCGGATCGAGCGGGGCGGCGGCTTCCTGGGCAAGCGGGGTCAGGGGCGCGAACAGCACCGCCCCCGCCGCGGCGGCGGCCACGGAGGTCTTGAGAATGCGTTTTCTGGCAGAGGCCCCGGACATGAGCGCGCACCCTCGCGCGAGTGGCCTTTCAGGGCGGTTAACGGATGATGACCGATTGACGGCGTCCGGGCCGCTGCGCCAAGCGTAGCTCTGGCCCCGAACCGGAGTTGTTCATGCCCTTGCTGCCCCTGCTCGCCGCCGTCCTGATACAGCTGCCGGGGCCGACGCCCGATGCCATGGACGGTGCCTGGGCCGTCGATCTCTCGACCGATCCGGCGCAGCCCTATGTGAAGTCCATGCACCTGACCCTTGCGGCGGACGGCACGGTCAGCGGTGACTTCTACGACAGCACCATCGAGGCCGGGCGCTGGAAGGCCCAGAACGGGCGGGTCTGCGTCTCCTTCCGCACCAGCGACGGGGTCGGACCCTATCACACCGCCGCCTGCCTCGACGGCGACCGGATCGACGGTCAGACTTGGGCGGAACATCGTGAGTTCGTCTTCGTCTGGAATGCCGCCCGGGGCGAGCCCGCGACCTGAGCGGACCGGCCCGCGACATCACGGCCGGTTGCGGTGGCGCGCCCGCGATCCGACATGCGGTCCGGCCTTCCTGTTAGGAACCGAACGTGACCGAGTCCCAGTACCCCCGTCTGAACACCCTTTCGACCGGCCTGCGCTGCCGCTGTCCACGCTGCGGCAAGGGGCCGCTGCTGACAGGGTTCCTGACCATCCGGGACGCCTGCCCGGCCTGCGGCCTGGACTACAGTTTCGCCGAACCGGCCGACGGCCCGGCCTTCTTCGGCATGACGGCGGTCGGGATCGTCGGCATGGCCCTGTTCATGTGGTTCGAGTTCACAGTGCATCCCCCGATCTGGGTGCATATGGTCGTGACCATGCCCCTGCTGGTTCTCGGTTGTCTGGGCGTGCTGCGGCCGCTGAAAGGCTGGCTGGTGTCCGAACAATTCATCCACAAGGCCGCGCCGCCGGAGTTCGCCAGCAACGGCAAGCACGGCGAAGGCTCGAAATGGCGCTGAACCGCTAGGGCTGAGGTGCCCGGGTGGGCGGCTGGGCCGGCCGGCGGACAGGAGGCTCGACCGGGTCCGCCCGGGTGGGCAGTCCGGTTGCGGGCCGGCGCGGCACAGGGGCGGCATTCGAGGGGGCGGCTTGCGAGGGTGCGGCCTGCGGGGGCGCGGACTGCGGGGGTGGCGAACGGGTCATCGGCGTCGCGGTCGCGGCGGTCGCGGGCGACACGCGGTCCGGCGGCCGGGTGACCGTCAGGACTGGTGCGCGTGTCAGCGGTGGCCGGGCCTCTGGCTGGCCGACCGGCGGCGGCGCGGCCGTCGAGGGTGGATCCGAGGGAACCGCCGCGGGCGGGCGGGGCGGATTGGCGGGGCCGGGCGGAGCCACGGCAGGGTCGGCCGGCGGCGGAGGCACGACCGGCGGGACGGATGGCACCCGGCGGCCCGGCAGCAGGGCCTCGAACCGGCGGTCCGTCTCCCCGGTCGCGCCGAAGGGCGGATAAAGCCGGGTCCGGGTCAGGGCGACCATCTGCACCGGCCGGTCCAGCACCACGCTCTGGCCGTTCACCGCCACCCCCATGGCCCCTTCCCTGAGGATCAGCACAGCCGCGCTGTTGGACTCGGCCGACAGGTCGGGCGCGCCGGGGATGCCGGCGAGGAAGGCCACCGCTGCGGGCCCTACCACGCCCTCGATGACCGTACCGCGGATACCGATCTCGGCGCCGGGTGTGCGGAAACCGATCGGCTCGGGCGGGCCCCCGCGACCGTCAGATGCGAAGCGGAAGGCCCCGCGCAGAATCGACACCGCCACACCGGCGATGTCGCGCTCGGGGTCATAGACGAAGCGGTCGATCTCCAGCTGGGCATGGGCGCCGACGGTCAGCAGCGACCGGTCCAGCAGGTTGACCTCCAGCCGGCTGGCGTCGGCGGTGGCGATCCGGTCGCCGAATTCAACGTCAGCACCGACTACCGACGGCCGCCAGTCGGTCCGACCGGCAGGCGTTGTGGTCACCGCATTCTCGACCAACCGGTTGAAGCCGACCCGGCTAGGCGCCGACGGCGGCGTCATCAGGGCCCATGCGACCAGCCCCAGGACGACAGCCAGAACGCTCCAGATGATCCTTGCCCGCATTCGAGCCTCCCGTGCGACCGGGGTTACCGTAACGCCTTCCCGCCGCGAGGCCAAAACCTCTTCCCGCCCCGGCGGAATCCGGCCGGGTTTGACTTCCCGGCCGATGACGCGCCCCTTGCGCCCGTCCCGGGGAGGGGCGCGACCATGGATATCGAACGCATTCTGTCCTGGCTGCTGATCCTCGTGCCGGCGGTCATCCTGGCGATGGCGGCGATGATGATCATCAAGCGCAAGCGGTGAGTGGCGACCCCGGAGGGACTCGAACCCCCGACCTCTGCTTTAGGAAAGCCTTGCTCTATCCGGCTGAGCTACGGGGCCACGCCCGCTGACCTAGCGGCTGGCGGGGCGACGGGGAAGCGTCTGTGCGCGCCCTGCGTTCTGATTTTCTGATCTGGCCCGGCGAGGGCCTGAACATCAGGGATTCCGATTGTGGTTAATCCGTCTTAAGATACAATATGTTGGGGTGAACAAATCCCGAATCGGGCCGTGTCGGTGATTCGGTCCTGATTCGTTTCGCCCCTGTTCCGCCAGGACGACCCGGCCCATTAAGCCGACCCTTTGGCCGCAGCCCCAGCAAGAGGTCGAAGTCCGGGGCCGTCCGCGTTGACGACTTAGTTTTGATATGAAACGGTCTCCGCAACCCGGGGGAATCCTCATGTCGCTGAAGCCATCCTGCCTGATCGTCGGTGCCGGGGACGGCGTCGGCTCGGCCATCGCCCGCGCCTTTGCCCGGGAGGGTCTGGCGGTCTGTATCACCCGCCGCCCGCGCAATCTCGGGTCGCTCGAGGCCGTTGCCACCTCCATTCGCGCCGAGGGCGGCGAGGCCCATGCCTTCGGTGTCGATGCGCGCAATGAGGCGGACCTGATCGCCCTGGTCGACCGGATCGAGGCCGGGATCGGGCCGCTGCAGGTCGTGGTCTTCAACATCGGGGCGAATGTGCGCTTCCCCGTCGTGGAGACGACGGCCCAGGTCTATTCCAAGGTCTGGGAGATGGCGGCCCTGGCCGGCTTCTTCACCGGGCGGGAAGCCGCCAGGGTGATGGGGCCGCGCGGCAAGGGGACCATCCTGTTCACCGGGGCCACCGCCTCAACGCGGGGCGGTGCAGGCTTTTCCGCCTTCGCGGGGGCCAAGGCGGCGTTGCGCCAACTGGCCCAGAGCCTGGCCCGGGAGATGGGGCCCCAGGGCATCCATGTCGCCCATGTGGTCATCGACGGCATGATCGACGGGACCTTTGCCCGCTCCATCGCACCGGACATCCAGTCCCTGCTCGGTGAGGATGCGATCCTGAAACCGGACGAGATCGCCCGGAACTATGTCTGGCTGCACAACCAGCAACGCAGCGCCTGGACGTTCGAGCTGGACCTGCGCCCTTGGAAGGAAAACTGGTGATGACCCGGACCATCGACTTCATCTTCGATTTCGCCAGCCCCAACGGCTATTTCGCTCTCAAAGGCCTTCGGGGAGTCGCCAAACGAACCGGAGTTCCGGTCAAGGTGATTCCCTGTCTGCTGGGCGGCATCTTCAAGGCGACCGGCAATCAGGCCCCGTTCGTGGCCTTCGGCGGCGTCAAGGGGAAGATGGACTATGAGATGCTGGAGATCCGACGCTTCGTCGCCCGGTACGGACTGACCGCCTTCCGCATGAACCCGCATTTCCCGATCAACAGCCTGATGGCGATGCGCGGCCTCTGCGCCGTCGAACCCGGGCCGGATTTCGACCGCTATCTCGAGGCCGTGTCAGCAGGCTACTGGGAACGCCGTCTGGCGATGGGCGATCCTGCGGTTCTGCAGTCGGTGCTGGATGACGCCGGACTCGACGGCGCAGAGATCCTCGCCCGCGCCGGAACCGACGAGGTCAAGGCGATCCTCGCGGCCAATACCGAGGCCGCCGTGGCGCGGGGCGTCTTCGGCGTGCCGACCTTCTTCGTCGGCGAAGAGATGTTCTTCGGCAAGGAACGGCTGGACCAGCTCGAGGTGCTTCTGTCCGCGGCCTGATGACACGACACACCTTCGCTTGAGGAAAGGCCGGCGAATCGCCACCTTGTTCCCATCATGAGTGACCGCGGCACCGGACAGGCCCCCTCGCGCGTCGTCGCGGTTCTGGGCCCCACCAATACCGGCAAGACCCACCTGGCGGTCGAGCGGATGCTGGGTCACGCCTCGGGCATGATCGGCCTGCCGCTGCGGCTGCTGGCGCGCGAGATCTATGACCGGATCGTCAAGCGGCGCGGGGCCGCCGCCGTGGCCCTGGTCACCGGCGAGGAGAAGATCGTCCCGCCGCGGGCCCACTATTTCGTCTGCACCGTCGAGGCCATGCCACTTGAGCGGTCGGTCGAATTCCTGGCCGTGGACGAGATCCAGCTGGTCTCAGACCCCGAGCGGGGCCACATCTTCACCCAGCGGCTGCTGCATGCGCGCGGCAGGTTCGAGACCATGTTCCTCGGAGCCGGGACCATGGCCCCGCTGATCCGGTCACTGGTCGTCGATGTGGAGATCGTCTCGCGCGAACGGCTGTCGACCCTGAGCTACGCGGGTTCGAAGAAGCTGACCCGCCTGCCCGCCCGCAGCGCCATCGTCGCCTTCAGCACCGACCAAGTCTATGCCATCGCCGAACTGATCCGGCGCCAGCGTGGCGGGGCGGCCGTGGTCATGGGGTCGCTGAGCCCGCGCACCCGCAACGCCCAGGTCGAGCTGTTCCAGTCCGGCGAGGTGGATTTTCTGGTCGCCACCGACGCCATCGGCATGGGTCTGAACATGGAGGTCGACCATGTCGCCTTCGCCGGCCTGCGGAAGTTCGACGGACGGCGGACGCGCTGGCTGCATGCGCATGAGATCGGCCAGATCGCGGGCCGGGCCGGGCGGCACCTGCGCGACGGCACCTTCGGGGTCACGGGCGAGGCGACGGAACTGGACGAAGACCTGGTCGAACAGGTGGTCGAGCACCGGTTCGATCCGGTTGAGGGGGCCGAGTGGCGCAATGCCCGCCTCGACTTCGACACCCTGCCCGACCTGCTGCGCTCCCTGACGGTCACACCGGGGGTGCGGGGTCTGAACCTGACCCGGCCGGCGCTGGACGAGACACTGCTGCGCCGCCTGATCAAGGACGAGGAAGTGGCCCGCATCGGGCGCTCGCGCGGAGCCATCATGCGGCTGTGGGAGGCCTGCCAGCTGCCCGATTTCCAGAAGACCACGCTGGATGAGCACGGGCGGCTGTCGAAGGAGATATTCCAGGCCGTGACCGGCAAGCGCGGGCGGCTGACGGCCGACTGGTTCGCGCCGCGCTTCGCAGAACTGGACCGCGACGACGGCCAGATCGACCAGCTGTCGGCACGGCTCAGCGGGGTGCGGACCCTCAGCTATATCGCCAACCGGCCCGACTGGCTGGATCAGGCCCAGGGGTGGCGCGACAAGGCGAAGGCGCTGGAAGAACGTCTGTCCGATGTGCTGCACGAGCGGCTGACGGCTCGGTTCGTGGACCGGCGCACCACCGCCCTGATGCGCGCCCTGAACGTGACCGAAGACGCGGTCGCCGCGGTTGAGGCCGACGGTGCGGTCATCGTCGAGGGCCATGCGGTCGGGCAGCTGACCGGGGTGGAGTTCCGGCTCGACAGGGGCTCCAGCGCGCTGGAGGACCGGGCCCTGCGGCATGCGGCACGGCAGGCGGTGACGCCCGAGATCGCGCGTCGGCTGGGCCGGCTGGCAGCGGACGAGGACGCGGCCTTCGCTGTGTCTCCGGACGGTACCGTCCTGTGGCACGGCGTGCCGGCGGGACAGGTGACCGGCGGCAGCTGGTTCGCGCCCCGGGTCCGGCTGCTGGGCGAGTTGGGTTCGGCGGCGGCGCGCGAGCGGGCGCAGCGACGGCTGGAGGCCTGGCTGGCTGCCGAGGCTGGGCGCGCCCTGAAACCGCTGGCCCGGCTGAAGGGCGCGGTCGAGAGCGGGGCCCTGAAGGGCCTGCCGCGCGGCATCGCCTTCCGCCTGATCGAGGCAGGCGGGGTGATCGACCGGCGCGAGGTCGAGCGTGATCTGGCGGCGCTGAGCCAAGTCGAGCGGCGCACCCTGCGGACCTTTGCCGTGCGCATGGGGGCCCATTCGGTGTGGCTGCCCGGCGTGCTGAAGCCCCGCGCGCGGGCCCTGGCCCAGGCCTTCGTGATCCAGGAGACCTTCCGGCCAGGCGCGGCAGCCCTGACTGACCTGCCCGCGACGCCACCGTCGCCGCGCCTGCTCTCGGCCTTCGGTCTGCGCATCGTCGGCCGGTATGTGGCTGCGGTCGAGATACTGGAAGCTCTCGCCGAGCGGCAGGCCGCCGCCAAGGGTGTGCTGACCGATGTCGATCTGGCGGCACTGGAGGTGTCGCTGGATCAGGCCCGGAGCCTGACGGCGGCGCTGAGGACATCGCGAGCGCAGAAGCCGGACCGCGATGACCGGCCCAGGGCAGTGAAGGACTCGCCCTTCGCCGCCCTGTCGGCCCTGACTGCGACCCCCGCCCCGACCCGGGCGAAGCGCAAACGTCCCCGCCGGACCCGCGCGCCCGGATGAGCGAGACGGCCTGCCGTATCGATGTCTGGCTGTGGCGGGCGCGGTTCGCGAAGACCCGGACCCTGGCGGCGGCCATGGTCGAGCGCGGCGCGGTGCGGCTGACCCACAACGGCGTCCAGACCCGGCTCGACAAGGCCGCACGCACGGTTCACGTCGGCGATACGCTGGTGTTCGCCACCGGTGGGCGGCTGATGGAACTGATCGTCGAAGGGATCGGAGAGAGGCGCGGCCCGGCCGAAGAGGCACGGGCGCTCTACAGCCTGCGGCACCCCTTCGGTTGACAGCGCCCCCCGGCGGGGCCATTTGCCCTGCCCGTTCCTCCCGCCAGCTGACAGCGCCCCAGACCGCCTCATGACCTACATCGTCACCGACGCCTGCGTGAAATGTAAGTTCATGGACTGTATCGAGGTCTGTCCGGTCGACTGCTTCTATGAGGGCGAGAATTTCCTCGTCATCGCCCCGGACGAATGCATCGATTGCGGCGTCTGCGAGCCGGAATGCCCGGTCGACGCCATCAAGCCCGACACCGAGGACGAGCCCGACGGCAAATGGCTGATGGTCAATGCCGAATACGCCAAGGTCTGGCCGAACATCACGGTCAAGGGCACGCCCCCCGCGGATGCCGAAAAGTTCGAACGCGAGACCGGCAAGTTCGAGAAATATTTCTCCCCGAACCCCGGCAAGGGATCCTGAGCCGACGACCCGGGCGGACGGGTCGCCCCCCGGTCCGGTCGGGCGAGGGTTTACGGCCCCCTGCGCACTGACGCTGTGGACGTTTTGAAATTCCGCAATTTTGTGATAGGTTCCTGTCATTGGGTCGGGCGGTCAGCGATTTTCTCGCGCCGCCCGCGTTTGCGACAGAAC
>JAIESL010000133.1 GCA_019746095.1 Caulobacteraceae bacterium
GCGTCCTTGGCCGTCACCATCCGCGACAGGTGCCGCACCTTGACCGGCCAGCCGGCGAACCGCTCGCTGAAGGTCTTGAAATGCTGCCGCGCCAGCAGGGTCGTCGGACAGACGATAGCCACCTGCTGGCCGCTCATGGCCACGACAAAGGCGGCCCGCAGCGCCACCTCGGTCTTGCCGAAGCCGACGTCGCCGCAGATCAGGCGATCCATCGGCGTGCCCTTGCCGAGGTCTTCCAGCACGTCACCGATGGCGTTCAGCTGGTCGTCCGTCTCCTCATAGGGGAAGCGGGCGCAGAACTCGTCGAACAGCCCTTGCGGCGGCACAATGGCGGCCGATGTGCGCAGCGACCGCTTGGCCGCGAGTGCGATCAGCCCCTCGGCCATGTCGCGCAGGCGGGCCTTGGCCTTTGCCTTGCGCGCCTGCCAGCCCGCCCCGCCCAGCCGGTCCAGCTGCGCCCCGTCGGTCTCGGAGCCGTAGCGGGTCAGCAGGTCGATATTCTCGACCGGCAGATACAGCTTGCTGTCGCCGGCATAGAGCAGCTCCAGACAGTCGTGCGGGGCCTGCTGGATCTCCAGCGTCTTCAGCCCCTCATAGCGGCCGATCCCGTGATCCAGATGGACCACCAGATCGCCGGTGGTGAGGGCCGAGGCCTCGGCCAGGAAGTTCGAGGCCCGCCGCTTCTTCTTCGGCCGTGCCAGCCGGTCGCCCAGCATGTCGGTCTCGGAGATGACGGCGATGGCGTCGGTCTCGAACCCGTGCTCGACCGGCAGGACGCCGCGCAGATAGAGGTCCTTCGGTGCCGCCTGGACATCGGCCCAGTTGCGCACCGCCACCACATGCTCCAGCCCGTGGTCCGACAGCATGGCCGCCAGTCGCTCGGACGAGCCCTCGGTCCATGAGGCGAACAGCACCCGCTTGCCGGCCGCCTTCAGCGCCTCGGCATGGCGCGCCACAGCCTCGAACAGATTGACGCTGTCCTGCGCCCGCTCGGCGGAGAAATTCCGTCCCAACCGGCCGCCGGCATCCTCGCCGGGGCCCTGGAAGGGCGACAGCCGCCGCACCCAGCGACCGGCCAGGGCGTTGTTCCAGTCACCCTCGCCCAGATACAGCCGCTCCGGCGGCAGGGCGCGATAGGCGGCCCCGCCCTTGCCCATGGCGGCATCGCGCCGGGCCTCATACGCGTCCCGGGTCAGGTTCCAGCGCTCGGCCCGCGCCGCCTCCACCTGGTGGTCGAGGAACAGCCGCGCATCGTCCGGCAGATAATCGAACAGCGTCTCCAGCCGGTCGTAGAGCAGCGGCAGCCAGTGCTCCATGCCCTGGCGCCGTGCGCCCTCGCTGATGGCGGCATACAGGGGGTCGTCGCCCGCCGCCCCGAACAGGCCCAGATAGCCGGTGCGGAAGCGCGAAATGCTGTCGGCCTCCAGCAGGGCCTCGGACACAGGTGCCAGATGCACCTCGCGTCGCTGCCCGGTCGACCGCTGGGTGGCTGGATCGAAGGTGCGGATCGACTCCAGTTCCGAGCCGAACATGTCCAGCCGCACCGGCTCCTCAAAGCCCGGCGGGAAGACGTCGATGACGCCCCCACGGACCGCAAACTCGCCCTTCTCCGACACGGTCGAGGCGCGCATATAGCCGTTGGCCGCGAAATACCGCTCCAGCGCCGCCGTCTCGAGATCGAGGCCGACCGTGGTCTGGAACCCGGCCCCGTTGGTCACTTCACGCGGCGGGGTGCGCTGCGCCGCGGCGCTGACCGTGGTCACGACCAGCATGGGCGTGCGGTCGCCCGGCGCGCGCTGCGACAGCCGCGTCAGGGCCGCCATCCGCTCGGCCGACACCGACGAGGTCGGACTCAGACGGTCGTAGGGCAGGCAGTCCCAGGCCGGAAATTCGACCACCTCGACACCCTCGGCGAAGAAGCCGAAGGCCTGAACGAACTCGCCCATCCGGGCATAGTCCCGCGCCACGAACAGCCCGACACCGCCCCCGGCCTTCAGCCGTTCGGCCACGACCAGGGCGTCGAGCCCCTCGGGGGTGCCGCCCAGGTCCTGTTCGCTCCGTTGCGGACCCGCGCCGTCCATCAGCCGGCACCCTCGGCCACGGCCGAGGCCACATGGTCGCGCATGAAGACGCGGATCTTCGCCATCACCGGAGTCTCATGCACCTCCGGCGTCGGCTCGGTGCCGATGATCCAGGCGTAGAGCCGGTGGTCGTCGTCCTCGGCCAGCAGATATTCCAGGCAGTCCAGTTCGCCCGCATCGAGCGTCGGCCCGACCTGGTCCACAAATGGACCCAGCACCAGGTCGGCTTCGCGGAACCCGCGGCGCCAGGCCCGGAAGGTGATCCGGCCGAGTCGTTGCTTCAGACGTGCGTCAATATCGGCCACAAGGTTCCTTGCCCGGTCGGTCTGTAATCAGGACGGGTCAGATAGCGTTCCACCGATCGTTTCGCCAGCTATGCTGTCGATCCATGCGGCCGCAGATTCTCTTTCCCCTGTTCGCGGAGGTTTCCAGCCTGAAGGGCGTGGGGCCGAAGATCCTGCCGCTTGTCCAGAAACTGGCCGGGCCGCTGGTCCGCGACCTGGCCTTCCTGTCCCCGTCCGGCCTGATCATGCGCCAGCCGATGACCGCGGCGAATGCGATCGAGGGACAGGTCGGCATCTTCGAGATCGTCATCGACCGGCTGTTCGTGCCCGGCAAGCCGGGCGTCCCCATCAAGGTCCGGGCCTCCGACGACACCGGCTTCGTCCACATGATCTGGTTCGGCGGCTCGGCCCAGCACATCGACCGCCTGCTGCCCAGGGGCCAGAAGCGGCTGGTCTCCGGCAAGGTCGAACGCTTCAACGCCGAGGTCCAGATCGTCCACCCGGACATCTTCACCCCGGAACAGGCCGGCGAGATCGCCGCCATCGAACCCGTCTATCCCGCGACCGCCGGCCTGTCGTCGCGGGTGGTCCGCAAACTGGTCCAGGCCGCCCTCACCCACGCCCCCGACCTGCCGGAGTGGCAGGACCCGGCCTGGCTGGCGAAGACCCGCTGGCCCCGCTGGCGCGCCGCGCTCGAGGCCCTGCACGCCCCGAGCTGCGAGCCCGAGCTGGAACCCGACGCCCCGGCCCGGCAAAGGCTCGCCTATGACGAACTTCTGGCCCACCAGCTGGCCCTGGCCCGCCGCCGCCGGGCGCGCCAGATCACACCGGGCCCGCGGATCGCGCCCGGCGAGGCCTCCAGCCGGCTGCTGGCCACCCTCGGCTTCGACCTCACCGGTGCCCAGCAGCAGGCCGTCGCCGAGATCCGCCGCGACCTGGCCTCGGGCGAACAGATGGGCCGGCTGCTGCAGGGCGACGTCGGCTCCGGCAAGACCGCGGTCGCCGCCCTCGCCCTGGCCGACACCGCCGCCTCGGGCTTCCAGGCCGCCCTGATGGCCCCCACGGAAATCCTCGCCCGCCAGCACTGGCAGAGGCTGGCCCCCATGCTGGAAGCCGCCGGCGTCCCGACCCTCCTCCTGACCGGCCGCGACACCCCGGCCGAGCGCCGCACCCGGCTCGCCGCCCTGGCCTCGGGCGAGGCGAAGGTGGCCATCGGTACCCACGCCCTGTTCCAGGACGCCGTCCGCTTCGACCGGCTGGCGCTGGCCGTCATCGATGAACAGCACCGGTTCGGCGTCAATGAGCGCCAGCGGCTGCAGGCCAAGGGCGATCCCCGCACCGGCGGTGTCCATCTGCTGACCATGTCGGCCACCCCCATCCCGCGCACCCTGGAGCTGACCCAGTATGGCGAGCTCGAGGTCTCCCGCCTGAACGAAAAACCGCCGGGCCGCACGCCGATCACCACCGCCGTCCTGCCGCTGGCCCGCATCGGTGAAGTGGCCAAACGGCTCAAGGCCGCGATCGACAGCGGAGCCCAGGCCTACTGGATCTGCCCCCTGGTGGCCGAGAGCGAGACCGTCGACCTCGCCGCCGCCGAGGCCCGGGCCGCCGACCTGCGCCGCATCCTCAAGGTCGAGGTCGGCCTCGCCCACGGCCAGATGCCGGGGGCCGAGCGCGAGGCCGTCATGACCGACTTCGCCGACGGCCGCATCCCGCTGCTGGTCGCCACCACCGTGGTCGAGGTCGGGGTCGATGTGCCCAATGCCACCATCATGGTCATCGAACACGCCGACCGCTTCGGCCTGGCCCAGCTGCACCAGCTGCGCGGCCGCGTCGGGCGCGGGGCCAAGGCCAGCGCCTGCATCCTGCTCTACGGCAGCGGGGATGACGGGCTCGGTGAGACCGCGCGGTTGCGGCTCGAGACCCTGCGGCGCACCGAGGACGGCTTCGAGATCGCCGAGGAGGATTTTCGCCTGCGCGGGGGCGGCGATCCGCTCGGCCTGAAGCAGAGCGGCTTTCCCGCCTACCGTTTCGCCGACCCGATCCGGCACCGGTCCCTGCTGCTGGCGGCCTCCGACGACGCCCGTCTGGTCCTGGGCCGCGACCCCGACCTGACCTCGCCGCGCGGCGAGGCGGTCAAGGTGCTGGAGGCCCTGTTCGACTGGCGCAACGACCGCCCGGGGATCGACTAGGCTGGTCGGCCTGCCTGCCAGACCACCAGCCGCGCCTGAACATCAGCTTCAATATCGCCATAGAACAGATTGTAAGGCCGCGATTTTCTGCGATCGGCCCATCCACCGGTCTCGCGGAAAGACTCGGTCTTCAGCTCGGTGTGACGCAACAGGCCGCCGCGGCACTGGGTGGCGATTTCGCGGGCCATCAGGGCGGGCCGCACGCCCCATTCCAGGCCCGTGGCATTGGTCGCCCCCTGATGCAGGCGCGCCTCGACCGGGGCGGTGTCGGTCGAGCCGGTCACCGGATTGACGCACAGCGCCTCCCGGCCCGCGAGATCGACCAGCCGGCCTCGCCCGTCCCAGACCAGGGCGCGCCTCAGCCGCCGTTGCCCGGCCCCGTCATTGCCCTCGCTGACCGGAGACCAGGCGACGATACAGCCGGCCTGGGCGCGGCTGGCGCAGGCCGGGACCTCGGGCGTCAGATTGTCCACGGCGGCCACGACATCCACCAGATAGACTGCCACCAGCCGCGCGCGCAGGGCCGGGTCGCCGGCCACCCGCTCGCGCACCAGCCGCTCGACCAGATCGCCGCCCTGCTCCACCCCGGCGAGGACGATGGGCCCGTCCGGATGGCGTGCGATCCAGACGTCGAAGGCGGCGGCGATGTCGCGCCAGGCAAAGGCCCGGGCCTCCCGCGCATCGTCGCGCAGCGTCAGCCGGGTATAGAGGCTGCCCTGGCGATAGCGCGGGGCGCTGATCGCCCCGGCCCGCGCGAACGGCCCGGCATAGTTGGGCAGGACGACCCGCTTCAGCCAGGCATCCGCCTGGGGACTGTCGATCGGCCCGTTCCACTCCCGCCCGCCGTCATAGGTGGTGGAATGGACAAAGAAGACCGCGGCGGGCCCCGACCCCGGTCCGCGCACATCCCGCAGCGCCCAGGCCGCGGGATCGTCATAGTCAGGGGCGGGAGGCGGCTCATAGGTCTGGAACGGCACCTGCGGGTCCAGACCGGCCCTCAGGATGTCACCGCGCCAGACCGCCGCCGCCGTGACCAGCAACAGCACGATCGTCAGGCCGACCCAGCCGGCCCACTGGCGCAGGGTCAGCTTGCCGATGCTCATCTGTAGGGATCCGGCGTCGCGAGGAAGTCCTGCACATAGCGCCGGACCCCCTCCTCCAGCGGCGTGGACTGGCCCTCGAAGCCGGCGGCCCGCACCCGCTCCATCCTTGCCTCGGTAAAATACTGGTATTTGTCGCGGATGCTTTCCGGGGTGTCGACATATTCGACCCGCGGCGTCTTGCCCGCAGCGGCGAAGGTCGCATGGGCCAGGTCGAGGAAGGACCGCGCCTGTCCCGAACCCGCATTGAACACGCCGGAGACGTGCGGCGCGTCAAGCAGCCATTCGACGAGATCGACCACATCCTCGACAAAGACGAAGTCGCGCATCTGGCCGCCGTCGGCATAGGCCGGGTTGTGCGACCGGAACAGGGTCACCGGCTCATCGGCCTGAACCTTGGGCCAGATCTGGGCCACGACCGACTTCATCCCGCCCTTGTGGCCCTCGTTCGGCCCATAGACGTTGAAAAATTTCAGTCCGGCCCACTGGCTCGGCGACTGGCCGCGATCGGACTGCCTGGCTGCATACTGATCAAACAGCATTTTCGAATAACCATAGGCATTTAGCGGACGAAGCGCGCCCAGGGCCTCAAGACTGTCATCGTCCTCGAACCCGGCATCGCCGTCCCCGTAGGTGGCCGCCGAGGAGGCGTAGATCATCCGCGCGTCCCGCAGGGAGCACCAGTCCCAGATGTCCCGCGAAAGGCTGAAATTGGTGCGCAGGATCAGGTCAGCGTCGGGCTCGGTGGTTGAGGAGATCGCCCCCATATGCACCACGGCCTCGATCGAATCCGCATGCCGCTCCAGCTGGTCGAACAGCTCCTCCGGCTGCCAGAAGTCGGCGATCGGGTGTTTGGCGAGGTTGCGCCACTTGCCCAGGGACGCGTCCTCAAGTCGGTCGCAGACGACCACGTCGCGCCGGTCCTCTGCGCAAAGCCGGGCGACGATATTGGAGCCGATGAAGCCCGCCCCGCCGGTGACCACGATGATGCGCCGGCTCATGCTTCGTCCTTCATCTTCTCGATCGTCTTCGTCGTCGAATAGCCGTCCTCGAAGGTGGCCAGCCTGACCTCCCCGCCCCAGCTCTCGACCAGGTCGCCGCCGACCACGCCCTCGCGGGTATAGTCCGCCCCCTTGATCAGCACATCAGGCCGCAGCCGCTCGATCAGGGCCAGGGGAGTCGGATCATCAAAGGCCGTCACCCGGTCCACCGACTGCAGCCCTCCAATCACCACAGCCCGGCTGTCCAGATCGTTGATCGGCCGCCCCTCGCCCTTGAGCCGGCGCACCGACGCATCCGTGTTCAGGGCCACCACCAGCCGGTCGCACCAGCTGCGCGCCTGGGCCAGATAGGCCACGTGGCCGCGGTGCAGGATGTCGAAACAGCCGTTGGTGAAGCCGACCTTCAGCCCCTGCCGCCGCCAGCCCTCCACCACATTCGCCAGCTCCTCCAGCGGCATGACCTTGGCGTGGGTGCCCGCAGCGTGCTGGCTCATCTCGGCGTCGATCAGCTCCGCCGGGCTCACCACTGCCGTGCCCGCCTTGCCGACCACCACCCCCGAGGCGAGGATGGCGAACTCGACCGCCGTCTCCAGCGAGGTCCCGGCACCCAGCGCCAGACCCAGGGCCGCAAGGCCGGTGTCACCGGCCCCCGAGACGTCGAACACCTCGCGCGCCCGGCCCGGGAAATGCCGCACCGGTCCGCCGCGCCGCATCAGGCTCATGCCCTTGCCCGCGCGCGTCACCACCACCGCCTTGACCGTCGTGGCATCCAGCAGGGCCGCCAGCGCCGCCTCGACCTCGGCGTCGGTCTCGACCGGCAGGCCTGTAGCCCCGGCCAGTTCGCTGGCATTGGGCTTGATCAGATCGACCGCGCAATAGCGGGCGAAGTCGCGCCCCTTGGGGTCGACCACCACCGGCGCGCCCGACTCCCGCGCCGCCGCCAGCCCCTGGGCGATCACCGCATCGCTCACGACGCCCTTGGCATAGTCAGACAGCAGATAGACAGAAGCCCCCGTAAACGCATCGCTTTCCTGACCCATCAGGGCCGCAGCCTCATCGTCGAGCCGCAGCAACTGCTGCCCAGCGGCGACGAAGCGCGTCTTGACGATGGTGGCGACCCCGGCGCGGCGTTCGATCGCGTCCTCGATGCCCGGCTCGGCAGCGATCAGCGCCGCCAGTTCGTCACCGGCCGCGTCCTGACCGGCCACCGCCCCCAGCCGCGCCACGCCCCCCAGGGCCGCGACATTGCGCGCCACATTGCCGACGCCGCCGGGCATGGCCGTCGTCCGGCGCGTACGAAGGATGGGGATAGGCGCTTCCGGCGAGATCCGGCTGACCTCGCCATAGACATAGCGGTCCAGCATCAGGTCGCCGACACAGGCCACCTTCAGCCCGCGCACCTGCTCCAGCAGCGCCTGCAATTGTCCGAGATCGAGCGTCCGTTCAGCCATCTCCTTGGCCTATCGGATTCAGGCGGCTTTCGCCATCCGCGCCTTGGTCAGGTCGTCATAGGCGATCAGATCGGCGGCCAGCGCCTCGAACTGGTCCAGCGGCACCATGTTCGGACCGTCCGACGGCGCATTGTCGGGGTCCTCGTGGGTTTCCATGAAGACGGCGTCCACGCCCACGGCCACGGCCGCGCGCGCCAGCACCGGCACAAACTCCCGCTGCCCGCCCGAGGAGGTCCCCTGCCCGCCCGGCTGCTGCACCGAATGGGTCGCGTCGAACACCACCGGACAGCCGATCTCGCGCAGGATCGGCAGGGCCCGCATGTCCGACACCAGCGTATTGTAGCCGAAGCTGGCTCCGCGCTCGCAGGCCATGACATTCGGATTGCCCGCCCCGACCACCTTGGCGATGACGTTCTTCATGTCCCAGGGGGCCAGGAACTGCCCCTTCTTGATGTTGATCGCCTTGCCCGTCGCCGCGGCGGCCAGCAGCAGGTCGGTCTGACGGCTCAGGAAGGCCGGGATCTGCAGCACATCCACCGCCTCGGCGGCGATGCGGCAATGTTCCTCGGTATGGACGTCGGTCAGGACCGGCAGGCCCGTGACCTCGCGGATTTCGGCGAAGATGGGCAGGGAGCCCTCAAGGCCGAACCCACGCGCCGCGGTCGCCGAGGTGCGGTTGGCCTTGTCGAAACTGGTCTTGTAGATGATGCCGACATTCAGCCGCTCGCCGATCTCCTTCAGGGCGTGGGCCATTTCCAGCGCATGCTGGCGGCTCTCCAGCTGGCAAGGACCGGCAATGAAGACGATGCGCTGGCCGCCGCCGATGGAAACCGGCCGCTTCAGGCCCTGCGAGATATCGATAACGGCGTTCGGCTTGGACAAGGCGGAATTCCCGGATTTGCGGCTTGGCGACGTGCGGCTGATGCCCCACTCATGCGGCGATCAGGTGGCGTCGGACGGTGAAGTTCGCAAGCTATCACGGAGCCCGACCGCATGACCACCAAGGCCGACGACTCGCCTGCGATCCTCTGGTTTCGACAGGATCTGCGGCTGGCGGACAATCCCGCGCTGACCCAGGCGATCGGGACCGGTCGCCCGGTCATTCCGGTCTATATCCTGGATCAGGGCACGGGCGCACCGATGGGCGGAGCCTCGCTCTGGTGGCTGGACAAGTCCCTGCGCGCGCTGGACGCCGCGCTGGGCGCCCTCGGCTCGCGCCTGATCCTGCGACGCGGCGACAGCGAGGCCGAACTGCGACGGCTGATTCGTGAGACCGGGGCCGGGACCGTCTTCCTGAACCGCCGCTTCGAGCCTGACGCCTTCGCCCGCGACGCCGACATCGCCCACGGACTGCAGGCCGAGGGTGTCGCCTGCAAGGGCTGGAACGGCACCCTGCTGGCAAGGCCGGGGTCGGTGCTCAACGGCTCCGGCCTGCCCTACAAGGTCTTCACGCCTTTTCACCGGGCCCTGCTGGCGACCGCGGTCGCGCCGCCCCGCACGCCCGCGCCCGACCGCCTGACCACGCCGTCGGGGCTCCCATCCGACGACATCAATGCCTGGGGCCTGCATCCCGCCCGGCCCGACTGGTCGGGTGGCTTCGACTGGACGCCGGGCGAAGCCGGGGCCGAGACCGCCCTAGCGGCCTTTCTGGCACGCGGGCTGAAATCCTACAGCGCGGGCCGCGACATTCCCGCCGAACCGGCCACCAGCCGCCTGTCGCCCCATCTGCATTTCGGCGAGATCAGTCCCTGGCGCGCGATCGGGGCGGCGCATGCCGCCGCCGCCGACGGTCGTGTCCCGGCCGCAGAGGTCGAGAAATTCGTCGCCGAGATCGGCTGGCGGGAATTCTCCGCCCATCTGCTCCACGCCTTTCCCCAGATCACCGGCACCGCCTTCCGGCCCGAATATGACGCCATGCCTTGGCGCGATGACCCGGCCGGGCTCCAGGCCTGGCAGCGCGGCCGCACCGGCTATCCTGTCGTGGACGCCGGCATGCGCGAGCTGTGGACGACCGGTTTCATGCACAATCGCGTGCGGATGATCGTGGCCTCCTTCCTGGTCAAACACCTGCTGATCGACTGGCGCGAGGGCGAGGCCTGGTTCCGCGACACCCTGGTCGATGCCGACCTGGCGTCGAATGTTCAGAATTGGCAGTGGGTCGCGGGATCCGGAGCCGATGCTGCCCCGTATTTCCGCATCTTCAATCCCGTCACACAGGGTCAGAAATTCGATGCAGACGGTCGCTATGTCCGCCGCTGGGTCCCGGAGCTCCGCAGATTGCCGGACCGGTGGCTCCATGCGCCATGGACAGCCCCTTTCGGTGTGCTGGACCTGGCCGGTGTCCGGCTGGGTCACAACTATCCCCGACCGCTGGTCGATCATGCCCTGGCCCGGGAACGGGCCCTGGAGGCCCTCAAGACCGTCGTCGGAAGCCGCGTTGTCGCAGAGGATTGACGGCATCGCCCGTTCGCCCGCAGGGTCCGGGACATGAGTTCTGTAACCGCTGAAAGTCCCGCCGCCGCGCGAACCCCGCCGGTGTTCGCCCTCCTGCTGCGTCTGCTGACCGCCAACTGGACCTGGGGTCGGCTGACCCTGACCCTGCCCAATGGCGAGGTGCACCAGCTCGAAGGCCGGACTCCCGGACCGAATGCGGTGATGAATGTGACCGACTATCGCTTCGCCCGGCGGGTGCTGGCCAGTGGCGATATCGGCTATGCCGAAGGCTATATCGCCGGTGAGTGGGACAGCCCCCATCTGGCCGTGCTGCTCGAGACCCTGGCCAACAACTACGACCACATCCGCCGGCTGTTCGACGGCAATGCCGTCATGCTGGCGTTCAACTGGCTGTCGCACAAACTCAAGCGCAACAGCCGGACCGGTTCGAAGAAGAACATCCACGCCCACTACGATCTGGGCAATGCCTTCTACCGGGCCTGGCTGGACGCGACCATGACCTATTCCTCGGCGCGGTTCGTGACGCCGGACCAGCCCCTCGAGGATGCCCAGACCGCCAAATATGCCGCACTGGCCCGCATGATCGGGCTGGAACGCGGCCACACCGTGCTCGAGATCGGCTGTGGCTGGGGCGGGTTCGCCGACTATGCCGCGCGGGTCGTCGGTGCCCAAGTCACCGGCATCACCATCTCCCGTGAACAGCACGATCTCGCCAGTCAGCGACTGTTCAACGCCGGCCTGTCGGACACGACGTCCATCCAGATGGTCGACTATCGCGATGTCGGGGGTCGCTTCGACCGCGTCGTCTCGATCGAGATGTTCGAGGCCGTGGGCAAGGAGTACTGGGCGGCCTATTTCGAGAAGATCACCGCCGTGCTGAAGCCCGGTGGGCGGGCCGGCCTTCAGATCATCACCATCCAGGACGCCCTGTTCGAGGAGTACAATGCCCGGACGGACTTCATCCAGAAATACATCTTCCCCGGCGGCATGCTGCCGTCCGAAGGCCGCCTCCAGCCCGTGGTCGAACAGGCCGGCCTGCGCTGGGATACGGTCGAGCGCTTCGGCCAGGACTATGCCGACACGCTGAAGCTCTGGGACGAACGCTTCCAGGCGGCCTGGGGCGATATCCGGCGGATGGGCGGCTTCGACGAGCGCTTCCGCCGCCTGTGGCGCTTCTACCTGGCCTATTGCGAAGCCGGCTTCCGCTCGGCCCGGACCGATGTGATCCAGCTGGCGCTCACCCGGGCCTGACGGCCCCCAGCGCCTCGCGGCAGGCCTCGGCCTCGTCGATCACCGCCTGCCGCCGCGCCGCGTCCCAGCCGTCCAGGGTCCGATAGGGCATGGCCAGTCGAACATTGCCGCCCAGCCGGGCCCGGTTCCGCTCCAGAAAGCCCCAGTACAGCCGGTTGAAGGGGCAGGCCCCCTCGCCGGTCTTCAGCTTCACATCATGGCGGCACCCGGCGCCGTGGTTGCTCATCCGGTTGATGTAGGCCCCCGACGCCGCATAGGGCTTGGTCCCCATGATGCCGCCGTCGGCGAAGGTGGCCATGCCCCGCGTATTGGGCATCTCGACCCACTCATAGGCGTCGGCATAGACGGCCAGATACCAGTCATCCACGGCATCCGGATGGACCCCCAGCAGCATGGCCAGATTGCCGGTGACCATCAGCCTCTGGATGTGATGGGCATAGGCATGGTCGCGGGTCGTGCGCACCGCATCCGCCACACAGGCCATGCCGGTCTCGCCGGACCAGTAGAACCCGGGCAGGCTCCGGTCGGCGTCCAGGGCATTCCGGGCACCATACTCCGGCATCTTCAGCCAGTAGATTCCGCGCACAAACTCGCGCCAGCCGAGGATCTGGCGGATGAACCCCTCCACGGCGTTGAGGGGGGCCCGGCCGGCGCGATACTCCGCCTCTGCGCGACGGCAGACCTCCAGCGGGTCGAGCAGACCCAGATTGAGCGAGGTCGACACCAGCCCGTGCCACATCCACGGCTGGCCCGACGCCATGGCGTCCTGCCAGGTTCCGAACGCAGGCAGGATATCGGCCAGGAAGGCCGCCAGGCCCGCCTCGGCCTCTTCCGCCGTGGTGGGCCAGCCAAAGGTCTCCAGGGTGCCGAAATGGTCGCCGAACAACCGTTCGACATCCGCCATCGCCTCGCGCGTCAACGCATCGGGGGCTGTCCGTAACCGCCGCGGGGGCGTTACCCCGCGGGGCAGACCGGCGCGATTGTCCTTGTCAAAATTCCACTGTCCGCCGGCCGGTTCCTTGCCGTCCATCAGCAGCCCGGTCTCGCGCCGCATCTCGCGATAGAAGAACTCCAGGGTCAGGGTCTTCCTGTCCGCAGCCCAGCGCCTGAACCGGTCCAGCGAACAGATGAACCGGTCATCCGGGCGTGTTTCGACGGGAACGCGGGTCGAATTGGCGAAGGCGGTCAGGGCCTCGGCCAGCCGCCACTCGCCGCATTCCGTGATCACCACAGCGCGGAACACCTGCGATGTCAGGGCCCGCTGCAGCTCCCCCGCGATCGAGCCGCTATTCCCCGCCTCATCGATCCGCACATAGCGGACGGTCACACCCCGGCCCTGCAGCCGCGCCGCGAATTTGCGCATGGCCGCGAACACCAGGGCGATCTTCTGCTTGTGGTGCCTCACATAGGTGGCCTCGTCGCGCACCTCGGCCATCAGCACGACGTCGACCGAGGCATCGAGTCCCCGCAGGGCCGACAGCCCATCGGACAACTGGTCGCCCAGCACCAGTCTCAGGCTTCCGCCGGTCGGCATGCTAGGTTGAACCATGACCGACATCGCCCCCTTGATCTCGACCACAGACCTCGCCGCCCGCCTCGGCGATCCGGCCCTCAGACTCCTCGACGCCAGCTGGCATCTGGACGGCCGCGACGGCCGGCCGGATTTCGAGGCCGCGCGCCTGTCTGGCGCAGTCTTCTTCGATCTGGAAGCCTCCTCGGATCAAAAGAGCCACTTGCCGCACATGCTGCCGTCTCCGGCCGTCTTCGCGGCCCGCATGGGCAGGCTGAGGATCGCCGACGGAGACAGCATCGTCGTCTATGACACCGTCGGCATCCGCTCCTCGGCCCGGGTCTGGTGGATGCTCCGCGCCATGGGCGCGCGCGACGTGCGCGTCCTCGACGGCGGCCTGCCGAAATGGCGGGCCGAGGGGCACCCGGTCGAGTCCGGACCAGCGTCACAGCCGCTTCCCCGCACCTTCAATCCGTCCGCCCGACCGGACGGGGTCGCCGACATCGACGCCGTGCGCGCCGCCCTCGCGGCCGGTGATCAGGTGCTGGACGCCCGCGCCGCCGACCGGTTCGACGGCCGCGCGCCCGAGCCGCGCGCCGGTCTGCGGTCCGGCCACATGCCCGGAGCCCTCAACCTGCCCTTCCCCGCGATCCTGAACCCGGACGGCACCATGAAACAGGGCGAGGTCCTGGCGCAGGCCTTCCGCGCGGCCGGGGTCGATCTGGACCGCCCGGTGGTGACCACCTGCGGTTCCGGCGTCACCGCCGCCATCCTCAGCCTCGGCCTCGCCGTGCTGGGCCGGCCCTCGCGTCTCTATGACGGCAGCTGGGCCGAATGGGGCGGCCGGGCGGACACTGTCGTCGTGACCGCCTGACCACCCATCCTGCGACCTATTTCGCCGGCGCGACGTCCGGCAGTTTCAGATCGTCCGGCACCACCGCATCGGTCTCGCCGCGCGACACCACCGTCGCCGCCACCAGATCGCCGGTGACGTTCAGGGTCGTGCGGCACATGTCGAGGAAGCGGTCGACGCCGAGGATCAGGCCGATCCCCTCCGCCGGCACCCCGACCATCACGAGGATCAGGGCGATGACCGGCAGCGACCCCGCCGGCACACCGGCCGTGCCGATGCCGCCGAGGATACAGACCAGCATGACCACCAGCTGCTGTTGCAGGTTCAGGTCGATGCCGAAGAACTGGGCCAGGAACAGGACCGTGACGCCCTCGAACAGGGCGGTACCGTTCTGGTTGGCCGTGGCCCCCACGGTCAGCACGAAGCGCGAGATCCGCTTCGGCAGTTTCAGCTTCTCTTCCGCCGCCCGGATGGCGACCGGCAGGGTGGCGTTCGACGAGGCGGTCGAGAAGGCCACCACGAAGGGCTCACGGACACCGATGGCGAATTTCAGCGGGTTCATGCCGCCGAAGATCCAGACCAGCAGCGGATAGACGATGAACATATGGATCGCCATCGCGCCCACGGCCACGCCCGCATAGGCTCCCAGCCTGACCAGCAGGTCCCAGCCGAACACGGCCGACAGGTTGAACATCAGGGCCGCAATCGCGATCGGGGCCAGTTTGATGACCAGGTTGATGAGCTTCATCATGACCTCGAACAGGCCCTGCAGGGTCTGCTGAAGCGCGTCCGTAGCCGGCGACTTGGCCATGACCATGCCGATGCCGAAGATCAGGGCGAACACCATCACCGGCAGGATCTGGTTCTCGGCCGCGGCGGTGACGACATTGGACGGGATCATGTCGAGGAAGAACTGGCCCGCCTCGATCGACTTGGGCGCATTGCCGACAATGGTCGCAGCCCCCTCGGCCCCCTGGGCCAGCAGCTGCTGCGCCAGGACCGGATCGACCCCGTCACCGGGGCGGAAATAGTTGACCATGCCCAGGCCGATGCCGACGGCAATGGCCGAGACGATGATCGTGAACACCAGGGTCTTGAAGCCTACCCGCCCCAGCGACTTCAGATCGCCCATCTCGGCGACACCGACCGCCAGCGCCGCGAACAGCAGCGGCAGCACCAGCATGAACAGCAGTTTCAGGAAGATCTGACCCACGGACTTGATGAGGTCCATGACCCAGGGAAGGACCTCCAGGCCCATGATATTAACGTAGAGCCCGCCGCCCATGCCGACGGCAAAGCCCAGCAGCATCCACAGATAGAGCGGGATCCCGCCACGTTTGGTCGTTTCCATCTTTCCCCCCTGGCGCCCGTCCCGGCGTCCTAGCGAATCGGCAAGGCGTAGATCAGCCCGGCCGGTCTTGCGTTCCATTGTGCGTTAAGCCCACGGGCCAGGTCGAGCGAGGAATCTGTCCCGACGTTCCGCGAGAAGATTTCGCCATAGTTGCCCTCGGCCTCGATGGCCGCCCTTGCCCAGTCCTTGCGCAGCCCCAGCATCGGCCCGATCTCGCCCTCCACGCCCAGCAGGCGGCGGACCGCCGGATTGCGCGACTCCTCGGCCATCCGGGCGGCATTGTCGCGCGTTACGCCCAGTTCCTCGGCCAGGATCACGGCATTCAGGGTCCAGCGGACGATCGAGGTCCAGGCCTCGTCGCCCTGCCTGACCGCGGGCCCCAGCGGCTCCTTGGAGATCACATCCGGCAGGATGGCGTGCTGCTCCGGGTTGGAAAGGGTCGTCCGTACCGAGGCCAGGGTCGAAATGTCGGCGCTCAGGGCGTCGCAGTCCTCGCGTGCATAGCTGGCCCGCGCCGCCTCCTCATTGGCCCCGACGACCAGGGTGTATTCCAGCCCGCGCGACCGGAACCAGTCCGCCAGGTTCAGCTCCGAGGTCGAGGCCCGCTGCACGCACACCCGCGCGCCGTTCAGCTCGGCCGCGGTCGCGAGATCCAGCGACCGGCGCACCAGAAAGCCCTGCCCGTCGTAATAGTTGACCCCCGCAAACCGCACCCCCTCCCGCGCCTCGCGTGACAGGATCCAGGAGGTCGATCGCCACAGCACATCGACCCGGCCGCTTCGCAGGGCCTCGAACCGCTGGGCATTGGTCAGGGGCACGAAACGGACGGCATCGGCATCGCCCAGCACCGCCGCCGCCAGGGCACGGCAGAAGTCGGCGTCAAAGCCGCGCCATTCGCCGCGATTGTCCGTATAGGCAAAACCGACCAGCCCCTCGTGCACACCGCAGTTCAGGCGGCCGCGCCGCTTGATCGCCGCCAGGGTCGGGCTGGCGAAACCGGGGGCCACCGTCGGGGTCGGGACAGCCGGGTCCGTGTCGACCTCGGCCTCGGTCCGGGACTCGCCGCGACCGCAGGCGGCGACGGTCAGGCCCAGGGCGACCGCCAGCGCCACAGCGACGCCACGCCTCGCCCCTTGCCCCGTCGCTTGCACCCGCATCCGCGCCTCGCCGAAATCCGTCAGACCTTGCGCCCCTGCCTGCTTTAGAGGCCTTTGGAGGCTGAACCGCAACCCTCTGTGCCGGCGCGCATGACCGATCGAACCGACCGCACCCGCCTGATCGCCTCCGCCACCCGCCGCGGACAGGGCCGCCGCCCGGTGGCCCCACCGATCGAACGCGCCTCGACCCTGCTCAATGACTCACCCGCTGCCATGCGCGACGAATCCCGGGGCCCGGTCTACGGCATCGAGGACCTGTCCGCCGCCCGCGCCCTCCGCGACCGTCTGTGCGACCTCGAGGGCGCGACCGATGCCTGGCTGGTGCCGTCCGGCCTCGCCGCCGTCACCGTCCCCCTCTCGGCCCTGCTCCACCCCGGAGACGCGGTCCTGACCACTGATGCCCTGTACGGGCCCAGCCGCCGCTTTCTCAAACGCCACCTCGGCGCGCGCGGCATCAGTACCGCCTTCCATGACCCGGATGCCTCGACGACCGACATCCTCGCCGCCCTCACCGACCGCACCCGCATCCTGCTGATCGAGTCGCCGTCGTCCCTGACCTTCGAGATGCTGGACGTGCCCGCCCTCGCCGCGGCCTGTCGCGCGCGCGGCGTGCTGACGGTGATGGACAACACCTGGGGCGCGGGCCTCGCCTTCCGTCCGTTGGCTCACGGCGTCGATGTCAGCGTCCAGGCCGTGACCAAATATGTCTCGGGCCATTCCGACCTGCTGATGGGCTCCATCGCCGTCTCCGATCCCGCCGTGGCCCGCCCCATCGCCGAGACCATGGAAGACCTCGGCTGGCGGGTCTCGCCCGATGACGCCTGGCTGGCCCTGCGCGGCCTGCGCACCCTGCCCCTGCGCTATCGGGAACAGGCCAATTCGGCCCGCCTCGTCGCCGACTGGCTGGCGGCCCGGCCCGAGGTCGCCGACATCCTCTATCCCGCCCGCCCCGGCGCGCCCGGTCACGACCTGTGGACGCGCGACTACACCGGTGCCGCCTCCCTGTTCGGCCTGGTCATGCAGGGTGGCGACGAGGCTGCCGCCCACGCGCTGATGTCGGCGCTCGAACTGTTCGGCCTCGGCTATTCCTGGGGCGGGTTCGAGAGCCTGATCACCCACGAGACCGGCCAGCTTTCCGGCCGCCGGTCGCCACCCGCGCTGGCGGGACAACTCCTCCGCCTGCACATCGGCCTCGAGGACCCGCAGGACCTGATCACCGACCTGGAAGGCGGACTGGCCGCCTGGAGTGCCGCCCTCAGCTGACGGACGCGGAACCGCCGGACGGCAGCCGCATCACGATCGCGCCCGCCAGCAGCGGCGCGGCGACGGCCGCGATCTGCATCCACAGCGGATGCGGGATCATCATGATGTTGGCGATGCCGCCCAGCAGGATCAGGCCGGCGATGACCCAGCCGGCCCAGCCCTTGCCGGACAGCCGCCGCGCCAGCCAGCCTCCGGCCAGGGTCGCCACGAACCAGCCGAACACAACCCAGGCCTTGGCCGCCAGCGGTGCCGCGGCCACCATCTGTTTCAGGTCTTCGGGATCGGTGGGGTCGAGCCCCGCCGGTGCCGGCATGGCCGCATGGCCGGCCATTTCCAGTCCGATCAGGACCGCAAAAGCCAGCAGCACGCCGGCGATGATACCCAGAACCGTTCTCAGCATGGCTGTGTCCCCCTCCAGACCCTGTCGGGGAAGCTTAACGGCCGGTCGCCGGTCCCGGCAATCCCGTGAAGCCATGGCGCGCCCAGCAGGACTCGAACCTGCAACATCCCGCTTAGAAGGCGGGTGCTCTATCCGGTTGAGCTATGGGCGCCTGGAACCACGTGGCTCAACTAGCGCGAAGCGCGGCAGGCGCAAACAGACCTCAATGCGTCCAGGAGACCTTGCGGTTGGTGGCGAAGTTATCCGCATAGGCCTTGAGGATCAGCGGCGGGTCCTGCGGCGCGTGCAGGCGGAACGGGATGCCGTGACGCTCGGCATAGGCCACGGCCTCCTCTGCCGAATCGAAGCTCAGACGCACCTGGCCGTTCATGTCGCTGGAGCTGGTCCAGCCCATCAGCGGGTCGATGGTCCGGGCCGAGGCCGGTTCAAACTCCAGCCGCCAGCCTCTCGACGAGGCCTTGCCGGACTGCATCGCGGTCTTGGCGGGGCGATAGATGCGGGCGAGCATGACCAAATCCTCGTGACGGCGGCGGGCAAACCCGCTTCGGGCCCAGATACCGCGTGGCCGGGGCGCGGTCCAGCACCCCGCTTGGCCTCGATACACCCGGGGCATATGAAGGGCGCAACAAACGGGAAACGCCTTATGAGTCGACATCGCGGCCGCACCCTCGGCGAGCGCACACTCGCGCCCGAGACCCTCATGATGGGCTATGGCTATGATCCGACCCTGTCCGAGGGATCGATCAAGGCCCCGATCTTCCAGGCCTCGACCTTCGTCTTCAACTCGGCCGAGGACGGCAAACGCTTCTTCGAGGTCGCCTACGGCCTGCGCCAGAAGGACCCGGACGAGGCCCTCGGCCTGATCTACTCGCGGATCAACAATCCGAATCTGGAGATCCTCGAGGACCGGCTCGCCGTCTGGGATGCGGCCGACAAGGCCCTGGTCTTCTCCAGCGGCATGGCCGCCATCTCGACCACCATGCTGGCCCTCAGCCGTCCCGGCGACATCATCGTCTACACGGCCCCTGCCTATGGCGGCACCGAATACCTGTTTGACCGGATCCTGCCGCGCATGGGCGTCCAGACCGTCAGCGTCGCCGACTGCGATGGCGGCGAGGCCCTCACCGCCGCGATCCGCGCCGCCTCCGAGCGCGCCAAGGCCTCCGGCGCGCGGCTGGCGGCGGTCTATGTCGAGACCCCGGCCAATCCCACCAACCAGTTGATCGACCTCGCAGCCGCCGCGTCCGCCATCCGCGACCTCGGCCTGGCCGAGCCGCCCCTGCTGGTGGTCGACAACACCTTCCTCGGTCCCCTGTGGCAGAAACCGCTGCAGCACGGAGCCGACCTGGTCCTCTACTCCCTGACCAAATACGTCGGCGGCCATTCGGACCTGATTGCCGGGGCCTGTCTCGGGCGGGCCGATCTGATGGCCCGGGTGGGCGAAATGCGGACCATCTGCGGGGCCATCACCGACCCGCACACCGCCTGGCTGCTGATGCGCAGCCTGGAGACACTGCACATTCGCATGGAGCGCTCCCAGGCCAATGCCATGAACCTGGTCAACCGCCTGAGAGGCCATCCGAAGATCGAATCCGTGCTCGACGCCGGCGGGGCCGAAGCCTCGCCCAGCCAGCAGGCCCTGTTCGCACGACAGTGCACCGGGGCCGGCTCGACCTTCTCCCTGCGTCTCCGGGGCGGCGAGGCCGAAGCCTTCCGCATGCTCAATGCCCTGCAGCTGTTCAAGCTGGCGGTCAGCCTCGGCGGCACCGAAAGCCTGGTCTCCCACCCCTCCAGCACCACCCATTCGGACTACAGCGCCGAGGCCAAGGCGCGCTGCGGCATCGGCGACAACCTGGTGCGGCTGTCCGTGGGGATCGAGAACGTCGATGACCTGTACGCCGACCTGGAACAGGCCCTCGCCGCGATCTGACGCCGGGCGATCTTGCTCTGGCGCAAGGGCCCGGAGGTCCGCCGGTGGCAGTCTGGCGATCCATGCGGGCCGGGAAGGGGTGCCAATGACTGTCGACCTGTTCGACCTCACCCTGCCGCCGCGCCGCGCCCGGCCTGCGGCTCCCTGCGGCGCTGATGCATCCTCGCCTGCTGAAGGACGGAACCCCGGGCCGCCGGCTGCCCTTCCTCTTCCAGGCGCGGCCTTGCGGCCGCTGGTGCCATCCCGGAGTTCATCATGAGCCGTCTCGAACGCCACCCTGAGCGCCATCTGGTCGCCCGTATCGGCTGGCTGCGGGCCGCGGTGCTCGGGGCCAACGACGGCCTGGTTTCCACGGCCAGTCTGGTGGTGGGTGTCGCCGCCGCCGAGGCGTCCCGCGGCAGTATCCTGATCGCGGGCGTCGCCGGCCTCGTCGCCGGGGCCATGTCGATGGCCGCCGGCGAATATGTCTCGGTCAGCTCCCAGTCAGACACCGAAAAGGCTGACCTCGCGCGCGAGACCGCCGAACTGGCTGCGGATCCTGAGGCCGAGGTCCGGGAACTGGCCGCCATCTATGCCGCGCGGGGGGTCGAGCCGGCCCTGTCGCATCAGGTGGCCCGGCAACTGATGGCCCGGGATGCCCTGGGGGCCCACGCCCGCGACGAGCTCGGCATTTCGGACTTCACCACCGCCCGGCCGGTCCAGGCTGCCCTGACCTCGGCCCTGACCTTTTCGCTCGGGGCCGCGCCGCCGCTGGTCGTGGCACTGCTGGCCCCGATGCAGGGCCTGCTCGTCTGGGTCAGCCTGATCGCCCTCTTCGGCCTGATGGGACTGGGTGCCCTCGGGGCCATGGCCGGCGGGGCCAATGTCACCCGTTCCGTTCTGCGGGTCGCCTTCTGGGGCGCGATCGCCATGGCCGCCACGGCCGGGATCGGACGGCTGTTCGGCACGGTGGTCTGACCCCCGCCCGGTTCACGCCATCAGGAAAATGAATGGTCGGAGTGAGAGGATTCGAACCTCCGACCCTCTGGTCCCAAACCAGATGCGCTACCAGGCTGCGCTACACTCCGGCGGAGGTGTCTGCCAGCAACTGGCCGCCTCCGCAACGCCCGATCGTCTTCAGGGGCGGAAGAAGGGGTGTTTGACCGTGTCTCCCGCCTGGGCCCCGATCTCGTCCGCCCGGCCGGCGCGAAGCTCAAGCACCCCATTGGCCGGGCCGTTGGAGGGAATGGTCGTCTCGGAATAGGGCGTCGTATGGCGGGCGATCGAGACGATGCGACCGGCGGGATCGATATAGAGGATGTCCAGTGAGCTGGGCGTGTTGCGCATCCAGAAGCCCCGCTCGGCAGAGTCCGGGAACTGGAACAGCATGCCGCGGTCGTCGGGGAGCGGCGGGCGGAACATGAGGCCCCGCTCGCGCTCCGGCTCATCGTCCGCGATCTCGACCAGGAAGTCATGCTCTCCCGTGGCCGTGACGACGGTGAGGGCCTCCAGCGGACGGCCAGCCTCGTCTGTGGGTGCGGGCGTCCGGGCGGCACAGGCGGACAGGCAGACCGCGGCAGCAGACAGAATCAGGAGACGTCTCGACAGCATGATCGCCCTTTCGGGGCGGCCGTCAGCCGCCCGGCTTGATTTCCGCAACCACCAGACCCTTGGGGCCCTCGGCGAAGCGCACCGCGACCGTCTCGCCCGGAACCAGATCGTCCAGTCCGCAGCGCCGCAGGGTCTCGATATGAACGAAGATATCGCCCGGATCGGTCGCGCGCACCACGAATCCATAGCCCTTGGTGCGATTGAACCATTTCACGGTCGCGGCCTCCAGATCGGCGGTGGCCTCCATGTGCGCGCCGTGGCCCAGTGAGCGGGCATCCCCCTTCAGCCCGTCATAGGGAGATCGTCGGGGGGGCGAAGGCTCGAGCTCGCTTTCACCCAGTTCATGGACCGTCGTGACCTGCCAGCCCTTGGAGCGGCGTGCACAGTCAACAGTGATGGTCGCGCCCTCGCCGGCCGACGCCCAGCCGCCATCCCTCAGGCTGCTGATGTGGAGCAGCACATCGGCGCGTTCGGTATGGCCGGGCTCGTCAGGCACGATGAAGCCATAGCCCTTGCCGGCATCAAACCATTTTACCCGGCCGGAAATCCGGACCGTATCCGGTGCCTCCAGCCCCTCGTAGTCAGACACGTCATGCTCCCCGTCTGCTCTCCCCGCAGACGCAACACGTTTAACACGGTTCTGTGAACACCGGAAAACCGAAAACGGGTATTTCAGACATTGCTCAACCCGACGTGCTGCCGACGTCCAAGGCGAATGGAGATGGTGCGACGATTTGTCGGCCTGGCCCACGGCCGCAGGGCACCCGAAGGCGGCAGTTGATCACGATGTCCGGGGGGTCACCGCGTGGCAGTCCCTAGGGGAGTCGAACCCCTCTCTTCAGGTTGAAAACCTGACGTCCTAACCGATAGACGAAGGGACCACTGCGCGGAGAGCGGGCGATATAGCCGCCGATTCCGGACGGTGCAACCCTGATCGGCCCCATTCTTTGCAGGAAAAGAGAGGTCGCACGAAGCGGCGGCCGAAGGACCCGAAGGCTTGCCGTAGCGGCAATCACGCCATCCGCGGATCGGCGACGTCCTCGATCTCGAACTGCACGCCCCTGCGGCCGTTCCAGTCGTCGGCCTTCAGCCGCCCGACCACGCTCAGCCCGCCCTGCCCCGCCAGCAGCGCCTGCCCCCCGGGCAGATCGGCGCAGCGCCAGGCGATGGCCTTGACCGAGGCCCCGTCGGCCCCGACCAGCCGGCAGCGCACATGGCCGCCGTTCATGGCCGCCGCATCGCGGGCCTGGACATGCTCCAGGGCGAACAGCGGCTCCGGATTGGCCGGTCCGAACGGGGCCAGTTGTTCGAACTGTTCGAACAGGGCCCGGGTCGCCGCACCAGGGTCGATCAGGGCGTCGATCTCGACATGATCCAGGGCCTCGGCCGCCGCCTGTTCGCCGATCATCCGGTCGTTGAGGAAGTCGCGCAGCCGGTCGATGTCGTCGGCCCGGACCGTCAGGCCCGCCGCCATGGCGTGCCCCCCGCCGGCGATGAGCACACCCTGCTCCCAGGCCGCCTGCACCGCCTTGCCCAGGTTCATGCCCGGCTGCGACCTGCCCGAGCCCTTGCCGAGCCCGTTCACCGCATCGACGCCGATCACCACCACCGGCTTGCGCCAGCGTTCCCGCAGCCGCCCGGCCACGATCCCGACCACACCCGGATGCCATTCGTCGCCTGCGATCACCACCACGGCAGACCCGTCGGCATGGGCACCGGTCGCCTCGACCATACGCGTGGCCTGGTCCGTGACCTGTTTCTCCACCTCGCGCCGGGCGATGTTCAGGGCGTCCAGCTCCTGCGCCAGCGCCCGGGCCTCCTCCGGATCGTCGGTCGACAGCAGGCGCGCCCCGAGGTCCGACTTGCCGATCCGTCCGCCGGCATTGATGCGTGGTCCGAGGATGAAACCCGCATGGTTCGACTTGGCCGGCCCCGGCTCGGCGCCCGCCGCCGCCAGCAGCGCCCTCAGCCCCGGATTGCCCCAGTCCGACATGACCCGCAGCCCGAGGCTGGTCAGGGCCCGGTTGAAGCCGGTCAGGCCGGTGACGTCGCAGATCGCCCCCATGGCCGCCAGGTCCAGCCACTGGCGGATGTCCGGTTCCTTGATATCCCCGAACAGGCCGCGGCGCCGCCCCTCGCGGTTCAGCGCCGCCAGCAGGACGAACACCACCCCCGCCGCGGCGAGGTTGCCCTGCCCCGAATTGCAGCCCGGCCGGTTCGGATTGACCACAGCGGCGCAGACCGGCGGATGTTCGCGCATCATGTGATGGTCGATGACCACCACCTTCAGCCCGATGGACGCCGCATGGGCCACCGCCTCATTGGCCGCCGCCCCGCAATCGACCGTGATCACCAGATCGGCACCCGAGGCCTTCAGCGTGTCGAAGGCCCGCGCGCTCGGCCCGTAGCCCTCGGTGACCCGGTCAGGGACATAGATCGGCAACTCTGCCCCCATGGCCCGGAACCAGCGCACCAGCAGGGCCGCGCTTGAGGCCCCGTCAACGTCATAGTCGGCGAAGACATGGATCGAGGCCTGCGCCTGCAGCGCATCCAGGATCGCACCGGCCGCCGCATCCATGTCCATGAAGCTGGACGGGTCGGGAAACAGGGCCTTCAGCGTCGGCGTCAGGAAGTCCGCCCCCTGGTCGGCCCGCACGCCCCGCGCCGCCAGCGCCCGGGCCAGCGGCTCTTCCAGATTGAGCGCCTGCATATGTGACCGGATCAGCCCGGCCTCGGCGGGCCTCTGTCGCCATTCACGGCCGGACAGGGAGCGGGAGACGCCCAGGAACGCCGCCGCGCCGCCCCCGTCCGCCATCAGAGCGGCCGGATGGTGCGGATGCGCTGGACCGTCCGGGTCGAGGAATCCATCACCAGCGTGTGGGTCGAGACGAAGCCGTCGGCGACCTTGACCCCGTCCAGCATGGCCCCCTTGGTCACGCCCGTGGCGGCGAAGATGGCGTCCTTGGACACCAGTTCGTGCAGGTCGTATTTGCGGTCCAGATCGGTGACGCCCGTCCGGGCCGCACGGGCCCGCTCATCGTCATTGCGGAAGATCAGCCGCCCCTGGAAATGGCCGCCGACGCATTTCAGCGCCGAGGCCGCCAGCACGCCCTCAGGGGCCCCGCCGGACCCCAGATACAGGTCGATGCCGGTCTCCGGCTCGGCGGTGTGGATCACGCCCGCGACGTCGCCGTCGGTGATCAGCACGACCTTGGCCCCGACCTCGCGCAGGGCGGCGATCAGCTCGGCGTGACGCGGCCGGTCCATCACGCAGACGGTGATCTCGGACGGGTTCACACCCTTGGCCGAGGCCAGCGAGCGGACGTTGTCCTGGGGCTTCATGTCCAGATCGACGGTGCCGGGCGCAAAGCCCGGGCCGATGGCGATCTTGTCCATATAGGTGTCGGGCGCGTGCAGCATGCCGCCGCCGGGCGACATCGACAGCACACAGAGCGCATTGGCCATGGCCTTGGCCGTCAGGGTCGTGCCTTCCAGCGGGTCGAGGGCGATGTCGATGGCCGGGCCTTTGCCGGTGCCGACCTTCTCGCCGATATAGAGCATCGGGGCCTCGTCGCGCTCGCCCTCACCGATGACGATCTTGCCGTCGATATCGAGCGCGTTCAGCGCCGTGCGCATGGCGTCGACCGCCAGCTGGTCCGCCGCCTTCTCATCGCCGCGGCCGATGCCGGCATAGCTGGCGATCGCGGCCAGTTCGGTCACCCGCGCCGCATCTGCAGCCAGGGTGGAGGCATAGGGGGCCGGTTGGGCCATGGGGTGTCTCCTGGGACGGGTCTGCCCGGCGCTGGCGTCCGGGCGAGCGTGGATTGCGATCAGCGGCGCTCGATCGGCGGCGGGGCCCGGCCCCGCTCACGGGTAAGGCGAACGAATTCGTCGATCTCGGCCAGGGTTTCACCGGTCACGGGCGCGACCTGGACCGAATCGATCCGCGCCTGCACCTCGGCCGCGAACACGGCCGGATCACCCGCCGTCTGCCAGTCGATACGGGAAACCTCACCCGCGAGCGCCCCGCCCGTGTCCCGCAGCGAGCTGACGCGGGCGGCGATCACGACCGGTTCGGGCATCGGCTCTGCGGCCCGGGGAAAGTCGGCCCAGCGGGGATAGACGCGGTTGGCGTCAACCAGGGCCTGAACCCGCGGCGCGATGGGCGAACGCGCATCCATCGCCGGGTCGAACGAGCCGGCGCAGGCCGCCAGACCGCCGCTCGCGACGATCGCGAACAGCACGGCTGCAATTTTCCGGTTCGGCGCGTTCATTTCAGGGGCTGTCTTATGCGATGATCGCGGCAGGCGGAAGGGCGCGCGCGGCGCTCGTGACCGATCCTGACGACATCCGGAGCTCTCCATGGCCAAGCGTCCGACCCCACCGACCGCCGAGGCGACGCCGCGCGCGCCGCGCAAATCCGGCCGTCCCACCTCGGTCAAGCCGCCCCGCCCCCGGGCCGCCAAGGTCAAGGTTGCCCCACAGCCGTCTCCTGAGCCGACGCCGCCGCCCGAGGCCGTGGCCCCTGCCGCTGACGCCTTCCCCGGTGCCGACCAGCGACAGATGCTGGAAACCCTGTCGATGAACCTGGCCAAGGCCGCCATGACGGCCCAGTCGGCCATCGCCGAGGCCGCCCTCTCCCAGGCCGACCGGCCTGCGGCCCTGTCACCGGACCCGTTCAACGTCGGCCCGGCGATGAACTCGATCATGACCAGCCTGGCCTCGCGCCCGGACAAGCTGTTCGCCGCCCAGGCCGATCTGTTCAACCGCTACATGGACCTGTGGGCCACAACCACCCGCCGCGCCGCCGGCGAGGACGGCCCCGCAGCCCCCTCGAAGGACAAACGCTTCAAGGATCCGGCCTGGTCCGAAAACCCCGCCTTCGATGTCATGCGCCAGTCCTATCTGGTCACCTCCGACTGGATGAACGGCCTCGTCTCCAGCGTCGACGACGTCGACCCCCTGACCAAGCGCCGCGCGGAGTTCTTCACCAAACTCCTGACCGACGCCTTCTCCCCTTCCAACTTCCTCGCCTCCAACCCGGCCGCCCTCAAGGCCCTGGCCGACAGCAACGGCGAATCGCTGGTCAGGGGGATGCAGAATTTCGCCGCCGACATGGAACGCGGGGCCGGCAAGCTGAAGATCAGCCAGGCCGACTACGGCAAATTCGTCGTCGGTGAGAACGTCGCCACCGCCCCGGGCCAGGTCGTCTGGCGCGACGAGCTGTTCGAACTGATCCAGTTCGACGCCGCCACCGACAAGCAGCGCGCCGTGCCGCTGCTGATATTCCCGCCCTGGATCAACAAATTCTACATCCTGGACCTGCAGCCCGAGAACTCGATGATCCGCTGGCTGTCCAGCCAGGGCTTCACCGTCTTCGTCTGCTCCTGGGTCAATCCCGACGTCGACAAGGCCGGGTTCGGCTTCGACGACTATCTGGAAAAGGGCATCTACCGCGCGGTCGAAAAGGCGCTGGAGCAGTCCCGGGCCGAGCACATCAATACCGTCGGCTACTGCATCGGCGGCACCCTGATGGGCGCGGCCCTGGCCCATATGGCCGCGAAGGGCGACAAACGCGTCACCGCCAACACCTTCTTCGCCGCCCAGCATGATTTCGCCGAGGCCGGCGACCTGCTGCTGTTCACCGACGAACACTGGCTGGCCCAGATCGAGGAACAGATGGACGCCGCCGGCGGGGTCCTGCCCGGCGCCGCCATGGCCGAGACCTTCAACGCCCTGCGCGCCAACGACCTGATCTGGTCGTTCTTCGTGTCGAACTACCTCATGGGCAAGTCGCCGCCGGCCTTCGACCTGCTGTTCTGGAACGCCGACCAGACCCGTATGCCCAAGACCCTGCACATGGACTACCTCCGCTCCATGTACGGCCAGAACAGGCTGGCCCGCGGCGAGTTCACCATCGGCGGGGTCAAGGTCGACCTGTCGAAGGTGACCATCCCCCTCTATTTCCAGGCCAGCCGCGAGGATCACATCGCGCCGATGAATTCGGTCTACCGGTCGGCCCGCGCCTTCTCCAACGCGGCCGTGACCCTGACCCTGGCCGGCTCGGGCCATATCGCCGGGGTGGTCAATCCGCCCTCGGCCCACAAATACCAGCACTGGACCAACCCCGCCCTCCCCGCGACGCTCGGCGAATGGCAGGCGCAGGCGGTCGAACACCCCGGCAGCTGGTGGAACCACTGGGCCGAGTGGCTGCACGCCAGGTCGGGCGACTGGATCCCCGCCCGCGATCCGAAGACCGGCCCGCTCAAGCCGATCGAACCGGCCCCCGGGTCCTATGTGAAGGTCAAGTCGTGAAGCGTCTCGAGCCGAACCTGCTGCTGGCCATCACCACCGGCATCGCCCTGCTGCTCGTGACCCTGACCGCCAGCGTCTATGGCGCGGGCAGTCCGCTGCGAAACCTGCTGCTGGCGGTGATCTGCTCCGGCGGATTCGTGGTCCTGAACCCCATTCTCATGCGCGCGATCAAGGGTCCGGACCGGCCGCCGATGATCCATCCCGAAAGCCCGCGCACCGCCGCCTGGGCGGGCCTGTTCCCGATGGTGGTGATCCTGTGCGCCGGCGTTTCGGTGTTCGTGCCCGGCCTCGACTACGGCCTGCTGGTCATCATCGCCGCGGTCTGGTTCGGCGTCACGGTCGAGTCCGCGATCAAGGCCCGGCGCGCCTAGGCCTCCGACTCCTCGACGCCCAGCATCCGGAAACAGTCGCCCTCGCGCTTCAGGGCCATGGAGACGTCCCCGGCCGACTGGGCCCGCGGGGCCTGCTGCACCAGCGCCTCGACATCGGGGGCCAGGCCGGCGACGTCCACGCCGGCGCGCTCCGCCGCCTTGGCGAAGGCGTCGAGCAGCAGGACCATGCCCATGGTACGAAACTGCGATCCAGGACGGGGCAGTTGCGCCCCGGGGATGTCGGCCCAATGGCCCTCCTCGACCGCCGTCTCGACGACCAGCATCTGGGCGACGCAGGTCTTGAGGGTGGCCAGATCGGGCGGATCCTGCCGCGGCTGGGCCATCCCGATCGAACCCGCCAACACCCATTCCAGCATGCCTGCCTCCCGAATTCAGGCCTCAAGCCTATCGGGCGATCAGGCCGGACGGAAGGTCAGGGCCACGCCGTTGTTGCAATAGCGCTTGCCCGTCGGCCGCGGACCGTCATCGAAGATATGCCCCTGATGTCCCAGGCAGCGGGCACAGTGGTACTCGGTGCGCGGGTAGCCGATGGCGAAGTCGATCTTGGTGCCGATATTGGCGTCGATGACGTCATAGAAGCTGGGCCAGCCGGTGCCGGAGTCGTATTTCCACTGTGACCGGAACAGCGGCAGGTCGCATCCGCGGCAGACGAAGGTCCCGCTGCGGCTCTCATTGTTCAGGGGGCTGGTGTAGGGCCGCTCGGTCGCCTCGTGCCGCAGCACGTCATAGGCGGCCCGCGGCAGCCGCTCACGCCACTGGGCGTCGGTGATCCGCCGGAACGGCGAGTTGGCGTATTGCCGCTCGGAGGCCGTGGCCTCCTTCGGCGTACAGGCCGAGACGGCGACGGCGCCGACGGTGGACAGAAGGGCGCGGCGGGAGAACTGGGTCATGGTGAGAGATACGTCGGCAAGACGGCGGAGGTTTCAAGTGTCCCTCTCCCATTGGGAGAGGGCTTGAGCGCCCGGGAGCGCAGCGATCGGCTGCGCGAAAGGGTGAGGGGTAGCCGTCCCGGGGCGGCTTCGCCGCCTCTTCCAACCGACCCTCATCCGACGGGGCTTCGCCCCGCCACCTTCTCCCATCGGGAGAAGGATCAGCTTAGCCCGGTCCCCTCGTCCAGCCCCAGCATCAGATTCAGGTTCTGTACCGCCGCCCCCGACGCCCCCTTGCCGAGGTTGTCCAGCAGGGCGACCAGCCGCACCTGATCCCCGCCCCGGTCACCAAACACATGCAGACGCATCCTGTTGGTCCCGTTCAGGCCTTCCGGATCGATTCCGGTCATGGCCTCGGTCGTCTCCAGCTCGACCACCTCCACGAACCGGCAGTCTGCATAGGCCTCGGCCAGCGCCCCATGCACCACCTCGACCGAGGGCGACGACGGCAGGGCCGCCAACTGCAGCGGCACCTCGACCAGCATCCCCTGCCGATAGGCCGCCACCGCCGGCGCGAACAGCACCGGCCGCTCCAGCCCCGTATGCAGGGTCATCTCCGGCACATGTTTGTGCTTCAGCGAAAGGCCATAGGCGCGGAACGCCTCCGCTCCACCGGCTTCGAACTCGGCGATCATCGCCTTGCCGCCGCCGGAGTATCCCGACACCGCATTCACCGTCACCGGCCAGCCCGCCGTAATGATCCCTGCGCTGACCAGCGGCCGGACCAGCCCGATGAAACCCGTTGGATAGCAGCCCGGGTTCGACACCCGCGTCGCCCCCGCGATCTTCTCGCCTTGCGTCATCCGGCCCGGCGCATGGGCCATCTCGGCGAAGCCATAGGTCCAGGCCGGATCGACCCGGTACGCCGTCGAGGCGTCGATCACCCGCACGCCGGGGTTCTCGATCATGGCCACGGCTTCCTTCGCGGCGTCATCCGGCAGGCACAGGATCACGGCGTCGGCGCTGTTCAACGCCTCCCGCCGGGCCTCGACGTCGCGCCGCCGGTCGCCCAGCGCGATGATCTCCAGATCAGCCCGCGCCTCCAGCCGCCGCAGGACATCCAGCCCCGTGGTGCCCGCTTCGCCGTCGATGAAAACCGAATACGTCATTCCAACTCCATCCGTCCCCTCTCCCATTGGGAGAGGGCTTGAGCGCGCGAGAGCGAAGCGATCGCTCTTGCGCGAAAGGGTGTGGGTCGCCTGTATCCGTCGGCGCACCCGCCCCCTCCGTCCCTCCTGGCCACCTTCTCCCATCAGGAGAAGGACAGGATTGAGGCGGCTAGTCGTTCATGCGCCTGGCGATCCCCAAAGTTCCATCGCGGTTGTCGCCGCGACCCAGACGCCGAGACAAACCATCACAATGTGGCCCAAAATCAGGAACCAGAAGACCACAGGCATCGTCGCCCTCGGCACATCCCATAGCTGGGAGGGACCTTTTCGGAAGCATTGGTGCTTCCAGGCCGAAACGAGGTCGCGCGAAATCACGAAGGCCAGGAACGGCCCAATCACCAGTAGTAGCCACCTCCCGTCCATCCTGCCCTCCATTGCCCACGCGGAATGACGCAATGAAAAAGGGCGCTCCGGTTTCCCGAAGCGCCCCCATCCATAACCGCTTTCGCGATACGCCTTAGCGCTTCGAGAACTGGAAGGACTTGCGGGCCTTGGCGCGGCCGTACTTCTTGCGCTCGACGACGCGGCTGTCGCGGGTCAGGA
>JAIESL010000134.1 GCA_019746095.1 Caulobacteraceae bacterium
GCGACGCCGCTGCTTCATGACCCACGCTCCATCTCCGAAGAAAAGTTAGCGTGTTGCGTTCACCGGTTGAGCCCACCGGGGTTAGCCGACATTCACGCTCGCTAAGTCGCTGGGGCGGAAGATAGGGCGGCGGGTGGAGAAGCGGTGATTGCGCCGACTGCCAGCACGCCGTCGTAAGCCCCGTCACTGATCGGCGTGAGAATGATGCCTCGGGCTGTGAGGTCATAGACTCCCTTCATCGTCTCCCGCCCACACCCGTCTTGATCGCAGCCCCATCTTTCACCGCCCTGCTGAGCCATATGTAAGGTGAGCGTATCCGTCCCGTGGAGATGACCCGCCGCTGGAATGCCGACGTCCGGCCAGGGTGCAAACGCGGTTTTGCGGGCGTGAAGATCGCCGACAAGGATTAGGAGACGCGCGTCGGGTCGGAAGACGAGAGCGCGGCTCATCCCATATGCCATCTCCAACTCGCGCCACGCCTGCTCTCGACCGTGAATGACCGACATCAGCGGCAGGAAGGGATGAAGAGCGATGTCATGGCCCGCCGCTCGGAGCCGCCAGAAGCCAAGCAGCATTTCCATCATCGCTTGACTGTGGCGTCCATCATCCCGGTCGGGGCGGCCAAAGTCGCCATTCTGGAGCACGCGTCTTGCTGTGGCCTCATCCGGCGACGCCATGAACGCGTCGAACAGTGGGCGGTCCGTTTCAGACATCTCCAGACCGACCGTGACTGGACCTCGTTGAGCGGCCTCGCACACTACGCCCAGGAACGCAGCGGGGGCCTCAACGGTGCCGTGGAACTCGCCCACGACAATGACTCTTTGCGGCTGATCCAGCAGGGCCGCAGTGCCATCGATTGAGGAACAAGAGGGCGAAGAACCCGCGATCAAAGCCGTGGCCAGCAGGGCGATCATTCACATACCATCCATGGGGATTTCGACAGGGCGACGTTACAGCATCGTGCGAAGGCCGCTATGGGTCGGGAGCGGAAACTGGCATCCGAGCGGAAAGCAGACATTCCTGGCCCGGCGTTGCAGATCTATCGACACGGGAGCGGCAAAACTCCGCGAACCCAGACCAATTTTCATCCCCTAAAACTATGGTGGTGACGCTCGAATTATTTTCGGGTCAGTCTCTGGTCGCATATCTGGACGACGGCATTAGAGCGGCGACATCGACAACCACAACGAGGTGTTCATGTCCCTTCTGAAATCCCTGAAACTGTCTGCCGCGAAGCCGCAAAATCAGCCGGCCAGCCCACGGGACCGCAACCGCGAAAAACTGCGCGGTTATCTCGCCGAACAGCGGGCGCTGGTCGAAGCGGCCATCGCAGGCAAGGCCCACACGGCTGTCCGCACCGTCACCAAGACGGACGAAGCCGGAAACCGGACCCGCGTCGAAGTCCCGCGCTCCGTTCGCAAGGGCTGGTTCAACGGCGATGGCGGCAAGGTCTATTTCCAGCTCCGCTACGGTGGCCGGCCCCTGGAACTCGCCAAGGGCATGACCTCCGTGGAAGCCGAGGGCCTGGCCGCCATCGGCCCCGTCATCGACACGCTGGATCAGGCGGTACTGGCCGGTGAGTTTGATGCCGCCGTGGCCGCCGCTGCTCAGACCCGCGCCGCGACGATGAAGACGGCGAAGGCCAAGAAGGCGGGCTAAGCTATGCCCGAGCAGATGGGCGGCGGTGCCGCCCATCAACCTTTTGCAGGCAGGGAGGCTTCATGGCCCACGTCGTCGTTTTCGATCTCGAGACCATCCCCGATCTGCAAGCGGTCTCGCGCATCCACGCGATCGAACCGCACGACGAAGATCAGGCTCAGGAGATCGTCGGCACCAAGTTCTGTAAACTTCCGCTGCACCGCATTGTCTGCATTGGTGCCCTGATCGCGGAGAGCAGCGACAATGGCTGGATCGTCCGATCCCTTGGTGCCCCGCACATCGGCGACCGCAGTGAAGCCGACCTGATCGCCAGTTTTGCAGACCGCCTCAACGACCTGCGGCCCTGCCTCGTGTCGTTCAACGGAAGTGGCTTCGACCTGCCTGTGCTGCGCTACCGCGCCATGGTCAACCAGTTGTCCGCGCCGGGCCTGTATGCGCGCGGCTATTTCAAGCGGTACTCCGATGACGCGGTGGACCTGTGCGATGTCCTCGCGAGTTTCACCACCCAGGGCAAATGCAAGCTGGACGAACTCTCGCGCATCCTTGGCCTGCCCGGGAAGCCGGACGGCGTCGATGGCTCCAAGGTTGCCGAGTACGTGGTCACGGGCCGCATTCAGGAAGTCGCGGACTACTGCGAAACCGACGTGGTGAACACGTACCGGGTCTGGCTGCGGTACGAATTCATGCGAGGCGCGCTGACCCAAGGGGCCTTCGAGCAAAGCGAGCGAAGCCTCTCCGATTTCATAGACGCCCGGTCAGCGGACAGACCCCATCTCGCCCCGTTTGCGAGGCCTTCCGCGTTGCCTCACGACGCCGCTGGGAGCGTATCGAATTAGGCAAGGTTTCAGCAGCACGGCGTGGGACTTGGCTTTCAGCCAAGTGCGGGCCGAAATCCGCAGCAGCCGGACTGGCCGCGTCCGAGTTGAACTTTGGGTCAACGCGTTGCTGAATGACGGAGACGACGAAGGCATGTTGTCGGACGTCGCCGCTTCGAACCTCATATCCCTTTCACGAGCGCGACTGGAACTGACCCGGCACCTAGTTGCGGTGATCGACGAGCGGCATCGGGTGTTGAAAAGGTATCCCGTGCTGGCCGTCTTGGCCGAAACTCATGGCTGGGAACCGGAGGCGCTAGGTCTGGCCTACCTTCGCCACCTGAGGCGGGATTTCGAAGCCGTCAGCGCGCCCCGTACAGGGCCAAAGCAGGCCGCGGGCAGCGCGGTAACCCTGAGCATTGTTGAGGGGCATCCTGAGGGTCCGTAGGGCGCAATGCACTAAGTTCTGGCCCGGGCCGTGAGTGGATCAAGATTGGCGCAGTTGGCTTGGCCCCGCAGTGGCTTAGGGCCAATGGCGGCTAGGGCCTTGATAGAGAGCCTGCCCGCCGTGCCAAATCGTCAAGCTGTGGCGCCGTTTGCCCTGCGCCGCTCAACACGCCCTCACGCATCTGGGGGTCGTTCAATTGATCGACCACGCCCACGCGAGCCAACACCTCTCCCCTGTTGCTGAACTTGATGGCGACTGCGCCACCGACAAGGATCATCGTCAGCGTTTTTTCGGGCTTCCCCCGGTAAGTGTCCTTGCTGTCGCAAACCACCATCTGCACCACGGCTTTGATGGCCTCATGGACACGCTGACGAGCTTCCAACTTCATCGCGGGCTCGTCGCTCTGGAGCGCATTCTGGACGCTCAGGACGCGCTTAATGTGTTCCGGCCCGCTGGTTGCCCCCTTGGCCACCCTCAGAGCGTCAACAGCGGCAGTCCTCTGCTTTCCGGCTGTTAGGAGCGCTTCGTTGATGCCGTCGTAGAGAGCCACAAGCGGAGTGGCGTCTTTGACCAACGCCATGCTGTTGGTGACGTTGGTGAGTTGTTCTTCCAGATCGGCAACCGCCTTATCCGCATCGGCCAGCGCTACTGTCGCCGCGAGGCTTTCGTCGGCTCGCTGGAAGAAGCGGTCATCGAGGGCGAGGTGGAGCATCTCTTGTAGCGCGGCAGCTTCGAAGTCTGCGAGCCGGTACAGGCTCCTGTCGCCACATCCCCGGCCCAGCGCCGCATTTGAACACCGCATATAACCCGGTGATTTCTTGTCGCTTGTGCCGCTATTGATGCCACGGACCATCACCACGTTGCCGTTGCATCCCGCGCAGCGCATCGCGCCCATGAACAGGTTGCCATAGGGGTTCACGTAGCGACGCCCGCCCGTACCTCGTCGGCTGATAATGCCGGCCCGTGCGCGGGCGACGAGATCAGCATCAACGATCCTTGGATAGTAGCCCACCACCCGGTCACCGTTCGGCTGCGTCCGGCTGGCGTAGTAGGGAATGAAGTCACCCTCAGCGCTCGGACCCTCAATCCACCGCTTCACGTGCGTCATGCTGATGCCGCCGCCTTGACGACCCCACGGCTTTACTCCCTCAGCGTTCAAGCGATTGACAATGCGCTCCAGTCCATCACCGGCTGCGCTCCATTCAAAGCAGCGCCGGATAACTCTTGCTCTCTCGTCGATGATCTTAAAGCTCGTGCCTTGGTCCCCTGCACCGAGGGCAACAGGCCGGAGCCAACCTGGGCATCCCTTAGTGAGCACCTCGCCGGACTTGGCTGCTTCATGTTTGGCGCGCCACGCGCTGCGAACGCGCGTGGCCTTCTGTTTGCTCTCATGGTGCGCCACCATGGCGTTCATAAGTAGGTCCATGATCACTATGAGGCTGTTGCCATCTTGAAGGGTCTCGCTGTCAAAGACCCTGCCCCCGTTTGCCACGACAATTTTCATGCCGTGGTCGGTGATGTCCTCCATCCAGCGCTGCGTCTTTCGCGGCAACTCCCGGCTCAGTCGGTCGAGGCGTTCAACTAGCAGGATTGTGCCATGCGGGTACTCGCCAGCACGGATGCGTTGTTCGAGTTTGCCGAGGTTGCCCTTGCTGATTTGCTCGCCCTTGTAGGCGCTGCGCCCGTGGTCTCCGATCGTCTCGATGACGGTCCAGCCTTGGGCTTCGGCGAACTGGGTACAGTCCGACAGCTGGCGCTCGATGGAGTCACCCTTCTCCTGCTTCTCAGTCGAAAACCGATAGTAAATTATGCAGTTAGGCAAGTTCGGCCCTCCGTCCGGGGCTTTTACACTGGACGGTAGGTAACTCCAACATGTTGATCGATCGAGGTCAGCTTCGAGCTGGCGTACTCCAGCTCCTTCTTCTGGCTCAGCCTGTCCGGATAGAAGACCCCGCGCCAGGGCTCATAGGTCCAGCCGCCGATGCCGACGCGAATGGTTCCGGTCATGATGTTGCTCCGCCCGGCTCAGAATCTCAGGGCCGCAGCATAGCCGGGATCGGCCAGCCGGGAATTGAGGAACTCGCCCTGCCGGTCGCGCGGCACGGCATAGGCGATGAAGGGTGCCAGGGCGGGCAGGACCTCGGGCGGCGCCTCCATGGTCTCGGGCATCTCGCATTCGGCCATGGCGAAATAGCAGGTCCCATCGGCGTCCAGCAGCAGGTCGATGTCCCACTGCAGGCCGTGCCGGTCGGTCACGGTCCGCCGCCGCTTGTGGATGCGCCGGTCGGTCAGCGGCCACAGGTCGTCGAAGTCGCGCGGGTCGGCCAACGCCGTCTCGATCTCGATCAGCCGGCCCGCCGCGGCGATCTTGTATGTGAAGCTGTCGGACGCGCGGCCGCCGATCGTCAGCCGGCGGATGCGGGCGTCGCCGGGCAGATAGCCCTGGCGGATTTCGCTCCAGTCGTCCGGTGCCCACAGGGCCCGCACCGCCGCCGCATCGGACAGGACGTATTTGCGCTCGTTCTCGGTCGGCATGGCGCGGTTCTAGCCGGGCGCGCCGGGCGTGGGAAACCCGATGTGGTCGCCGGTCAGTCAGGGCTGACCGTCGAACCTAGCGGATCGTTCTGCCAGTCTTCATGGCCGTGCCGGACGCTCAGGACAACAATGCCATCCGGCGCGTCTTCGTAGATCACCACATGGGACTTGAACGGGAAGGCTCTGACAGGCGGAGTTATTTCAGACCTGACGCGCGCCATGCCGGGATGGTCCGCCAGCTTCTGAAACAGCGCATGCAGCTCGTCATGATAGCGATCCGCCTGCCGTTCTCCGAACATCTCATACCCCTGACGGTAGACCGCGAGAATGTCGTCGTCGGCTCGCTGCGCCAGCCGCCAGGTGCTCATTCGGCGGCGTCACGGGCCGCGATTCGCGCCTTCGCGTCAGCGCGAATGTCCTCCATCGTGCGATTGCTGATGCCGCTGGCGCGCGCTTCATCGACGAGCCGCTGCCAGTGCGCGATCTTCTCGGCCTTCACCTGCTCCCGCCGGATCAGGTCGCGAACCACGTCGCTGGAATTGCCGTAGCGTCCGCTGCGGGTCTGTTCCTCGACCCAGGCCTTCATCTGGTCGGGCAGGGAGATGTTCATCGTGGCCATGGGCGGCGCTCCTTCAAGGCCAAGCGTCCCTCCAATGGCAATCCTTGTCAATCTGGCGTGAACCGGATCGAGCGCACCGCCGCCTCGGCGGCGTCCAGTCCGTTGCCGAAGCCGCTGGACGAGATCACCACCGACTGCGTCCCGTCGCTGACGACGGCCCACAGGCATTCCCCGGCCGCGGCGTGGAAGCCGGTTTCGGGGTCGCTGATCCCGCAGGTGACCACGGCGCGCAGGCCGGGCTTGCCGTTCACCTCGAACGCCTCGACCGCGACAGGTTCGAACCGGCCGTAGGTGGTCATCAGCCGCCCCTCGGCATTGCGCTCGAAGCCGGCCTCCGCCGCCGCGACGGTCTCAAGCGGGCCGGCGAACATCTGGACCCTGACGAGGTCGCGCATGAATTCTTCCGCGGTCGGGTCGAACAGGACCGAGCAGCGCGGCGTCTCTTCATCGCAGGGGCGCATCCGCAGACCGGCGGCATGGTCGAAGGCGACGCCGGGTCCTTCGGCAGGCTGTGAGGTCGCCGGCCCGGCTTCAGGTTCCGCGATCGCGACGGCCTCCTGGCAGCCGGCAATCCCCAGTGCGGCCAGAACCGCGACAACGCCCAAACCGTTCATGACCCGTCTCCCGTCCGTTGCGGCCGAGCCTCTGCCCCTCGGGACCGGCGATCAAGGTCTCAGTAGGCGAAGTCGCGGTACATCCGGGTCAGGTCGCCCTGCCACTCGCCGTGATACAGGGCCAGCAGCCGCTCGGCCGGGGTCAGGCCGCTGTCGGCAATGTCTTCCAGTTCCGACAGATAGCCGCGCTCATCGACCATGCCGCCGCTGAACCGGGCGCGGTTCTTCAGCCCCTGTTTGGCGATGGCGACCATGTCGACGGCGATGTCGCGTACCGACCGTCCGGCCACCTCGGCCTTGAGGCCCAGCCGGGTGACGTCGCGGCGCAGCCGCTCGTGGTCGGCAATGTCCCAGCCCTTGACCAGGTCCCAGGCCGCGGCCAGCGCCGCCCCGTCGTACAGCACCCCGGCCCACAGGGCCTGCAGGGCGCAGATACGGCTCCAGGGCCCGCCGTCGGCCCCGCGCATCTCCAGGTAGGATTTCAGCCGGACCTCGGGGAAGAGGGTGGTCAGGTGGTCGTTCCAGTCCTTCTTCGTCGCCCGCTCGCCGGGCAGGGCCGGCAGGCCGTCGGTCATGAAGCTGCGGAACGACTGGCCGGACAGGTCGACATAGGTGTCGCCGCGCTTGGCGAAATACATCGGCACATCCAGCGCATAGTCGGCATAGCGCTCAAAGCCGAAGCCGTCCCTGAAGACGAAGTCCAGCATCCCCGTCCGGTCCGGATCGGTGTCGGTCCAGACATTGGCGCGCGCGCTGAGGAAGCCGTTGGGCTTGCCCTCCGTGAACGGACTGCAGGCGAACAGGGCGGTGGCGATCGGCTGCAGGGCCAGGGAGGTCCGGAATTTGGCCACCATGTCGGCCTCGTCCGAGAAGTCCAGGTTCGACTGGATGGTGCAGGTGCGCAGCATCATGTCGAGGCCGAGATTTCCCTTCTTCGGCATGTAGCTGCGCATGATGACATAGCGGCCCTTGGGCATGACCGGCACGTCCTCGCGCCGCCACATCGGATCGAAGCCCGCGCCCAGGAAGCCGAGGTTCAGCTGGTCGGCGACCTGTTTGACCTCCATCAGATGCTGGCCGGTCTCGTTGCAGATGTCGTGCACATCCTTCAGCGGCGCGCCCGACAGTTCGAACTGCCCGCCCGGCTCCAGCGAGATCGAGGCGGTCATTCCCTCGTCGTTCTTCCGCTCCAGGGCGATGACATAGCCGGCCTCCTCGACGGGGCTCCAGCCGAACCGCTGCAGGCCGGTCAGCATGGCCAGAATGCCCGTGTCGCCCTCATAGGTCGGGCGGCGCAGGGTCGAGCGGTCGAAGCCGAATTTCTCGTGCTCGGCCCCGATGCGCCACTGGGCCTTCGGCTTGGCGCCCTTGGACATGGCGCCGATCAGGTCGTTCCGGGAAAGCGGCGCAGCGTCGGTCATGCGTTCAGCCCTGTTGTGGCGGCTAGATGGGGCGAAACCGATCATTCCTCAAGGGATGTCGTGATGAACCCGGCCGCGTTTCTTGCGGGCATTGAACGGAGTCATGACGCTGACGAAGAAGGCGATCGACCAGCCCAGCAGGATCGCTCCCGCCACGCCTTCGAACGCCCCCAGCAGCCGCCACTCGGGGGCCATCAGCGAGTCATCGTAGCCGACCGAGCCATAGCTGATGCTGGAGAAATAAACGGCTTCGCGCAGATCGGGCACCGCGCCGATCAGCTTGAACACGGCCGCATACATCCAGATCTCCACCCCGTGCAGGACGAACAGGCCCAGAACCACGGCGATGGTCAGCAAGGCATGCTGCCACAGCGGCCCCTCGACATAGGATCGGCCCGCCCGGCTTTCATACAGTTCCAGCCCGCGGCCGAGGCCGAGCAGGCCGAAGCCGTGGAGGCTGACGGCGAGCAGGGCGAGAAGCGTCGACAGGGCGATTTCGTTGAGCATGATACATCCTGCGCCGAAGCCGGCGGCCCCGCTAGCGGTCCCAGTCTCCCACGGCGGCCTGCCACAGGGTCAGTGCGGCGACCGCGGCGGTGTCGGCTCGCAGGATCCGCGGTCCCAGTGACACGGCGGTGGTGAAGGGCAGGGCCCGCAGCCGCTCCCGCTCCTCCGGCGAAAACCCGCCCTCGGGACCGATCAGCACGGCCCAGGGGCCGGTGCCGGCTTCCGACAACGCCCCCGTCACCGGCGCCCCGCCCGTCTCGTCGCAGAACATCAACCGTCGTCCCGCCTCCCAGCCGTCCAGCAGGTCCGACAGCTTCACCGGTTCGTCGATCATCGGCACATCCAGCCGGCCCGTCTGTTCGGCCGCCTCGATGGCGATGGCATCCAGCCGGTCCATCCGCACATGCTGGACCTGGGTCCTCTGGGTCACCACCAGCTTCACGCGCCGCGCACCCAGTTCGGTGGCCTTCTCGACCGCGAACTCCAGGGCGCTCTTCTTGACCACGGCGATCAGCAGATCGACGTCCGGTCCCAGGGCCTGCGGCCGGACCTGTTCCTCGGCCCGCAGCACCACACCCTTCTTGAGGATCTCGGCGATGACGCAGCGCCACTCGCCGTCGCGGCCGTTGAAGACCCGCAGGCTGTCGCCGGCCTTCAACCGCATCACCTGGGTCAGGTAGCGCGACTGGTCCAGCGTCGGCAGGACGGCGGCCTCGGGTGCCAGGGACTGGGGGACGTGCAGACGGATCATCGGCCAGCCATAGCCGAGGTCCCGCCGGTCTGCCATCCGCCGGCCCGGCGCTCCCGAAGGCAGTCCTAGCCGATCCGGCCGGTGAGGTTGCGCCAGGTCTCGCCGACGGTGTGCAGGGCGTCGTCCACCACCTTGGGCGGGGCCGCCTGGGCCTGGCTTTCGGGCGGCCGCTCCGCCCGGGTCGGCGTCGGCTGCCAGCCCGACAGCGCCAGCATGACGGCGAAGCCGGCGACATAGGCGATCGGCACATACCAGCCGTGCCTCAGCCAGCTGACCACCGAACGCGCCTGCGGGAACAGGCCCGACAGGGCGACACCGGCCGAGGAGCCGAACCACATCATCGAGCCGCCGAAGCCGACCGCGAAAGCCAGGATACCCCAGTCATAACCGCCCTGTTTCAGCGCCAGGGCGGTCAGCGGGATATTGTCGAAGATGGAGGACAGGAAGCCCAGGCCGAAGGCGGTCTGCCAGGAGGCGACCGGCAGGCTCTCGACCGGCATCAGGGAGGCGGTGGCCACCAGCGAGACGAGGAACAGCGCCCCCTTGCCCGCCTCGGGCAGCACGCTCCACTGCGGGGCCCGGATGATGGCGGTGACCAGGACCGCGGCCCACAGGCCCAGTCCCAGCCAGGGCGCGGCGTCCTGCTGCTCGGGATACCAGGCATTGCCGGCGAAATTGACCGCCAGCAGGGTTGCCAGGATCAGGCCGACGATCACCGCCCGGGTCGGATCGATCTTCGGGGAGTCTGCGGCGCTGTGGGCCTGGATTGGAGCATACCGGTGCTGCTGCAGGGCCCCGAGGACGCCGAAGATCGCAAAGGCGACCACCGAGGCGATGAAGGCCTTGAGCACCGCCAGCGGCGAGACGCCGCTGATCCACATCATGGTCGTGGTGGTGTCGCCGATCACACTGCCCGCGCCGCCCGCATTGGCGGCCGCGACGATGGAGGCGAGAAAGCCGATGCTGACCTTGCCGTTATAGACATGCCGCGCCACCACCCCGCCGATGATGGCGGCGGCGATGTTGTCGAGGAAGGCCGACAGCACGAACACCAGTGCCAGCAGGGTCAGACCGCCCAGCCAGCCGTCCGGCAGGACGCGCGGCATGGCCTCGGGGATGTTGCTGCGCTCGAACTGGTTGGCCAGCAGGGCAAAGCCCAGCAGCAGCAGCATCAGATTGCTGAGGATCACCGCCTCATGGTCGGCATGGGCCGCCAGGCCGGCGAAGCCCGTGCCCTCGGCGAAGCCGGTGAAGACCAGCTTGTAGACCACCGTCGTCGCCAGGCCGCACAGGGCGACGGTCAGCGTCCGGTGATGGAACAGCGCCACCCCCAGCAGCGTCAGGCCGAAGATGTAGAACTCGACCGGCACGGCCATCAGCAGCCCCGGCATCGCGGCCAGGGTCGTCATCACGGTTTCCATGGATTGGCATCTCCCCCCGAAGAAGCCGCATTGTTAACCGGCCCGGTGCGCCCGGATCAAGCGTCCGGTCCTACAGCGTCCGCGCGATCAGCAGCTTCATGATCTCATTGGTGCCGCCGTAGATCCGCTGCACCCGCGCATCCTTGTAAAGCTGGGCGATGGGATATTCGTTCATATAGCCGTAGCCGCCGTGCAGCTGCAGCATCTCATCGATGACCTCGCCCTGGATGTCGGTGACCCAGTATTTGGCCATGGAGGCGGTGACGGCGTCGAGATCGCCCTTCAGGTGCCGGCCCAGGCAGTGGTCGACGAAGACCTTGGCCACGGTCAGCTTGGTCTTCACCTCGGCCAGTTTGAACTGGGTGTTCTGGAAGTCGATGACCCGTTTCCCGAAAGCCTTGCGCTCCTTCACATAGGCCACCGTCTCCCGCAGGCCGCGCTCGGCCGCGGCCACGCCCTGGATGGCGATGTTCAGCCGCTCCTGCGGCAGCTGCTGCATCAGCTGGATGAAGCCCTGGCCCTCGCCGCCGCCGATGATGTTCTCGCCCGGCACCTTCACATCGTTGAAGAACAGCTCGGAGGTGTCATTTCCCTCCATGCCGATCTTGTGCAGGTTCCGGCCGCGCTCGAAGCCTTCCGCCCCGTCGGTCTCGACCACGATCAGCGAGGTGCCCTTGGCACCCTCGGACGGATCGGTCTTGGCCACGACGATGATGAAATTGGCCAGCTGGCCGTTGGTGATGAAGGTCTTGGACCCGTTCACCACATACTGGTTGCCGGTCTTGATGGCGGTGGTCTTGACCCCCTGCAGGTCGGAGCCGGTGCCCGGCTCGGTCATGGCGATGGCGCCGACCAGCTCGCCCGACTGCAGCCGCGGCAGCCAGCGCGCCTTCTGCTCGGCCGTGCCGTAGTGCCAGATGTAGGGCATGACGATCGCATTGTGCAGCGAGATGCCGAAATGGTCCGCGCCCTTCCAGCCCAGCTGGCGCATCAGCACCACCTCATGCCGGTAGTCGCCGCCCATGCCGCCGTCTTCCTCGGGCATGGACAGGCCCAGCAGGCCCGCATCGCCGGCGTCGTTCCACAGCTTGCGCGGCACGGAGGAGTTGGCCAGCCAGGTCTGCACGGTCTCGGGCGAGCCGTGTTCATCGATCCATTTGCCGACTGAGTCAGAGAAGAGGCTGATCTCCTCTTCCTGCATGAAATCGGGTTCGGGGACGTTGAGGACGTTCATGAAATCAGGATCCGGCGGGGCAGCGTTGAAGGGTATATGTCTTGGTGTCGAAAACGACCGCTACGGCATCGTCGGTTGGAGACCTCAACAGTTGGTAGCTTCGGTATTGGGTAGCCAAACCGTTGTCGTCCGCCACAACGACCAGAAGCGAGTCGCCGGTCGCGTAGGCCGAGCGTACGGTCCCTCTCTCGTTTCGGAAGCTTAGCGAGTGCGGGGTGGTGATCAGGTCCCAGCTTTCGCTGGCTGGATCGTTGCAAAAGAGGCTCTCGTCCGCCCAACGCCCCAGCCATTGCCCTGAAATCGAACCGGAGTTTTCGACCGATACGCATGCGAAGCAGCCGAGCGCCATCGCGATGATGACGCCCGACTTCAGCACTAGAACGCCTCCGCCGGCATCTGCATCAGCACGTCCGCGCCGGTCTTCAGCTTGGCCAGGTGGGCACCGGTATCCGGCAGGATGCGCTCGACGAAATAGCGGCCGGTCATCAGCTTGTTGGCGTAGTACGGATCGGTCGAACCCGTGTCCACCTGTGCCTGCGCCGCCTTGGCCATCTGCGCCCACATATAGGCCAGGGCCGTCAGGCCGAAGATGTGCAGATAGTCGGTGCTCGCCGCCCCGGCATTGTCCGGGTTCTGCATGCCGTTCTGCATCAGCCACATCGTGCCTTCCTGCAGCTTCTTCTTGGCATCGGCCAGGCCGTCGACATAGGGCTTGATCGGGCCCTCGCCGCCGTTCTCGGCCACGAAGGCATCGATGTCGGCGAACCAGCTCATGATCGCCCGACCGCCGTTGGCCGGCAGTTTGCGACCCACCAGGTCGAGCGCCTGGATGCCGTTGGCACCCTCGTAGATCATGGTGATACGGGCATCGCGCAGATACTGCGAGGCCATGAAATGCTCGGTGTAGCCGCTGCCGCCGTGCACCTGCATGGCCAGCGAGGCGACGTGGAAGCCCTTGTCGGTCAGATAGGCTTTCAGCACCGGGGTGATCAGACCCATGTAGTCATGGGCCTTCTGCGCCTCGGCGGCATCGTCCGAGTGCTGCAGGTCGGCCTGGAGCGCGGTCCACAGGGTGAAGGCCTGGCCGCCTTCGATGAAGGCCTTGGACTCCAGCAGCATGCGGCGCACGTCCGGGTGGACCATGATCGAGTCGGCCGGCAGGCCGGGGGTCTTGGGCCCGGTCAGCGAACGGCCCTGCAGGCGATCATGGGCGAATTCGACGGCGGCCTGATAGGCGGCGGTGGCGATCGACAGGCCCTGCAGGCCGGTGCCGAGGCGGGCCTCGTTCATCATCACGAACATGGCCGCCATGCCCTTGTTCTCGGTGCCCACGAGCCAGCCCTTGGCGTTCTCATAGGCCATGACGCAGGTGGCGTTGCCGTGGATGCCCATCTTGTGCTCGAGGCCGGCGCAGGCCGCGCCGACGTTGCGTTCACCCAGGCTGCCGTCCTCATTGACGAACACCTTGGGCACGACGAACAGGCTGATCCCCTTGATCCCCTCCGGCGCGCCCTCGATCCGGGCCAGCACCAGATGGATGATGTTGTCGGTGAAGTCGTGCTCGCCCGACGATATCCAGATCTTCTGGCCGGTGATGTTGTAGCTGCCGTCGCCGTTCGGGACGGCCTTGGTACGGATCAGGCCCAGGTCCGTGCCGCACTGCGGCTCGGTCAGGTTCATGGTCCCGCCCCATTCGCCCGAGGCCATCTTGGGCAGATACATCGCCTTCTGCTCGGGCGAGCCATTGGCGTTCAGGCCCCAGTAGGCACCCGCGGTCAGCCCCGGATACATCGAGAAGGCGGCGCTGGCGGCGGCGGTCATCTGGCCAAAGGCCATGGCCACCACGGCCGGCATCCCCTGGCCGCCGTGTTCCGGCAGGGCCGACAGGGCGGGCCAGCCGGCCTCTACCATGGCCTTGTAGGCTTCCTTCCAGCCGGTCGGGCCGGTGACCTTGCCATTGTCCCATTTGCAGCCTTCCTGATCGCCGATGCGGTTCAGGGGGGCGATGACCTCCTCGGAGAATTTCGCGCCTTCCTCGAGGATCTGGCCGACCAGGTCCGAGGACACGTCAGCGAAACCGGGCTGGTTGGAATAGCGGTCGATTTCCAGCACCTCGTTCAGGACGAACGTCAGGTCGCGGACAGGCGCCTTGTAGGCCATGGGATTACGCTCTCGCTTTGAAGGGCTGGTGGTTCTGGTCGGGGTTGAGGCGGGATTTCAGCAGGTCGGCATATTCATCGGCGCCGGGCAGCAGGTCCGGGCGGAACTCGCCCAGTTTCCGCTCCATCACGGCGCAGGCCTCCTCGGCGGTTTCGATGGCGGCGTCGAGGTCCTCGCGCTGCTGCTTCAGGGCCGCGATCTGGGCCCGGTGACGGCGCAGGGCGACCGCCATCTGGTGGGCGTTGTGATTTTCGTTGTCGTACAGATCCAGCATCTCCTGGATCTCCAGCAGGCTGAATCCGATGCGACGGCCGCGCAGGATCAGCTTCAGCCGGGCCCGGTCGCGGGCGTCATAGACGCGGGTCTGACCCTTGCGGGCAGGCGTCAGCAGGCCCTTGTCCTCATAGAATCGCAGGGCGCGCGCCGTCGCCCCGAACTCCCGGCAGAGCTGGCGGATCGAATAGGTGCGATGATCGTCGGCGGTCGCCATGGCCGAGACATAACTTGACGTGGACGTAAAGGGAAGCCTTTAGGTCCCTATGGCTCGCAAACACGTCAATCTGGGCACTGCCCCCGACAAGCGCGATCTGCCGCAGAAGACCTGCGTCGTCTGCGGCAAGCCCTTTGCCTGGCGTCGCAAATGGGCGCGCGACTGGGACCAGGTGAAGGTCTGTTCCGACCGCTGCCGGGCGGCGGGGGCATAATCCAGGCGCGATGCACAATGACCGCTCCCGGCCCGTTGCGGACCATCGCCCCCCTCAACGCCCTCGTACCTGCGTTCCGGCACCGCCGGTCGAGTTGACCCCGACCGCGCAAAAGCTGGATCATACCGTCAGGGAAACGGTCGAGGGTGAGAAACGATGGGTCAACTTCAGCAGACGGGCTTCCCGATCATCGGCGCGATATTCCTCGCCTTGGGCCTCTTCAAGTTCGCTCAGGGTGAGAGTTGGGTGGTTTGGATCATCCTAGGCATCCTGTTTGGTGGCCTGGGCATATTCGGCCGGCGTAAGGGCAGGTAGCCTTGGAGAGTCATCCAGCAAAGGTCCGCTTTCCGGCCCGATGATGAGGGCCGCTTCCGACCCAAAGCGGACGTTCGGTTCGGCTAGGCGGCCAGCGTTATGGCGTGTTCGGTCAACTGATTTGGCAGGCGACTATCGTCAGCCCCCCGCGTTCGATGATCAGGCCGTCAGGCCCGACGCCCCTAGCTCTCCAAACCCCGTTTGCCACCTAGGTCACAGCGAAAGACCAGCCCGCTGGAGGCAGCTTGGATACGGCGCGTTGATGTTGTGACATCCGTCTAGGGTGTCAGATCGAACGTCCGCTCATCACCCATAGCTGCCACCCGGAATGTCCGCTTTTGGCAGGTGGACTCTTCCTGAGCGGCACCTCAGCGGCTCACCGTCAGCGCACCTCGAGGGCGCGTTTCCACAGCACGGTGGCGGTCATGGCCATCAGCAGGCCATTGGTCACGGCCGGTCCGACATCCCCCGCGGTCGCGTGGAACACCAGCATGACCGTCTGCAGCGCCAGCAGGCCGCCGGCGGCCACCACCAGCAGCGGGCGACCCTGTTTCCAGGACACCAGCGGGGCCAGCACCAGAACGGCGAGGAGGATTTCGGCCAGACCGAGGCCGCGGACCATGTTCGGTGCCACCAGGGCGGGCCAGCGCATCAGGTCGACCAGATTGGTCATCGGCTCGCTGAGCTTGGCGTAGCCCGCTGCGATGAAGAACATCGCGATCCAGCCCTGGAGCGTCCAGAGGGTCAGATTGCGGTAGCTGGCGTTGAGACGCGAGCGGGCGGGGGTCAGGGTCCGGGTGTTCATCTGGCTACGCCGGGGCGGGCGCTCTCGTGATTTGCAACAGTCGCGATGTCGGATCGCACGAACCGTCCCGCAAGGGCGCGAAGCGTAAGCGTAACCATCCGTGACCGCCTTCTGCGAGAGCTACGGGGCCAGAGCGTGGCCGTATGCATAACTCCCTGTAATGCACCCCGCCTTGCAGCCGGGTTAAGGCCAGGGTGGGGGGTTGACGGGAACCCTTGTCATCCCGGCCGACGCGAAGCGGAGCGCCGGGATGACAAATTCGGTCTCGAGTCCCGCCCGTTCAGCCCCGAGCCTGCCCGGCCTCGTGCAGGCGTTGGAGTTTGGCCTCCAGCGGTGCCCAGTCGTCATGGGTGTCGATCGCGGCCCAGATCGCTTCCACCTCGTCGATCCGCATCTCTTCCGGCTCGGCGGCGGCGAACAACGGTACCTCCAGCCGTTCCGGACGGTCCGGCGCATGTTCGAACAGGGCGAAGCGGAAGGCGTCGAAGGCCTCGCCCTGATAGAGTTTTCCGCGCGGCCCCTGCAGCGCCCGCGCCGAGGAGGCGAAGCCGCCGAACCAGTCGAAGAACAGCGGCTCCCAGCGCAGCCCCTCGCCGCCCTCGCGCAGCAGGGCCAGGGTCGTGTCCAGCAGCCGCTGGTCGGCGGCCTCGCACAGGCTTTGCACCCCCAGCCGGGCCAGGAAGGCCGCGCGCAGTTCGCGGATATAGGCCGGGCCGAATCCGTTCAGCGCCTCGGTCAGGGGCTCCGCCTCCGCCACCGTCTTCAGCGCCCCGCCTAGCTGGGTCAGGGCCCAGAACACCGCCTCGGGCTGGCGCGCAAAGGCATACAGTCCGGTGCGGTCGAAATAGGCGGCGGTAAAGCCCGGCTCATAGTGGGGCAGGAACCGCCAGGGGCCATAGTCGAAGCTCTCGCCCGTGACGTTCAGATTGTCGGTGTTCAGCACCCCGTGGACAAAGCCCGCCGCGATCCAGCGGGCCGCCAGCCGGGCCGAGGCATCGACCACGGCGCGCATGAAGCCGGGCACGTCGCCCGCCGCCACGGCCGGGTGGTAGAGCGACCGCGCGTGCTCCACAAGGGCCTCGACCATGTCGGCCCGCTCGAGCCAGGCCGCCCGCTGGAAGGTCCCGAACCGGATGTGGCTGTGCGACAGCCGCACCAGCACCGCCGACCGCGTCGGCGACGGCTCGTCGCCGCGTTCCAGTTCCTCTCCGGTCTCGATCAGTGACAGGGCGCGGCTGGTCGGGACGCCCGAGGCCTCCAGCATGGCCGCCGCCAGCACCTCGCGCACCCCGCCCTTCAGCGTCAGCCGCCCGTCCCCCGAGCGCGACCAGGGCGTCTGGCCCGAGCCCTTGGTACCTAGGTCGAGCAACCGTCCCCGGTCGTCGCGCATCTGCGCCGCCAGGAACCCCCGTCCGTCGCCGAGGTCGGGATTGTAGGTGCGGAACTGATGCCCGTGGTAGCGCATGGCCATCGGTCCGGGCTGGCCGGGCAGGGGGGCGAACCGGCCGAAATGGGCGACCCATTCGGCGTCCGTCAGCGTCTCCAGCCCCACGGTCGCCGCCGCCCGGTCGTTGCGCACGCGCAGCCGCGTCTCCGGGAAGTCGGCGGCACTCACGGCATCGCCATAGTCCTCTCCCAGGTCGAAGAAGCGCGGATCGGGGTGATAGCGGGGCGAGACGGGCATCCGGCGCAGATGCGGCTTCTGGTCATCCCGCGCAACCGTCGGCTTTCGGTTGAACGAAATCCGCCCTCGCGTATTGTGGCAGACAGAGATCCGGCCGGTTATCCGGTCAGGCTGGCGCGCCTGCGAAGGCGGCGCGAATCCAGTCCGGCGTCCGTCGATAACCTGACGCCACGACCGTCATTTCCAGATTTCCGGAGACCGCCGTGGTGCGCAAGCCTACCCTCGACTTCCTCAAGACCGAGGCCGCCTCGGGCATGGTGCTGGGCCTTGCGGCCGTCACCGCCCTGGTCGTCGCCAATTCGCCCCTGGCCGCCGGCTATTTCGGCTGGCTCAAGAGCGAACACATCCTCCAGGTCGGGCCCCTGGTCCTCCAGCTGACGATCTCGGAGTGGATCAAGGAAGGCCTGATGGCCATCTTCTTCCTCGTGGTGGGGCTGGAGATCAAATACGAGATCCTGAAGGGCGAGCTCAGTGATCCGCGCAAACTGGCCACGCCCGTGCTGGCGGCCGTGGGCGGCATGGTCGTTCCGGCGGCGGTCTATCTGGCCGTCTCCGTCTCCCTGAACGGGCCCCACGGGGGCTGGCCGATCCCGCTGGCGACCGACATCGCCTTCGCCCTGGCCGTCTTCGCCGTCGCGGCGCGAGGCCTGCCCTCGTCCCTGCGGGTGTTCCTGCTGACCCTGGCCATTGTCGACGACCTCGGGGCCATCGCCCTGATCGCCGTCCTGTTCTCCGACGGGGTGGACTGGGTGCCCCTGGCCTGGGTCGCGGGCCTGCTGGTCGCGGGCGGCTGGTTTGCGCGAGGCCGGCGCGTCCCCGCGCCCTTCTGGGTCCTGGGCTTCGGCCTGGTCTGGTACCTGACCGTCCTCGCCGGCCTGTCCACCTCCCTGACGGCGGTGGCCTTTGCCCTGATCGTGCCGGTCGCCAACCGCACGGAGGACGACCAGAGCCCGCTGCAGGAGGCGATGCACGATCTCCATCCCTATGTCGCCTGGCTGGTCCTGCCGCTGTTCGCCTTTGCCAAGGCCGGGGTCTCCTTCGCCGGCCTGTCGCTGGAGCAGGCCCTGGCCCCGCTGGTGCTCAGCATCGCCCTCGGCCTGTTCCTCGGCAAACAGATCGGCGTCTTCGGGGCCGCCTGGCTCGCCTCGGCCCTCAAGATCGGCCGGCCTCCCACCGGGGCCACCTGGCTGGAGCTCTACGGTGTCAGCCTGCTGTGCGGGGTCGGCTTCACCATGAGCCTGTTCGTCGGCCTGCTGGCCTTTCCGGGAGCCATCGACTCCCCCGCCCAGGTCGAGGTCAAGCTCGGCGTGCTGGGCGGCTCCCTCCTGTCAGCCCTCGCCGGGGGCGCGGTCCTGGCTTTGGCGGCGCGGCGGCGCAAGATTTTGGCGGGAGCCTGCGCGGATACGCACACCGGCTAGGCGAATATTGACCCTGCGTCATCAGTTTATGTCGCTTTTGCGTCACAGTTCGGCTTCCGCCATGGCCGAAACAGGGCGCCGGGACGGTCGGCGGCTTGTCGCTAAGTCCCTCTTGGACTACCGAAAAGACTGGACTCACCGCGCTCCACAGAAGGGCGTGGTCCAGGGATCAGGAAAACGCCGAGGTTGCCGTCAAGGACGGGGCCCGGCCCATGTCGGGGAGCCACCATGCGCCTTACCAACCTTCTTCGTACCACCGTGTCGGCCGCCGTGGTCGGGGCCTGCGCCTTCGGCTTCGCCGGTGCCGCGTCCGCCCAGGACCAGGACGGCCCGCAAACCATCGACGACATCATCGTCACCGCCCAGAAGCGCGAACAGAACCTTCAGGACGTGCCGATCGTGGTCACCAGCCTGTCGGCCGAAACGCTGCAGGACGCCGGCGTCCGTGACATCAAGGATCTGCAGATCCTGACCCCGGGCATGACCGTCACCTCGACCTCGTCGGAAGCCTCGACCACCGCCCGTATCCGCGGCGTCGGTACGGTCGGTGACAACCCCGGCCTGGAAAGCTCGGTCGGCGTGGTCATCGACGGCGTCTACCGTTCGCGCAACTCGGTCGGCTTCGGCGACCTGGGCGAAATGTCCCGCATCGAGGTCCTGAAGGGCCCGCAGGGCACGCTGTTCGGCAAGAACACCTCGGCCGGCGTCATCAACATCATCACCGAAGCGCCGTCCTTCACCCCCGAGTTCAACGCTGAACTGACCGTGGGCAACTTCGGTGCCATGGCCGCCTCGGGTTCGGTCTCCGGCCCGATCAGCGACACCCTGGCCTTCCGTCTGTACGCCGGTCGCCGCGTGCGCGACGGCTTCATGACCATCGACACCGGTGACGGCCCCCGCGCCGAGGTGGACGACAACAACCAGGACTTCGGCACCGTCCGTGGCCAGCTGCTGTGGCTGCCGAACGACAACGTTTCGTTCCGCCTGATCGCCGACTATGCCTCGCGGGACGAATACTGCTGCATCGGTACCCAGATCCGTACCGCCAACACCTTCCCCTTCATCGACGGCCTGTCGAACGGTACGGGCCAGCGTCCGCCGGCCGCCGGCTTCGGCCCGCTGCCCTTCCTGCGCACGGGCTTCGCAAACCGCTCGAACGCCCAGGAAGTGAACGACCACGGCGTGTCGCTCGAAGGGACCTTCGACATCCCGTCCATGAACGCCACCCTGACCTCGGTCACTTCCTGGCGTGATTGGACGTCCAGCCTCGGCCAGGACGTCGACTACACCGGCGCGGACATCGCCTATCGCGTCAACGACGGCCAGTACGGCTTCTCGGTCGAAAACCTGACCCAGGAATTCCGCCTGGCCGGCTCCACCGACACCCTCGACTGGCTGGTCGGTGTGTTCGCCACCCGTGAAGACATCGGTCGCGGCGACACCTGGTATTTCGGTGCCGACTACACGCCCTTCCTGTCCTTCCTGCTCAGCGCCAGCCTGAACGCCGCCAACCCGGCCCTGCCGATCAGCCCGAGCACCATCGGCTGCTACACCCGTGCGGCGCAGACGGCGGGTAACTTCGCTACCTGCCTCGGCACCGGCGGCGCGTCCGGCGGCGGCGGCCCCGGCTTCACCGTGGGCCAGGGCTTCCGGGACCAGTACGACCAGTCCTCGACCTCGCTGGCCCTGTTCACCAACAACACCTGGAGCCTGACCGAACAGCTCGATATCACCCTGGGCCTGCGCTACACCCTGGATGACAAGAGCCTCGACGGGCAGCAGACCAACCTCAACGGCAACGGCGGTGCCTGCTCGGCCGCCCTCGGCAACTCGGCTGCCATCGGTGCTGTCCTCGGTGCCTCGACCTCCTCGCTGCTGGGCCGCTTCTGCCTGCCCTGGTCGAACTCGGCCTACAACAACCGCACGGTTATCGAGACCTTCGATGACGGCGAGCTGAGCGGCACGATCAAGGCAGCCTACCGCCTGAACCCGTCGATCCTGACCTATGCGTCGTATGCCCGCGGCTACAAGAGCTTCGGCTACAACCTGGACCGCGTGCAGACGGGCATCACGCCCAACGCTTCGCTGTTCTTCCCGTCGGAAGTGGTCGACAGCTACGAGCTCGGCGTGAAGATGACGCTGGCCGACCGCACCCTGCTGCTGAACGCCACCTACTTCGATCAGACGTTCGAGAACTTCCAGCTCAACACCTTCCTCGGCACCGCCTTCGTGGTGGAGTCGATCCCCGAGCTGACCTCGCGCGGCATCGATGCCGACATGGTCTGGTTCACCCCGGTCGAGGGCCTGAGCTTCCAGGGCGGCGTCACCTACACGGACGCCCAGTACGGCAACTTCACCGCTGCCGACCTGTCCAGCCCGGGCAACTTCCCGCAGCTCTCGCTGCTGCCGGGTGCTCGCGCCTCGTTCGCTCCGGAATGGTCGGCCACCGGCTCGATCAACTTTGATCGCAACATCGGCAACGGCCTCCGCACCGGCTTCAGCCTGTCGGCCAAATACATGGACGACTACAACACCGGTTCGGACCTGCTCCCCTACAAGCTGCAGGAAGCCTTCACCACGGTGAACGGCCGCGTCATCCTCGGCACCGAGGACGAGCGCTGGACCGCCGAGTTCTGGGTCCAGAACCTGACCGACGAAGAGTTCGTCCAGGTCGTCTACAACGCCCCGCTGCAAGGCAATGCGTTCGCCTCGACGATCCAGCCGAACGGCACCTTCTACAACCCGGCCCTGGACACCCAGACCTACGACGCCTTCCTGGGCCAGCCGCGTACCTGGGGTGCGACCCTGCGCTTCAAGTACTAGAACCTTCTCGCCGCAAGGCGGGTCGAACAGCCGGCCGGGGGCAACCCCGGCCGGTTTTGTTTTGGGCGGAAGGGCCCGGGACAGGGCCACGGCCGCGCGGTCCGCAAGGCCGACCCCAGTCCCCCTATCCGGGCCCCCCATCCGGCCCCCTGTCAGGATGCCCCTGGCCCGGGCGTGCGGCCTGAGGAGAGAGAGGGTGTCCGCCGGCCCGGGTCTGCCGCCGGGCTCCCGGGCGCAGCCCGGCGCTGATGATCCGGTGAAGGCCAGGGCCTGATCCGGACCGGCCGCCCGCGCGCCCGGAAACCGCGCCGCCCCCTGTGCCCGGCACCGTCTTCCGCACCTGGGGGCACAGACCGGGACGGCGGGCCCCGACCGCCGGCCGGGACCCCGGGCCTGAGGCAGAAAGGGCCGGCAACAGAAAGGGACGGCCGCTTCGCAGCGGCCGCCCCCCTGTGTCGTTGGTGAGCTGTCCCCGTCAGGGGAGCGGGGACTATTCCGCCGGCTGTTTGCCGGCCTCGCCCGCGTCGCGCTGACCGTGGAACATCCGGCCCAGCCGACGCTCCAGCCGGGTCTTCAGTCCGTCCACCAGGCTGAACACGACCGGCACGAACAGCAGGCTCAGCCCGGTCGAGGTGATCAGCCCGCCGATCACCGCCACCGCCATGGGGGAACGGAAGGCGGTGCCTTCGCCGATCGCCGCGGCAATCGGCAACATCCCCAGCCCCATGGCCATGGTCGTCATGATGATCGGCCGCGCCCGCTTGTGGGCGGCGTCCATCAGGGCGTCCCGGCGGTTCATGCCCTGTTTCATGGCAATGATCGCATAGTCGACCAGCAGGATGGAGTTCTTGGCCGCAATCCCGGTCAGCATGATGATGCCGATCAGGGCCGGCATGGACAGGGACTTGCCGGTGAGCAGCAGGGCCAGGAAGGCTCCGCCGAAGGACACCGGCAGCGCCGCCAGGATCACGACCGGATGGAAGAAGCTGCCGAACAGCAGCACCAGCACCACATACATCAGCAGGATGCCGGTGATGATGGCAAAGCCGAAGCCGGTGGCCAGCTCCTGATTGCTTTCGGCATCGCCGGTCAGCTGCTGTGCCACCCCGTCGGGCAGGTTCTTCATGGAGGGCAGGGCGTCGACCGCCTCGGTCGCGACGCTGAGCGGCACCCCCGCCAGTTCGGCGGAAATGGTCGCCACCCGGCGGCGGTCCAGCCGCTCGATCTGGTTGGGGCCGGCCCCGAAGCTGATATCCGCGACGGCCGAAAGCGGAACGGTCCCGCCAGACGCCGTCGGCACCTGCAGGTTCTCGATCACGCCCAGCTGGCTGCGGGCCTCCTCCGCCAGCATGACCCGGATGGGGATCTGGCGGTCGCCGAGGTTGAATTTGGGCAGCAGCTGGTCGGCGTCGCCGAGGGTGGCGACCCGGGCCGCCTGGCTGATCGCCCCGGCCGATACGCCCTGAAGCGCCGCCACGTCCGGCTTGGGCGTGATCAGGATTTCCGGACGCACCAGGGCCGAGGATGAGGACACATTGGCCAGTTCGGGCAGGGCGCGCATCTCGCGCTCCACCCGGGCCGCGGCCACCTCCAGCAGGCGGGGATTGTCACTGACCAGGGCGATACTCATCAGGCCGCCGCCACCGCCGCCGGCACCGAACTGGATCCGGGCCCCCGGAATGACCTTCAACTCCCGTCCGATTTCCTGCTCGAACTGTTGCTGGCTGAGCTTGCGGTCCCAGCGCTTGACCAGGTTGATGGTCAGGTTGGCCCGGCGGACCTCTGCCGCCCCGCTGCCGCCACCGGGTCCGAAGCTGACCGTGGCCGAGCCGATGGACGAGAAGACCGAGTCGACCTCGGGCCGTGCCCGAAGGATATCCGTCACCTGACGCACGGCCTCATCGGTCTGTTCCAGGGTCGTGCCCGGTGCCAGTTCGACGGTCGCCGTGGACCGCGAGATGTCCTCCGCCGGAATGAACTCGCCGGGCAGTTTGGACGCCAGCACCAGGGAGCCGACGAAGAAGGCCAAACCCATGCCCATGACCCACAGCCGGTGGTCCTTGAGACGGTAGACCACCCGCCGCCGGAACCAGCCGCCGCGGCCTGCCGCCCGGTCGGCGACCAGCCGCGGGTCCGTCGAGGACGACAGGCACCAGCTCAGGGCGGCGAGGAAGGGCTTCATCCATTTGGGATCGGCGTGTTCCTTGCCCTGGTCGCGCTTGAGCAGATAGGCCCCCATCAGGGGCGTGATCGTTCGCGCCACCACAAGGGAGAAGCTGACGCTGACGCAGGTGGCGATGGCGAAGGATTTGAAGAACTGGCCGACCACGCCGGGCATGAAGCCGGTCGGGGCGAACACGGCGACCAGGGTCGCGGTCGTCGCGATCACCGCCAGGCCGATCTCGTCCGCGGCCTCCATGGCGGCAGGGTAGGGCGCCTTGCCGTCGCGGATGTGGCGGACGATGTTCTCGATCTCCACGATGGCGTCATCGACCAGGATGCCCACCGTCAGCGACAGGGCCAGCAGGGTCACGACATTCAGCGACTGGTTGGTCAGATCCATGACCCAGAAGGTCGGGATCAGGGACAGCGGCATGGCCACCGCCGTGATGAAGGTCGCGCGCCAGTCCCGCAGGAAGATGAACACCACGGCGATGGCCAGCAGGGCGCCCAGCAGCAGGGCCTCGACCGAGGCATGGAAATTATTGATCACATCGGAGGTGATGTCCGACACCTTCTCGAAGGTGACGTCGCTGCGCTCGGCGTCCAGCGCCTCGATCGCCTCGATGGACTGGTGGTAGACGTCGACCTCGGACGAGCCGATGGAACGCACGACGCCGAACCCGACCACCTCCTGGCCGTTGAACCGGGCCCGGCCGCGTTGTTCGGACCATTCGTCCACGACCTCGCCCAGATCACCCAGCCGGACGGCCCGTCCGTTGACCGGGATCAGGGTATCGGCCAGGGCTTCGACCGTCAGGGCCGAGCCGACGGTGCGGATGGCCTGTTCCTCGCCGCCGATCTCGCCGCGCCCGCCGGGCAGGTTGACGTTGGAGGCGCGCAGCTGCTGCGACACCGCCGCGGCCGTCACGCCCTGGGCGGCCAGCTTGCCCGGATCCAGCTTGATGCGGATCTCGCGGCTGACGCCGCCGTCGCGGTTGATCTGGCTGACGCCGTTCACCAGTAACAGGCGTTTGGACAGCGTATTGTCGACGAACCAGCTCAGCTCCTCCGGGCTCATGCCCGGCGCGCGCACCACATAGTTCAGAATGGCCTGGCCGGTGAATTCGATCCGCTGGACGATGGGTTCCTGGACGTCGGCGGGCAGGTCCTGACGCACGGCGGCTACGGCATTGCGCACATCGTTGGTGGCCTTCTCCAGATCCACGCCCAGCTCGAATTCGACCAGGGTGGTCGAGGCGCTGTCCGTGACGGTGGAGCTGATCTTCCTCACCCGTCCGAGACCGGCCAGGGAGTCCTCCACCAGCCGCGTCACCTGGGTCTCGAGCTCGGTCGGAGCCGCCCCGGGCTGAACCACCGTCACCGCCACGATGGGCAGGTCGACGTCGGGGAAATTATTGGTGCGGAGATTGAAATAGCTGCTGATGCCCGCGATCGTCAGGACCACGAACAGCAGGACGATCGGAATGGGATTCCGGATCGACCATGACGAGATATTGTTGAAATTCATTGGCCGGCAGTCCCGGCCGGCGCGGCCGCAGCGGCGGCCCTCGCCGGGACCACCGTCACCACATCGCCTTCACCCAGGAAGCCGGCACCCTGGACCACCACCCGCTGGTTCGCTTCCAGACCGCTGACGATCTGGATCAGCGTGCCGTTCCGGGCCCCGGTGGTGACGGGGTTGAAACGCGCGGCATTGCGGGCCCCGATCGTATAGACGCCGGCCTTGCCCTCGCGGAACACGACCGCGTCGGACGGCACCACCACGGCCGGCTGGGAGCCGACATCGATGGTCGCGCGGGCGAACATGCCGGGGCGCAGGCCACTGCCGGGTGCCAGGGAGATGCGTGCGATCCCCAGACGGGTCTGGGCATTGACCTCGGGGGTCACGATCCGCACCCGGCCGGTCGCGCCGGAGGCCTGGTCGGAGACGATGGTCGCGGACATGCCGGCCCGCACCAGCCGCAGTTCGGCCTCGGGGATCTCGGCGTCCAGCTCCAGCCGCCCGTCACGCACCATGCGGAACAGTTCCGAGCCCGGCTGGACGATCTGTCCCCGGGTGACGCTGCGGCTGCTGATCATCCCGGCCACCGGTGCCCGGATGCTCGTCTGGTCCAGCCGGGTGCGCGTCTCGCTGAGCGCGGCCTGGGCCGACGACAGCTGGGCCCGCGCCGAGCGCTGGTTGGCGATGGCCGTGTCCAGCGAGGCCTGGCTCAGGAAGCCGCGCCCGCGCAGCTCCTCGGCCCGGGCCAGGGCCGCATCCTCGCGCGCCGCATTGGCCTCGGCGCTGGCCACCCCGGCCTGCTGCTGGCGCAGCTGGGCCTGCAGCACATCGTCGTTCAGCTTGACCAGCAACTGGCCCTGCCGGACATAGCTGCCCTCGTCGACATAGACGCCGATCGCCGTCAGGCCGCCGGTCTCGGCGCCCACCGGCACCTCTTCCCACGCCGAGACACTGCCCGAGGCCGTCACCGTGCGCGGCTGGTTGATCAGGCTCGAGGTCGCCGCCGTCACCGTCTGGCCCGCCTTGCGCGCCGCCGCTGCCGCCGACTCCTTCTCGTCGCCGCCGCCGCCGCAGGCCGCGAGCGTCAGGCCAAGGGTCACCATGGCCAGGCCGGCCAGGCTGTTTCGCAGAATGTTCGCCACGTCTGAATCCCTCTGGGCGTCACGGAAGGGGAGCCGCGCGCCCGTCGTTCGGGTCGCCCGCCGGGGCGCCCCTGTCATCCGCCGTTGAATAGCCCTTTCGACGCCGCTTCTCAAACGCCGAAACGCGGCCTTACATGGATGTAATCCGGGCCGGCACCGGTGACGAAATGCCCCGTCGGCCGCCCGCGCGTTGGCGATCCGGCCCTGCCGTGCTACCGGCGCGGCCATGACGACCCCACCCATTGAACGCATCCGCAACTTTTCCGTCGTGGCCCACATCGACCACGGCAAATCGACCCTGTCCGACCGCCTGATCCAGGTGACCGGCGGCCTGTCCGCGCGCGAAATGTCGGCCCAGGTGCTCGACAACATGGACATCGAGAAAGAGCGCGGCATCACCATCAAGGCGCAGACCGTGCGCCTGAATTACCGGGCCAGGGACGGGCTCGACTACGTCCTCAACCTGATGGACACCCCGGGCCACGTCGACTTCGCCTATGAGGTCTCCCGCTCGCTCGCCGCCTGCGAGGGCAGCCTGCTGGTGGTCGATGCCTCCCAGGGGGTTGAGGCCCAGACCCTGGCCAATGTCTACCAGGCCATCGACAACAACCACGAGATCGTCCCGGTCCTCAACAAGATCGACCTGCCCGCCGCCGAGCCCGAGCGGGTGCGCGAGCAGATCGAGGACGTCATCGGCCTGGACGCCTCCGACGCCGTCCTGTGCAGCGCCAAGTCCGGCATCGGCATCGAGGAGGTGCTGGAGGCCATCGTCACCCGCCTGCCGGCGCCAAAGGGCGACCCGAACGCCCCGCTCAAGGCTATGCTGGTCGACGCCTGGTACGACCCCTATCTCGGCGTCGTCCTGCTGGTCCGCGTCTTCGACGGCGTGCTCAGGGCCGGCCAGCGCATCAAGATGATGCAGCACGGCACCACCCACCTCGTCGACCGCGTCGGCGTCTTCCTGCCCAAGAACACCCCGGTCGACCAGCTGTCCGCCGGCGAGGTCGGCTTCATCACCGCCCAGATCAAGGAAGTCGCCCAGGCCGCCGTCGGCGACACCATCACCGACGAGAAAAAGCCCACCGCCGAACCGCTCAAGGGGTTCAAGGAAGTCCAGTCGGTGGTCTTCTGCGGCCTCTTCCCGGTCGACGCCGCCGATTTCGAGGACCTGCGCGCCGCCATCGGCCGCCTGCGCCTGAACGACGCCTCCTTCACCTATGAGATGGAATCCAGCGCCGCCCTCGGCTTCGGCTTCCGCTGCGGCTTCCTCGGCCTGCTGCACCTCGAGATCATCCAGGAGCGGCTGTCGCGCGAGTTCAACCTCGACCTGATCGCGACCGCCCCGTCGGTGGTCTACAAGATCGGCCTGCGCGACGGCTCCGAGATCGAGCTGCACAACCCCGCCGACCTGCTCGACGTCATGCAGATCCTGGAAATCCAGGAGCCGTGGATCAAGGCCACCATCCTGACCCCCGACGAATACCTCGGCGGCGTCATCAAGCTCTGCCAGGACCGCCGCGGCTCCCAGGTCGAACTGTCCTACGTCGGCTCCCGCGCCCTGGTGGTCTATGAGCTGCCGCTGAACGAGGTCGTCTTCGACTTCTACGACCGCCTCAAATCCATCTCCAAGGGCTATGCCTCGTTCGACTATGAGCTCTCGGGCTACAAGGTCGGCGACCTGGTGAAGATGAACATCCTCGTCAATGCCGAGCCGGTCGACGCCCTCTCCATGCTGGTCCACCGCGGCCGGGCCGAGATGCGCGGCCGCTCCATGGTCGAGAAGATGAAGGAGCTGATCCCGCCCCATCTGTTCGTCATCCCGATCCAGGCGGCCATCGGCGGCAAGATCATCGCCCGCGAAACCGTCCGCGCCCTGCGCAAGGACGTGACCTCGAAATGCTACGGCGGCGACGCCACCCGCAAGAAGAAGCTGCTGGAGAAGCAGAAGGCCGGCAAGAAGCGCATGCGCCAGTTCGGCAAGGTCGAGATCCCGCAGGAGGCCTTCATCGCCGCCCTGAAGATGGATGACGATTGACACGCGACCTGCCTGACCGTCCTGTCGCACCCTGTTTTTGATCCGAGCCCATCCCATGACCGACGCCGCCACGCCCATCACCTTCACCGACAATCCGATGAACCCGCTGGAGGAGCTGCTCTACAACGGGCTGGCCGATCCGACGCAGATGGGGGCCTTCGAACAGATCATGCTCGAGGCCGACCTCTATGCCGTGCCCGAGCCCGGCAGCCCCGGCGGCACCCCCGGCGACGACGGCGCCAAGGTGCTGCGCGCGGGCGAGCAGCTGGTGCTGCGCGGCGTGATCCTGAATGACGGCCGCAACACCGTGACCCTGTTCACCGACCCGCACCGGGCGCGGGTGATGTTCGGCGACGACGTCCGCATCCTGGCCATGCAGGGCCGCAAACTGCTCGACATGCTCAAGGATACGGTGATCCTGCTCAACCCGGCCGGCGGCAAGGGGCTGATGATGGAGCCCGACCAGATCAAGGCCGTGCTGGGCCATGAGCCGGTCCGCCCGCTGGTCCGCCCCTCGGGCCGCGTCGAACTGCATGCGGTCGAGCCGGAGAATGAGCCGGTCTTCCTGTCCAAGGCCCTGCGCGAATCCTTCCAGCCGCCGCAGGTCCAGGCCATCTGGGTCGCCCGCGCCGTCTGGCCCGACATCGGCCAGATCGGCTGGTTCGCCGACGTCCGCAGCGACCAGCCCGCCGACGAGATCACCGCCCTGATCCAGCGCGCCGTCCGCGGCCTGAAATTCGGCACGGAGACCCTGGACGTCTCGGTGACCAAGCCGGGCGGCAAGGACGGGGTCGGGGTGAAGGTGGTTTGAGGGGGGCTATTAGAAGCGCGCCCGCCAGTTCTCCGGATGCAAGCTGACCGACTGCTCCAGCGGCGGCGGCATGATGAAAATCCGGGGCGTACTTGAGAACAGGTGGACGCGGTGAAGCCGCCAAACATCGGCCCGTTCCAGCGACACCTCACGCTCCGTTCGCGAGAGGAAAAAGTCCGTCGTTGCCGGACCGTTAGTTGTCTTGACCTCGATCAACCGGTCCTCGCCCGAAGGATCGAAGCTCTTGATATCGTAGCCGACCCCGTCTCCATCGAGCTGTGAGACCAAGCGAACCTGATCGGCGAGCTTCTCCTTGCCTGCGCGGAGGAGCTTCTGTCGTTCCCTTTCGCAAACGAACTGCTCACCCAGCGCACCCAGCTTCCGGTTCCGAGCATCCCGCTCCGCGTGATTGTACTTCTTCGCGATGCGTTCCACCGTCCGCTCAAGTTTCGGCTTCACCGGGGCGCGGTCCGGGATCGGAACCTCCTCCACATCGGCAGGATCAACCGATGGCCGCTCTGGCGCTCCGAAAACAAGCGACGGGTTCCCGTCTAGATATCGCTCGACGGCGTCGGAGAGCGATTGCTGGATGTTGAAGCGGGGTTTCAAGCCTCTCGCAAACTCCATCTCAAGCCCATCCAGCACCGCTGAGATATTCTGGAGCTTGCTCTCGATCGACCCTTCTTCTCTGCCGATGACGGCACCCAAGTCACGGTAGCGTTGAGCCTTCACGACCGTGCCGCCTGAGCGTTGGATGCGGTCGATCTCGAAATACTCGGCAACGACCATGTCGTTTTGCCAGTCGCTCCAAGCGGAACCAGTCTCGGGCTGCATGGTCATGGGGGCTCACCGGTGTCCTACATCTCTGCTGTAATCCAGAGCACGCAAATCGCCTCTGCCACAACGCACAAGACGAGCAACACGACCTGAACGGCATCCCACCTGTCACGGCCCAATTTCAACGCTGAAACCCCTTGTGATCCACAGATGGGCGCGTTGCGCCCAAAACGGATTGGCACACAACCTATCCTGGTATTTCGTTAGCGGATATGACGGAGCGTGGACCCGTGCCGACGAGTGGCCGCGGGAGTTGGTCGGGAAGACAACATGACACTCGTGAGGATCGCGACAGCGGGGCCCCCAGCATGAAGGTCCTCGTCGCCTGCGAATACAGCGGCACGGTCCGCAACGCCTTCCTCGACCTCGGCCATGATGCGTGGTCGTGCGATCTCCTGCCCAGCGAGGACGGGTCCAACCGCCATATCATTGGCGATGCTCGCGATCTCCTGAACGACGGCTGGGACCTGCTGATGGTCGCCCACCCGCCCTGCACGCGCCTGTGCAATTCGGGTGTCCGTTGGCTGACCGTACCGCCACCGGGGAAGACGCGGGAGCAGATGTGGGCCGAGTTGGACGAAGGGGCGGCCCTGTTTTCCGACTTCTGGAACGCGCCCATCGAGCGGATCGCCATCGAAAATCCGGTGATGCACAAACACGCCAAGGCCCGCATCGTGAATTTCGAGGAATTCGCCCAGAGCATCCAGCCTTGGCAGTTTGGCCACGGCGAAACCAAGCGAACCTGCCTCTGGCTCAAGAACCTGCCGCCCCTTGTGCCGACAGAGGTTGTCAGCGGTCGCGATCCTCGAGTGCACCACATGCCGCCGTCTCCGGAACGCTGGAAGGAGCGGTCACGGTTCTTCCCCGGCATTGCAAAAGCGATGGCCCATCAGTGGAGTGCGGCGGCAATGGCCTAGACCGTAGGCCGGTGCCCCGTCTCCTCCCTGTTGCGAAGCAATGGGGAGGGGGACCACGCGAAGCGTGGTGGAGGGGTGTTGCGCCTGCCCCTCCGTCTCGTCGGCTACGCCGCCGATCCACCTCCCCATTCGCTCCGCGAACAGGGAGGAGACGGCATGGCCATGACGCTCCGCTGACAATCCGCGAATCCCTAGTCGGGTTCGCGCAAAAATCTCCCGCCTTTCCAACACCCTGCCATTTTCTCAAACGGAATCATTCGTCGCCCTCGGGCCGGCTCCATAATGGTGGCAACCCGTCGGTGGGGAGGGCGTCGGATCCAGCGCCTCGATGTCGGCGGGCTGTGGTCGAGCGAAGAAGCCCGGGGGATGGATACTCCGGGGGACCTTGCGGGGGTCGATGGATGGCCCCCGCCTGCTCGCCGCGCGCTTCCCGCGCGGGCTGCTGGCGGCAAGACCGTCATGTCCGCCGCGCGTCGGCGCCCGCAAGGGCGACGGCGTGATCCGGCTAGGCCCGAAGCAAGGGCCGCCAACCGGAGGGCGCGTGGAAAACGGCCGCGCGGGGCGATCTGTCTCGTCGAAACGGTACTCAATCCTGCACCGGGCGAGGCCCGGTCGCCCCGCGCCCTCCCCACCCGCCTGGAAACAGGCGGTGCAGAGTCATGCGCCAATTCTTCTCCCTCCCCCAAGGGGGGAGGGAGATCAGGGAGACTGCCTGTTGAAACCGAAACCTCGACCCGACGCCCGCCCCGCCCCCGAACGGGCCCCCGAACAGAT